>NZ_JBHJWV010000003.1:0-472834 GCF_042266785.1 Microbacterium sp. NPDC056052
GCTCTGCAACTCCTCGAACAACGCGAAGAAGGCTGCCTTCTCCTCGACCGTGTACCTCTGCCGACTTCGACGCTCGTCCATAGTGGTCGTCACAATTCCCTGGAAGATCAGGTGTTGCGACGACCACTAGAACTCAAGGAAGAGAAGCGGGGGCGGTTTCGTCGTTGGTGCCGCGGTCAGACGCGGCGGACGGAGAGCAGTTGGTAGCCCTCGGGGATCTTCACCTCCAGGGCTGCCACATCACGCGGACCAATCTTGTCAGAGCCTAGACGGCGAGTTCGTCCGGCACAGGCGTTAGTGGAGCGTCGTGGCGTTTCCGCGCCCAACTACGTACGCGACCATGGCGGAGTCAAGGTAGGCGCGGACCTCGACGATCTGGTCTTCGTCGAATCGGCAGACCCAGCAGTAGCGGTTGTCGAAGGGCACGCCTTCGAGGGTTGTGGCGTTGGCTCGGAGTTCGACAATGCCGTACTCGCCGGCGTCGTGGAATTGTTCGACATGGAGTGTGAGGCCATCTCGCATCAGTCCGGGCAGGACCGCGAAAGTGGCGTCGAAGAAGGCATGCTTCGTGCGGTACAGCCCGGCGAGCGGGTGCGTGCCCATCACGGTCCATTGGACGGTGTCGGAGACGTGGTCGAAGAATTTCGGGGCGGTATCCTCGGAGCCAAGGAAGGCGAAGAGTTCAGTACGGTTTGTCATCGGAGTGTCCTTCTGGTCGTTACCACTGTGGTGGCGGCCCCCACGGCTGGGGGCGTGTGGGCCGCCTGTTTGCTTCCCTGGGATGGGGAGACAAAGCGAGCAACGCGAGGCTGGGAGCTCGCGTTTGCTCGTCTGTGGGTTCTTCAGGCTCATCTATCAAGTCCCCAGGTGGGCGAGCCCGAAGAGCGGCGGCGAGAAGCGTGAACGTCCGAACTCGGCAGGGGCGGCCATCCTGCTCCGGACATAGGCCGACCGCTGGCAGAGCACACACCCGTCTCTCTGCCGGTGTCCTGAGTTGGTCAGGTCAGGTAGGTGAAGTTCTGGTAGTTGTGGTCGTTCGGGCCGTAGTTGTTCCCGGTATCCGTTTCCGTCCAGCCTGCAGCCGTGGCAGTGGTGGAGAGCCCGCCGGCGCTTCGCGGCTGATTGGTCACGGTGACCGGAGGCGCGAGGTTCGAGGCGGTCTGGATGTTCGCGATGGGCAGGGCGTGCACAGTGTAGTTGAAGGTCACGGTCAACGAGCCGCCCGGTGGGATCGCGGACGGGAGCACGAACGCGTACTGGTCGACCGTGAGATATCCGCCCTCGTATGCCGCGTACTCGAAAGGGTCCGGTCCCAGCTGGAATGAGCTGGAGAACGCGTAGTTGAATCCGGGGGTGACATTGGTGAGGTTCGTGTCGCGGTTCGGCAGATCCATGAACGAGAACAGGGTGTTCGGCCCCGTCGACAGTCCGAGCTGCGCGGAGTCGTGGTACCCGATCGAGAGCACAATTCCGTCGGCGGGGAAAGGCACTGTGCTGGTCGGATCGTTCGTGATCGTGAAGCCCACCTGATAGGTGACCGTCGTGCCCGTACCTCCACTGTCGAGCGTGGGGCGGTAGGTCGGCTGCTCTGTGCCGTTGATCGTCATGGTCACGGGTGCGTCCGACGCGCTCACCACACTCATCGGAAGGGCGACGATGTCAACCATCCGCACCGGCGCCGGTGCGGATGCCGCACGCGCCGGCACGGCAACCGCCGCTGCGATGACCGGAACCGACCAGGCTGCTGCCTTCGTCACCGATCGCCGGGAGACCCTCTGCGAGACGTCCTGATTTTCATTCCCCATGTGCGTTCTTTCTCTCCGCGAACGCACCGACCCCCACGGCCTGTGCGCATGCCCTCAATGGGCAGAAGGCCACTTTGCATACCGTGTTCATGGAGGCGCGGGATGTCTTGCAAACCTCGCCAACGAAGAGCAAAATCACGACACGGATCAGATGGTGGCCCGGGTTCGCGCCGTCGATCGGGAACTGCACGCACACAGGGCTGCGAACCGCGTGATGGAATCCGGATTAGGTGGTCTCAATGGATATGGATCTACCCCGCGATATCGTCGCCCCACCCGGTGTAATCATCGACTTCGTCTCAGCGCCCTACGAAGGCGTGCGGAGCTATTTCCTGCACACGAGAGCCTCACGGTTGACGATCCATCTCGATTCTTCGAACGACTACGTGATCCTGCCCAGCCGAGGCGAAGCCACAGTCCAATACCAGGGGCGTTCGACGACGGTCAGCCGCGACCAGGTCGCCGTCTTCGTTGTTTCCACGGGTAACGTCAGCGTCACGACCAGAGGTATGGAAGCGCTACTCGTCATTGCCGAGGGTGGCAACCCGGACATCCGCGCCCTCGCCGCTGTGTTGGGCCTCGAGTTCGCACCGATCGTCCTCACAGACCTGCTTTGGGGCGACGTCGCCGCGCTCGGAGCGGCCGTCACCCGTCGCTCCCCGGAACTTCCTGAGGCTCAGCGCCATGCACAAGCGAGGTTCCTCGAAGAGCTGTACAGGCGGACCGCGGCCCTCACTGTGGGCCAGCTCACGCGCGAATACCGTCGAAGCATTCACGACCGCGCCCTCGACATCGTCGAAGTGAGCGCGCACAACCCCACTCTCAACACCCAGAAGATCGCGGACATGCTCGGCATCTCCGCCCGAAGCCTGCAACGCAAATTCACCGGCATAAGCCTCACCGAACACATCAGACGCCGCCGCGTCGAACTCGCACTAGCCCTCGCCCGCACCCGCGAAGGCAAAGACATGACCCTCACCCAACTCGCCCGCGCCGCCGGCTTCGCGGACACCCGGGCCCTGCGCCGCGCCCTCGCCGCCAGTGCGGATTCAATCCTCCACCGAGAGGGGTAGCCCGTTCCCCGCAACACAGGTCCCGCGGCGTGACCGGTGAGTCAGCCAGCGGGCTCGACAACCGTCGGGTCGAACGGGTCGACGATGCGGGTGTTGTTAACCTTCCGGTCGACGACGTACTGCTCAATCGTGGAGGCGGCCGCTGTGGAGGATCCGTCGAGGAGGGCGAGCATGTTCTCCCGGCCGCCGCGGTCGAGGTTCGCTGGCTCGAGCCATGCGTCCATCGCGTCGGGGGTGAGGAACGCGGGCATGCGGTCGTGGACCTCGCCTCCGGCGTGGCGGGCTTCGCGGGTGACGACGACGAAGCAACGGGGTCTTCTCGCCGCGCACGTCCATTTGACCAGGTGCGGCGAGCAGCGCGTCACCGTGGAGGTAGTCCGGGATCTTCAACCGCTAAAGTCCATCGACGCCGTGCGCCCGCAGGCGGACGCACGGCTTCGTGTCCAGGGGATGTCAGCAAACGACCTGACGATCGAGGTAGCCCTCAATATCACGCAGATCCGTAAGTGGTTGGCGATGGCGGATGGAATGGCGCAGCCTCGGTCAGGGTTGCCGTGATCATGAGCATCGAACGCGTCGTTATCCTCCATGGTTATGGGGCGTCTCCGGGCGACCATTGGTTCGGCTGGGTTGCTGATCGGTTGCGTGCTGAGGGCCTGGACGTGCACGTTCCAGCGCTTCCCGAATCTGGAAGTCCGGACCGTGACGTGTGGACTGACGCGGCGCGTCACGCGATCGGGGAGCCGGGGCCGAGTACCGCCGTCGTCGCGCACAGCCTGGGTGCGATAACTGCCCTTCGAGCGCTCGCGGACACCGACGGCGATATTGGTGCTTTCGTCGCCGTCGCAGGGTTCGTGAATCCGTTGCCGGCGCTACCCGAACTGGATGCTTTCACCAGGGACCCGATTGACCTCAAGCGCCTGGTGCCTCGTCTGCATCGTCGCTCCGTTGTCTTGTCCGACAATGACTCGGTGGTCCCCACGGAGATGACGATCGCGTTGGGCCGGTACCTGCAGGCCGGGGTTGTCGAGGTGCCTGGCGCAGGGCATTTCCTCGCCGCTGAGGGCGTGTCGACGTTGCCGCAGGTGCTCCCGCTCCTCTTGGGGTGAAGCCGCGAGGCGTCCCCGTGCTTCCCTGCGATTGCGGGCTGGCGCGCGCGGTCTTGTCCGAAGGGGTGCGTAACGTCCGTGCATGACGAACCCCAGTGTTCCCGACGCGGTTCCGTACGGAAGAGCAGGCCTGTGATCCTGCAGCTCACGGTCGCCGAGGTCGCAGCATCTGCGCGGCGACACCAAGTCGCGGTGCGGGTCGCGCTCGAAGGCGGCCGGCTTCACGGGGCCCAACGTGTGTGCTGTCAACTGAGTGCGCGGTATCAGGTCTACATCGCGAACTGACGCGGAGACGACGAAGAAGCGGCGCCCCCGTCCGGGAGCGCCGCTTCTTGGTGCTGCGGCCCTTCGCGGGCCGAGGGGTGCGTCAGCTGATCGTGAGGAGCTGGTGGCCGGCCGACACGGTCGCGCCGGCGTCGGCGTTGATGTTGCCGATGACGCCGTCCTTGTGCGCCTGCAGCGGCTGCTCCATCTTCATCGCCTCGAGCACGACCACGAGATCGCCCTTGACGACCTGCTGGCCCTCCTCGACAGCGATCTTGACGACCGTGGCCTGCATCGGCGACTTCACCGCATCGCCGGACGCGCCCGCGTTCACGGTCTTGGCGTGACTGCGCCGCGACGGCGGCACCGCGGCGGGACGCCCGCCCGTGCCCACGACGGAGGCGGCGACGCGGTCGGGCAGGCTGACCTCGAGGCGCTTGCCGGCGACCTCGACGACGACCGTGTGCCGGCCCTTGGGCTCGGAGGAGGCCTCCAGCTCGCCGTCCCAGGCGGGGATGTCGTTGACGAACTCGGTCTCGATCCAGCGCGTGTAGACGCCGAACCGGCCGTCCTCGGCGGTGAAGGCGGGGTCGTTCACGACCTTGCGGTGGAACGGCAGCACGGTCGGCAGGCCGGAGACCTCGAACTCGTCGAGCGCGCGCCGGGAGCGCTCGAGCGCCTCTGCACGGTCCTTGCCGGTGACGATGATCTTCGCGAGCAGCGAGTCGAACGCGCCGGAGACGACATCGCCCGCGGTCACGCCGGAGTCCAGGCGCAGGCCGGGACCGCCGAACGTCTTGAAGACGTGGACCGGACCGGGCTGCGGCAGGAAGCCGCGGCCCGGGTCCTCGCCGTTGATGCGGAACTCGATCGAGTGGCCCTGCGGGGCGGGGTCGTCGTAGTCGATGGTGCCGCCGGCGGCGATGCGGAACTGCTCGCGGACGAGGTCGATGCCGGTGACCTCCTCGGAGACCGGGTGCTCGACCTGCAGGCGGGTGTTGACCTCGAGGAAGGACACGGTGCCGTCGGCGCCGATGAGGAACTCGCAGGTTCCGGCGCCGACGTAGCCGACCTCCTTGAGGATGGCCTTGGACGCCGAGTACAGCAGGGCGTTCTGCTCGTCGGTGAGGAACGGCGCCGGCGCCTCCTCGACGAGCTTCTGGTGGCGGCGCTGCAGCGAGCAGTCGCGCGTCGAGATGACGACCACGTTGCCCTCGGCGTCGGCGAGGCACTGCGTCTCGACGTGGCGCGGCTTGTCGAGGTACTTCTCCACGAAGCACTCTCCCCGACCGAAAGCGGTGACGGCCTCGCGCGTCGCGGATTCGAACAGCTCGGCGACCTCGTCGAGCTCGCGCGCGACCTTGAGGCCGCGCCCACCGCCGCCGTAGGCGGCCTTGATCGCGATGGGCAGGCCCACCTTCTCGGCGAACGCGACCACCTCGGCGGCCGTCTCCACCGGGCCAGGGGTGCCGGGGGCGAGCGGCGCGCCCACCTTCTCGGCGACGTGGCGCGCGGTGACCTTGTCACCCAGGGCCTCGATGGCCTCGGGGGAGGGGCCGATCCACACCATGCCCGCGCCGATCACGGCTCGGGCGAACGCGGCGTTCTCGGCGAGGAAGCCGTAGCCGGGGTGCACGGCGTCGGCCCCGGCGCGGCGGGCCACCGACAGGATCTTGTCGATCTGCAGGTAGGTGTCGGCGCTCGTGGCCCCGTCGAGGGCGTAGGCCTCGTCGGCGAGGCGCGTGTGCATGGCGTCGCGGTCCTGGTCCGCGTACACGGCGACGGAGGAGAGACCGGAGTCGCGCGCGGCGCGGATGATGCGGACGGCGATCTCGCCGCGGTTGGCGACGAGCACCTTGGCGATGTCAGGCATGAATGTCAGCCTATCGACAGCGCGGCCGATATTTTTGACGACTCTCCACAAGAATCGGCGCGGAACGCGTCCCGGATCCTACGAAGCGGGTCCTCGGGGAGCTGGCTCAGGAAGACGGCGGCACCGCGTTCCACAGGTCGGTCCAGCGGATCCCGAGCCGTCCGGCGAGATGCCGGAGGGTGGACAGGGACATGCCGACGACCGTAGAGGGATCGCCGTCCACCCGCTCGATGAAGGCGCCGCCCAGGCTGTCCACGGTGAAGGCGCCCGCCACGAGCAGGGGCTCCCCGGTGGCGACGTACCGGTCGAGCTCGGCGTCGTCGATGTCCGCGGCGAACGTCACGGCGGCCTCCGCGACCGCGTGCGCCTCCTCGGCGGGCGCGCCGGGGCGCACCAGGATGACGCTGTGCCCGGAGTGCAGCACGCCGGTGCGGCCGCGCATGGCGTGCCAGCGCGCGAGCGCCCGCTCCGGCGTGTGCGGCTTGCCGTGCACCTCGCCGTCGAGCTCGAACATCGAGTCGCCGCCGATCACGATCCCCTCGAACTCGGGATGCGCGTCAGGGATCCGCGCGGCGACGTCCGCGGCCTTCGCGCGCCCGAGCAGCAGCACGACCTCCTCCGGTGCGAGCTTCCGGCCGAGCCGCTCCGCTTCGGCGGCGGCGACCGCGTCCTCGTCCACATCGGGGCTCAGGCACAGCGGTTCGATACCGCTCTGCCTGAGGAGAGCGAGTCGGGCGGGCGAGGTGGAGGCGAGGCACACGCGCATGGGTCAACGCTAGCGGTGCGCCGCCGTCGGATCCGGATCCGGCGGCGGGCGGGCTCCGAGGTCTGGGATGATCGAGGGGTGACCGATTCCCACGCGTCCGAGGGCGCCCTTCTCGACCTCGACGTGACCGCCATCGCGCACGGCGGCGTCTTCATCGCCCGGCACGAGGGGCGCGTGGTGTTCGTCTCGGATGCGATCCCCGGCGAACGCGTGCGCGCGCGGCTGACCGACCCTTCGGCCGGCTCAGGGGTCGACGCCGCCGACACGCGCTCGTTCTGGCGGGCCGAGACCGTCGAGGTGCTCGACGCCTCGGAGCATCGGCGCCCGCACGTGTGGCCGGAGGCCGACGTGTCGCGCGTGCCGGAGCAGCGGCCGGGCGGCGCCGACCTCGGGCACATCGAGATCGCGCACCAGCGCGTGCTCAAGCGCCGGGTGCTGCAGGAGGCTCTGGACCGCTTCGCCGGGGGAGGGATCGACGCCCCGGAGGTCGAGGCCACGGGAACCGACGAGAACTGGCGCACCCGGGTCACCCTGCACGTGGACGACGAGGGGCGCATCGGCCCCTTCGCCGCGCGCAGTCACCGCGTGGTGCCGGTCGCCGAGCACGTGCTCGCCCGGCCCGCGATCGATGCGGCGGCGCGCGAGCTGCGCGGGCTGCCGGAAGGCCGGATCGAGCTCGTCGAACCCGCAGACGGCGAGGTGCGCCGCGTGCTGCGCACCGAGGCCGAGCGCGTCGCGCACGGAGCCAGGGGCCGTCGCGGGCCGCGGCGCCCCGCTCCCGAGACCATCGTCGAGCGCGTCGGAGAGCGCTCCTTCACGCTCGACGCCGACGGCTTCTGGCAGATCCACCCCGCCGCCGCCAGGCTCCTGGACGGGGCCGTCGCCGAGCTGCTCGACGGGCAGGTCGATCCGGACGCTGCGCACCTCGACCTCTACGGCGGTGTCGGCCTGTTCTCGGCCACCCTGGCCCGGCTCGGCGCGCGACGGATCACGACCGTCGAATCCTCCGCTCGCGCCACCCGGCATGCGGCCGCGAATTTGCGCGACCTCGGCGTCCAGGCGGTCACCGCGCGCGTGGACCGCTTCCTGCGTGCGGACGGCGCCGCCTCCGGGGGCCTCGCCGGCGGCGCCGTGATCCTGGATCCGCCCCGTTCCGGCGCCGGACGGGCCGTCGTCGAGGACGTCGCCGCACTGGATCCGGCCGCGATCGCCTACGTGGCCTGCGACCCGGTCGCGCTCGCCCGGGATCTCGCCACGTTCCGTGGTCTGGGATACGAGCCGCGGGCCCTCCGCGCCTTCGACCTGTTCCCGCACTCGCACCACCTGGAGACGGTGGCCCTGCTCTCACGGTGAGCCGCGGCGGGAGGATCGCCCGCGGTGAAGGAGCGAGCGTGGACCCGCCGGGCCACGGGATAGGGTGAGACCGTGAGCAGTGTAGCCCTGATCGACGACCACGAGTCCGTTCGTCTGGGACTCGCCGCCGCGCTCGAGCGGGCGTCCTTCGACGTCGTCTTCGCGGGCGCCGGCGTGGCAGAGTACCTCGATGCGCGAAGCCACGCGGGCAGTGCTCCCGCCGACGTCGTCGTTCTCGATCTCACCCTGGGCGACGGCACGACGGTGACCGAGAACGTCACCCGGCTCGTCGTCGACGGATCCAGCGTGGTCATCCACAGCGTGGCCGACCGCCCGGTGTCGGTGCGCGAGGCGCTCGCGGCGGGAGCCGCGGGGGTCATCAGCAAGTCCTCGCCGCTGGACGACGTGATCGCCGCCGTGCGCACGGTCGCGCGGGGCGAGGCCCTCAACAACGTGGAGTGGGCGAACGCGGTCGACGGCGACACCGCGTTCGCGGACGCGCAGCTTTCCACCCGAGAGCGCGAGGTCCTCCGCCTGTACGCGACGGGCCTGCCGCTCAAGGTCGTCGCGGAGCGGCTCGGCGTGGCCTATTCGACGGCCAAGGAGAACATCACCCGCATCAGGGTCAAGTACGTCGAGGTCGGACGCCCGGCGCCCACGAAGGTCGACCTGCTGCGGCGCGCGATGGAGGACGGCATCGTGGAGACGGCGCAGGAGGATCCGCAGGGTGTCTCCTGAACCGCGCGGGCGCCGCGGCGCACCGGCCGAGGCGAGCGTGATGCCGCCGCGGCCGAGGGGCTGAGCGCGTGTCGGCGGATCACGGTCTCAGAGAGGCGTGGGAGAAGATCCCCACGCCCGGCGAGGTCGGGCAGGAGTTGGAGCGTTTCGCCGGACGGCGGATGGAGCGCATCATCGCGATCGTCGTCGGGGTCGGCGCGCTCGCGCTCGGAACCCAGGCGCTGGTGAACGCACTCATCAAGATGCGGGTCGTCGATGCGCCGCACGTCACGATGATGGCGCTGGTGTTCGTGCCGTGGCTCGCGATGCTGGTGTGCTGCACGCTCGGGCGCGGGGTGCGCCTTACGGCGGGGATCTTCTTCGTCGCGTACCTCATCGACCTCCTGCTGTGGCCGTTCGTGGCGACCCACAGGAACCTCGACCCCTCGGATCAGCCGTGGATCTTCTTCCTCGTCAACGTGGCCGGCGTCGCGGCGGTCGTCGCATTCCCCCTCGGCGTGCAGGTCGCGTGGGCGCTCGTCGGCCCGTTCATCTACGGCGCCGTCCGGCTCGTGCAGGGCGACTTCGGAGCGGACTTCTGGATCGTCACGGCGTTCGACGTGTCCTTCACGCTGATCCTCGGGCTCGTGCTGGTCGCGCTGGGCTGGATGTTCCGTTCGGTCGCGAACGGCGTCGACGACGCCCGCGGTCGCGCGGTCGCGCTCTACACCGAGGCCGCGTCCGCCGAGGCGGTCGAGCACGAGCGCGTCGCCGTGGCAGCGCTCATGCACGACAGCGTGCTCGCCGCGCTGATCGCGGCCGAGCGCGCAGGCACCGACCGGGAGCGCGCCCTCGCCATGGACATGGCGAGGGAGGCACTGACCCGCCTCGCGAATGCGGAGGCGCCGGCGCAGGAGGGCAGCGACGAGCCGGTGGAGGTCGAGCTGCTCGCTGAGGATCTGCGCCGCGCCGTGACGCAGATGGGCCTGACGATCGAGGTGGAGCAGTTCGGCCACGGCGCCGTCCCCGACCGCGTCGCCCGTGCGATGGCCCTCGCCGCGCGGCAGGCGATCGGCAACGCGGTCGCGCACGCCTCTGCGCGCGGGCTCGCCGTGGTCGTCGAAGGGCACGGCGACACGGGGCTCACCGTCAAGGTCAGCGACACCGGCCACGGGTTCGACCCGGCGCAGGTCGGTGCGGACCGGCTCGGGATCCGCGCCTCGATCCTGGCCAGGATGGCGGCGGTCGGCGGCAGCGCCACGATCGACTCCGACCGTCGCGGCACGATCGTCACGATGGGCTGGTCGCGGATATGAGGCTCACCGTCCGCATCGTCGCGACCGGGCTCGCGCTCGTTTTCGCCTGCTACTTCTCGGCACGGGCGCTGTGGTGGACCTCGCCGCCGCCGCGTCCGCTGCTGGTGCTGCTCGCCGTGGCGATCTACCTCGCGTCCTTCGCGGTGATCGCCATCGTCGGCGCCGCTCGCGCGGTGAAGATGCCGCGCTGGGCCGCCGCCCTGGCGCTCGCCTCCACGGTCGCGATCCCGCAGCTGAGCAATCTCGGCCTTGATTCCGGCGCGCTGCGCGCCCCCTACGCCACCTGGTACATCGGCTCCGTGGGGTTGATCGGTGTGGTCTGCATCGTGCGCCGCCGCCCGCTCGCCGGATGGCTGGTGCTGCTCCTGCTCACGATCGCGTCGACCTTGTGGATCGGTTTCCTGGACGCGCTCGGCCTCGGGCTGGTCGGATCGACCGTGTGGATGGTGATCGCCCAACTGCTGGTCGCCTTCTGGCGACGCGCGGTGCAGGACACCGATCGACTGGCAGGGATCCAGCAGGCGGCGTCGGCCTGGCAGGCGACGCAGATCGTCCGCCAGCGCGAGCGCCGCGAACGCGTCCAGTACGCGCTCGCGGTCGCCGGGCCGATCCTCGCCAGGGTCATCGCGACCCGGGGCGATCTGTCCGTCGAGGAGCGGCAGGAGGCGCATCTGTCCGAGGGGCGGCTCCGCGACGAGATCCGCGGTGGAGAGCTGCTCAACGAGCGTGCCCGCGCGGCGATCGAGACGGCGCGCGCGAGGGGCGCCACCGTGACCGTGTTCGACGATGGCGGGCTGGAGGGCCTCGACGAGCAGGCCAAGGGCCTGATCCGCGAGGAGCTGGCGGATGTGCTCGCGGACTCGTCCTCCGCGCGGCTGATCATCCGCGCCCCGAAGGACGCGCGCATCGCGGTGACCGTGGTCGGACGCTCCGCCGCGGGGGAGTCCTCGGACGAGGACTCCGTCGAGCTGTGGCACGAGATCCCGCGCTCGCGCGGGGAGTGATCCTTCCGCGAAGGCCCGCTCTTCGCGAGGAACGGGAGCCCGCTCTGTTCGTGAGGAAGAGGCCCCCTCTCTCCGTGAGGAGGAAGAGAGGGCGAGGGGCGGCGAAGCCGCCCGCCCCTCGCCAGGCGCGGAACAGTTACCCGAAAACTGCCCGCAGAGACCGGAGATCGTCTGCCTACCCTGTGGCAGAGATCCGGTCGAACGCGAAGCGTTGCAAGAAAGAGTCTTCCGGGTTGCAAGAGGGATGTCTGTAGGTATTTTGGGGGACAAATCCGGACGGAGGTGAATATCCCCGTCGGAGGCCCGAGAAGCCCGGTCGCCGGCGTGCAGGGCGCGGTCAGCCGGAGAAGCGGCCCCAGGGGATGTCCCGGCGCAGCGGCGCCCTGAGGGCGCGCTGCGTGCGGCCCCAGGCCGACACCGGCTTCTCGGCGGCCACGGCATCCGCCTCCTCCGCCACGAAGGCTTCGGAGAGCACGGCGATGAGCGCCGCGAGCTCCTCCTCGGAGGCCGAGCCGCGCAACACCTGGATCTCGACCGCCCCGTCGTCCTCCGCGCTCACAGCGGGATGTTCCCGTGCTTCTTCGGGGGCAGCTCCGCGCGCTTGCCGCGCAGCGCCCGCAGCGCCTTCGCGATCGAGACGCGCGTGTTGGCCGGCTCGATGACGCCGTCGATCTCGCCGCGCTCGGCGGCCAGGAACGGGCTGGTGACGTTGTAGGTGTACTCGTTGGCGAGGCGGGTGCGGACGGCGGCGACGTCCTCGCCGGCCTCCTCCGCGCGCTTGATCTCACCGCGGTAGAGGATGTTCACGGCGCCCTGGCCGCCCATGACGGCGATCTCGGCCGTGGGCCAGGCCAGGTTCACGTCCGCCCCGAGCTGCTTGGAGCCCATCACGATGTAGGCGCCGCCGTAGGCCTTGCGCAGGATCACGGTCACGAGGGGCACCGTGGCCTCGGCGTAGGCGTAGATGAGCTTGGCGCCGCGGCGGATCACGCCGGTCCACTCCTGGTCGGTGCCGGGCAGGTAGCCCGGCACGTCCACGAGCGTGACGATCGGGATGGAGAAGGCGTCGCAGAACCGCACGAAGCGGCTGGCCTTCTCTCCGGCCTCGATGTTGAGCGTGCCCGCCATCTGCGAGGGCTGGTTGGCGATGATGCCGACCGAGCGGCCCTCGACGCGGCCGAAGCCGATCACGATGTTCGGTGCGAACAGCGGCTGCACCTCGAGGAACTCGCCGTCGTCGACGACGTGTTCGATGACGGCGTGGATGTCGTAGGGCTGGTTCGCGGAGTCCGGGATCAGCGTGTTGAGCGTGCGATCCGCATCGGTCGTCTCGAACTCGAAGTCGTTGGAGTACGACGGCAGCTCCGCCATGTTGTTGTCCGGCAGGAAGCCGAGGAGCGTCCGTGCGTAGTCGATCGCGTCGTCCTCGTCCTCGGCGAGGTAGTGCGCGACGCCGGAGCGGGTGTTGTGCGTGTACGCGCCGCCGAGCTCCTCCATCCCGACGTCCTCGCCGGTGACGGTCTTGATGACGTCGGGGCCGGTCACGAACATCTGGCTGGTCTTGTCGACCATGATCACGAAGTCGGTCAGGGCGGGGCCGTACACCGCGCCGCCCGCGGCCGGGCCCATGATGATCGAGATCTGCGGGATCACACCGGAGGAGCGGGTGTTCGCGCGGAAGATCTCGCCGTACTTGCTGAGCGCGAGCACGCCCTCCTGGATGCGGGCGCCACCCGAGTCGAGGATGCCGATGATGGGCACGCCGCTGCGCAGCGCGAACTCCATGATCTTGATGATCTTGTCGCCGGAGACCTCTCCGAGCGAGCCGCCGAAGGTCGTGAAGTCCTGCGAGTAGACCGCGATGGTGCGGCCGTTGATCGTGCCGACGCCGGTGACGACGGAGTCGCCGTACGGCCGGTTCCTGTCCATGCCGAACGCGGTCGTGCGGTGCCGCACGTACTCGTCGAACTCGACGAAGCTGCCGGGGTCCACGAGCAGCTCGATGCGCTCGCGGGCGGTCATCTTGCCTTTGGCGTGCTGCTTCTCCTTGGCCTTCGCCTCGGCCGCGACGACGGCCTCGTCGTAGCGGGCGCGGAGGTCGGCGATCTTGCCGGCGGTCGTATAGAGGTCAGGCGTGTCCGTCACGGTTTCCACATTAGCGCCGGGGCCCGGGGGTCCGTTGGATGAGAGGCACAACACCGGAGCGGGATCCTCTGTGCGGACCCTCTGACCGTCGGCGGCCGTCCTCGTCCTCCGCCGGACCCCGCGGATAGGGTGACCGGATGAGCTTCCCGCACAGCACCGCGGCCGCCGCACGCCTCGAGGTCGTCGTCTCCACCGGATCCACGAACGCCGATCTGCGCGCGCATGCGGATGACGGGGACGGCTGGCTCCACCTGTCCGCGATCCTCACCGAGGACCAGGTCGCCGGCCGTGGTCGCCTCGACCGCGTGTGGACGGCGCCGGCCGGATCCGCGCTGGCCCTGTCCGTGCTGCTGCGCGTGCCGCGGGTTCCCCTCGCCGAACGCGGCTGGATCCCGCTCGCCGCGGGCCTCGCGATGGCCGACGCGATCGCCGCTCAGCTGCCCGAGCGGGGCGTGGGCGTGAAGTGGCCGAACGACGTGCTGGTGGGCGACCGCAAGATCTGCGGCATCCTCGCCGAGGCCACCGGATCCGACGTCGTGATCGTCGGGTCCGGCGTGAACACCGCGATGACGGCCGAGCAGCTCCCGGTCGAGACCGCGACCTCGTTCGCCGTGGAGGGCGCGCAGGCCGACTCGGACCTGCTCGTCGCCGGCTACCTGGCCCGGCTGGACGGGTGGATCGAGGGGCTCGTGGAGCACGGCTCGGCGGTCGCGAGCGGTCTGCGCGACGCCGTGGCGGCGCGCTGCCTCACGCTCGGCCGGACGGTGCGCGTGATGCTCCCCGGCGGCGCCGATCTGGTCGGCGAGGCGTCGGGGCTCGGCGCGGACGGCTGCCTGATCGTCAGCGCCGAGGGGGCGGAGCACCGCATCGCCGCCGGCGACATCGTGCACCTGCGCCTGGCCTGAGCGGTGCACGGACGAAGGCGGCGCTCGCCCTCGGCCCGATCGGTCATCGTCGCAGGGAGAGTAGTTCCGTGCACGAGAGGTCGAGGGAGCGCCAGGGCGCCACAGGCAGCGAGACGGTCTCGGGCGGCCTGGTCGACCCGCATTGATCCATGGCGGCGCGGACGGCCTCCGGCCATTCCGGCACCGTCCCCCGCAAGGACAGTGTGTGGAGGTCGCCGTGCCACATAGTGGCGACGACGGCGATGCAGCAGACCGCGGCGAATGCGGTCGTGATCGCCGCGGTCGCGGTGCGCCTGGCCTGAGGGGTCGGCTCTCGGGTGCGGGACACCAGGATCGCCGCGGCCAGTGGGATCACGGCGCTCAAGAGCATGCCGGACGGCACCCCGTAGCGGATGTTCACTGTGAGAGTGTCGATGTGGTCGAGACCGAACTCGGCGTAGCGGAACGCGTCCTGGCTGTTCGCCCAGACGCTGCCGGTGTACGTCGCAGCCGACCCGAGAAGCAGGGTGACCGTGAGAAGACGCTGCTTCGGGGTGCCCTTCCACAGCGCGACCCACGTCGCCGCGGCGACAGGGACGAGGATCGCCCACGCGACGAGCAGCCCCGAGGAGTGGATGAGCGCCCGCACGGCGACCGGGTCCGCCTGGGCCAGCGGGATGACCGTGTTGACCATCCAACCGAGGAAGGTCGATCCGATGCTCAACGGGCCCTCACCCGGCGGGCGTGCGACGAGGACAGCGGTGACGATCTGCCAGACCGAGCCGGTGAGGAAGGCGGCGAAGATCGGGAAGGCGCGCGCTTCCGTGCGCCGCATGCGGAAGGGGATCAACCAGAAGAAGAAGGCGCATTGGATCTCGGTCATCACGAGCAGAAACGCGATGGCGGCCCAGGCGACACTGCTGCTCCACCGCCGCGGGCGATACAGCAGCAGCCACGGCATGATCCACAGGGCGTAGACGTGGAGATCCGCGAGATTGCCGATCGTCTCCTGGGCGGCGAGGGGGAGCAGCACAGTGATCGCTGCCAGAGTCGCCCGGGCCGGTAGCCAGGGCAGCAGGTCCCGGGACAGCCAGAACACGGCTGCTGCGGCTGCACCGACCAACACCGAGCAGATCGCGAAGACCAGCATCGGGTAGCGCGCGATGTCGAAGAACGGGAAGATCGCCGCCATCACGAGGCGGGGGAGCAGATGCTGATAGCCCGCGTAGCCGTGCACGATGACGCTCCACGCACCGTCGCGGATCGCCTCATCGAGGAAGATGTTCGCGTCCTCGGCCCAGGGGCGACGGCGGTGATCGGGCGGGACGCGCACCCAGGTCGTCCACGCGCCGGCGACGATGATGGTGACGACCGCCGCCCACTCGATCCACGAGCGCGCGTGTGCCCGCGCGCGGTGCGGTAGGTCCATCCCGCTCCCTCGAAAGCCTGTGATCGGTCGTGCCCGACGTTACCGTAGAGCCGCGCCCGCAGATCGTGGAGGGAGGAGCACCGGTCGGTTCCGTACGCTAGGAACCGACATGGCACATCTCCTCGGGGCCGAAGGCCTCCATCTCGAGTTCCCCACCCGGATCGTCTTCGACTCCGTCACCCTCGGCATCGAAGAGGGGGATCGGATCGGGATCGTCGGCCGCAACGGCGACGGCAAGTCCAGCCTGCTCGCGATGCTCGCCGGACGCCTGGAGCCCGACGCCGGGCGCGTGACCGTGCGCGGCGGCACCACGATCGGGGTTCTCGACCAGGCCGACGTGCTCGACGACGCCCTCACGGTGGGCGGGGCGATCGTCGGCGATACCCCAGAGCACGAGTGGGCGGGGGATCCGAAGGTCCGCGACGTGATCGACGGCCTCGTGAGCGATCTGGACTGGAACGCCTCCGTCGCCGACCTCTCCGGCGGCCAGCGCCGTCGCGTCTCGCTGGCGAAGCTGCTCGTCGGGGACTGGGATGTGGTCGCGCTCGACGAGCCCACCAACCACCTCGACGTGGAGGCGATCGGCTGGCTCGCCGAGCACCTGAAGAAGCGCTGGTCTGCGAACCAGGGCGCGCTCATGGTCGTGACGCACGATCGCTGGTTCCTGGACGAGGTGTGCACGGAGACCTGGGAGGTGCACGACCGGATCGTCGAGCCCTTCGAGGGCGGCTACGCGGCGTACATCCTGCAGCGCGTCGAGCGCGACCGGATGTCGGCGGCGACCGAGGCGAAGCGGCAGAACCTCGCGCGCAAGGAGCTCGCCTGGCTGCGCCGCGGCGCCCCCGCGCGCACGTCGAAGCCGAAGTTCCGCATCGATGCGGCGAACGAGCTCATCTCCGACGTGCCGGAGATCCGCGACCGCATCGGCTTGCAGTCGCTCGCGGTCTCGCGGCTCGGCAAGGACGTCGTCGATCTCATCGACGCGGGCGTCACCTTCCCCGCCTCCGCATCGACCCCGGAGCGCGAAGTGCTGCGCGACGTCGAGTGGCGGATCGCGCCGGGGGAGCGCACCGGCATCCTCGGCGTCAACGGCGCGGGCAAGTCGACCCTGCTCGGCCTCGTCGCCGGGACTCTGGCTCCCACGAGCGGCCGGGTCAAGCACGGCAAGACCGTGCAGGTGCGGACGCTCACCCAGCGCCTGGACGAGTTGCAGGACGTCTGGGACGAGCCGGTGCGCATCGTGATCGGGCGGCTGCGCACGACCTATACGTTCGGGACCGGATCCAAGGCGGCCGAGCTGACGCCGGGGCAGCTGCTGGAGAGGCTCGGCTTCTCCTCGGCGCAGCTCTCCACGCCCGTCAAGGACCTCTCGGGCGGCCAGCAGCGCCGACTGCAGCTGCTACTCGTGCTGCTCGATCAGCCCAACGTGATGATCCTCGACGAGCCCACGAACGACATGGACACCGACATGCTCGCGGCGATCGAGGATCTGCTCGACTCCTGGCCGGGCACCCTTCTCGTCGTGAGCCACGACCGCTACTTCCTGGAGCGGGTGACCGATCAGCAGTACGCGATCCTGGACCGGCGCCTCAGGCACCTGCCGGGCGGGGTGGACGAGTATCTGCGGCTGCGCGCGCTCGAGCAGACGCATCAGAAGGCCCCTGCGGCAGGATCCGCCTCCGCGTCAGCACCGGCGGCCGAGTCCGCCCTGAGCGGCGCCGATCGTCGCACGGCCGAGAAGGAGCTGACAGCCCTGGAACGCCGCATGCAGAAGCTGGCCGAGCAGATCGACCGCGCCAAGCACGCCCTCGCCGACCACGATCAGTCCGACTACGCGGGCCTCGGCGAGAAGATGAAGGAGATCTCCGCGCGGGAGGCCGAGGTCGAGGAGCTCGAGCTGCGCTGGTTCGAACTCACCGAGCAACTGGGCTGAGCACCGATGGATCCGCAGGGCGGCCCCGAAAGGGGAGGATTCGTCGCGCAATCCATTCAGTTGCGTCTCATGCAACGAGTGTTGCGTCAGTGGTGATCGGTGGGGGAGAATGCCGGAATGGCATCAGCAGACGTTCCCGCTCTCATCGCGATCGGCGAGACCATGGCGATGGTGACACCGAGCAGGGCGGAGTCCCTCCTCGACGCGGAGAGCATCCGGCTCCGCATCGGCGGCGCCGAATCCAACGTGGCGGGGCACGTGGCGGCGCTCGGCGGCGCGGCCGCCTGGGTGAGTGCGCTCGGAGACGACGTGCTCGGACGCCGGGTGCACCGCGAGATCACGGCACAGGGCATCGATACCCGTTGGGTGTCCTTCGATGAGACCGCGCCCACCGGGGTCTTCTTCAAGGATCCCGGTCGCGGCGTCAGCTACTACCGAGCCGGGTCCGCCGCGTCGCGGATGACCCCCGCGTCGATCGTCCGGATCCCGATCGAGGAGGCGGCGGTCGTGCATGTCTCGGGGATCACCCCCGTCCTCTCGGGCGACTGCGCCGCGATGATCGACGCCGTGTTCGAGCGCGTCGCCGCGAGCAGTGCGCTGCTGAGCTTCGACGTGAATCATCGCCAGGGGCTCTGGCCGGTCGCCGACGCCGCCCCGGTCCTCCGCGATCTGGCGAACCGGGCCGACATCGTCTTCGTGGGGCGCGACGAGGCGGAGACGCTGTGGGGCTGCCGGACCGCGGAGGACGTGCGCGAGCTCCTCCCCGCACCGGCACGGTTGATCGTCAAGGACGGCGATGTCGGCGCCACCGAGTTCTCCGCGCACGGCCGGACCTTCGTGCCCGCGATCCCCACCGAGGTGGTCGAGCCGGTCGGCGCAGGCGACGCATTCGCCGGCGGCTACCTCGCCGGCCTGCTGAGCGGGCGAAGCGTGCGGGAGCGCCTGCAGGGCGGGCACGAGCGCGCGCATCTGGTGCTCCAGTCGACGAGCGACAGCGCTCCTGCCGCACCGCACCCCGCGGACCCGCCTCTCGCCGACACGGCGCGCTGACCGCTCGGGCGCCGACCTCTCGGGCCGCCGCCCGGTGCGACGGATGTGCCGGCATCGATGGCGACGGAGTCCCACCCGGGAATACCGTGGTCCCATGCGGCGCTGTGCTCTGGGCGGACAGCGCTCGCGGTCCGCATGCGAGACGAGAGGAGGCCGCGCATGGAAGGTCTTGAAGTCACCGTTCTGCTGGGGCTCACGATCCTCACGGGCGCCCTGCTCGCACCGCGGCTCCGGCTCGCGCTGCCGCTCGTGCTCGTCATCATCGGCCTCGCGCTGGGATTCGTGCCCGCCCTCCGCGAGATCCAGCTGCCGCCGGAGACCGTGCTGCTGCTGTTCCTGCCGGTCATGCTGTTCTGGGAGAGCCTGACCACGTCGCTGCGCGCGATCCGCCGCGACTTCCGCTACATCCTGCCCATGAGCACGCTGCTCGTCGTGGCCTCTGCGTTCGCCGTCGCGGGTATCGGGCTGTTCTTCGGGCTGCCGTGGGAGACCGCGCTGATCCTCGGTGCGGCGGTCGCGCCGCCCGACGCGACCGCGGTCGCCGCCCTCGGCCGGCTGCTGCCGCGGCGCATGTTCATGAAGCTCAAGGCCGAGAGTCTCACCAACGACGGCACGGCCCTCGTGCTGTACGCGATCGGGATCTCGCTCGCGGTCGGCGGGCACATCACCCCGCTGAGCGTCACCTGGTCGGTGATCGTCTCCTACCTGGGTGGCATCGCGGCCGGTGTAGCCGTCGCGGCCCTCGCGTTCCTGCTGCTGCGCGTCGTCTCCTCGACGATCGTGATCAACACGACCCTGCTCCTGATCCCGTTCGTGGCCTTCCTCCTCGCCGAGCTCATCACCGCATCGGGCGTCCTCGCGGTCGTCGTCGCGGGGGTGATCATCGCGTACGTCTCGCCTACCGTCACCACGGCGCAGTCCCGACGGCAGGCCGAGTCCGCCTGGCCGTTCGGCGTGTTCCTGCTCAACGGCGCGCTGTTCGTGCTGATCGGACTCGAGGTGCAGTACGTCGTGCACCAGATCTCGGCCGGCGCGATCGGGCGCCTCGTGCTCGTCACGCTCGCGGTCTGGGTCGCGCTTCTGGTCGTGCGCTATCTGTTCCAGCTGCTCAGCGTGCCGTTCTACCAGCGCACCGGCCCCCGTCCTCCCCGGGGCGTGCGGGCGCGTTCGCGCGTGCTGAGCACGTTCGCGGGCATGCGCGGGGCCGTATCTCTCGCGATCGCGCTCTCCGTGCCGGCGGGCGCGGTCGCCGGGGGAGCACTGGACGGCCGCGACGAGATCGTGTTCGTGACGGCCGGCGTCATCCTGCTGAGCCTGCTCGTGCAGGGCACGCTCCTGCCGGCGATCGTGCGCTGGGCGCGGATCCCCGCGGATCAGGGCGAGGTCGAGGAGTACGAGCTCGCCGAGCGCACGATCTCGGGGGCGGCGCTCTCCGCGCTGGACGACCTCGCCGTGCGATACGAGGTCAGCGATGACGTTCGCGACCGGATCCGGTTCGAGGGCTACCAGATGCTCGAGTACACGAATGCGCGCACCCTCGCCCGCGAGCAGGCGCTCGTGGATGCAGAGGTCAAGGCGCTGGACGAGATGCTCGGGCAGCCCGACCCCCTCGCCGCGGGGACCGAGCCGGAAGCGGATGCCTCGGGGTCCGAGGGGATCTCGTCCGGTGGCATCGGATCCGACGGCATCGGCGGCGAGCCGATCGACCGGGACGAGCAGGGCACCGCAAGCGGGTCCGCTCCGCGACGCACGCTCATCGAGGGGGCGACGCTGCAGATGATCGCGACCTCGGAGGACGTCGACCTCCTGCAGCGCTCGCCGCTGGTGCGCCACGAGGAGTTCACGCGGCTCAAGCTGGCGCTGCTGGACCGCAAGCGCGAGGTGCTGCTGGGCCTGCGTCGCTCGGGCACGGTCGACGATCTCGTCGTGCGACGGATCTCCGCGCGGCTCGACCTCGAGCAGCTCCGCCTGCAGGGGCTCGAGGAGCTGGACTGACCGAGACGCGCAGCGCGCGCCTGCTCGCGCGGGTCGTACTCGCGTAGTACGACCCGCAGCGAGGATCACTCTGCAGAGGGACGCGACCCGGCGCCTCCGCGACCTACCGTGAGGGCATGGCCGACCTCCTGAGCTCGTTCCTCCTCACCCCGTGGGCGCCGATCCTGATCCTGCTGTTCTGCTTCCTGGACGGGTTCTTCCCACCCGTGCCGAGCGAGACGGTGGTCGTCGGCGCCTTGTCGCTGGCCTTCGCGACGGGGCCGGCGGCGACCCCGACGGCGATCCTGGTCCTCATCGCCGCCGGCGTGGGCGCCGCGGCCGGTGACAGCGCGGCGTACGCGATCGGCCGTCGCATGGGCACCGAGCGGTGGGCCTGGATGCGCCGCCCCCGCGTGCGTTCCACGTTCGGGTGGGCGGGGGAGCGTCTCGCCGCTAGACCGGCCGTGTACCTGCTGGTCGCGCGGTACATCCCGGTCGGACGCGTCGCGGTCAACATGACCGCGGGCGCGACCAGGCTGCCGTACCGTCGCTTCCTCCCGCTGTCTCTCGTCGCGGCCGTCGGCTGGGTCGTGCTCAGCGCGCTGATCGCGTCCGTCGCCTCCGCGTGGCTCGGGCATTCGCCCCTGCTCGCGGCAGTGGCCGGCGTTGTGCTGTCGATCGTGTTCGGCGTGCTGATCGATCTCGGAGCGCGGCTTGTCCGGAGGGCGCGCGGCAGGCGCGCTGCCGCGCCGGCTCCCTCCGTCGAGGCCGAGGCCGAGCTCATGACGGCGGGTGCCCGCGCGGAGCTGTGACGCCGTGTGACGGGCCGATTCGGAGGGCGCTCCGCCACCCTCGTAGCGTGGTCGAGTCCCCCAAGAGAGGAACTCACAGCCATGTCCCGCACGCTCACCACCGCGCTCGCCGCCGCCACCGCCGCCGCCGCGCTCGTCATCTCCCTCGTCGGCTGCTCGTCCGCATCGGGTGCCGGATCCGACCCGACCTCCGAGTCCGGAAAGACGGTCAAGGTCGGCGTCGTCGGCAAGAGCGACCCGCAGTGGCCCGCCTTCGTCGAGGCCGCCAAGAAGGAGGGCATCACCGTCGAGCTGGTGGACTTCGGCTCTTACGAGCAGCCGAACCCCGCCCTCGCCGAGGGTGAGCTCGACCTCAACGAGTTCCAGCACATCGTCTATCTCGCGCAGTACAACGTGAAGTCCGGCAAGGACCTGCAGGCGATCGGATCCACCGCGATCTACCCGCTCGGCCTGTACTCGAAGAAGCACAAGAGCGTGAAGGAGATCCCGTCCGGGGGAACCGTCGCGGTGCCGGACGACGCGTCGAACCAGGCGCGCGCGCTGCTCGTGCTGCAGTCGGCGGGGCTCGTGAAGCTGAAGTCCGGCGGCACCGCGCTGTCCGATGTCGCCGACGTCGACACGGCGGCGTCCAAGGTCAAGGTCACGCCGCTCGAGGCTGCGCTGATCCCGACCTCCCTGCCCGACGTCGACGCGGCGATCATCAACAACGACTTCGTGAAGGATGCAGGGCTCACGTTCGCCGACGCCCTCGCGCAGGACGACGCGAAGGATGCGAGCGCGCAGCCCTACGTGAACATCTTCGCCGCGCGGGCGAAGGACAAGGACAACCCCACGTACCTGAAGCTCGTCGAGATCTTCCAGAAGGATCCGGCTGTGCAGGCGGGTCTGAAGAAGGCCTCCGGCGACATCGGGGTGCCGACCGTCCTCTCGGCCACTGATCTGCAGAAGGTGCAGGCCAAGGTCGAGTCGGACGTCAAGGCGCACAAGAACTGAGGCCCCAAGGCCGGCGGCGGGACGGACTCCGCCGCGCACGACAGAACCGGGTGACGCAGAACCGCGTCGCCCGGTTCCGCGTCGCGAGAACCCCGTGACGCAGAACCGAACCGGAGAACCCATGCCGATCGTGAGCCTGCAGGGCGTCACCAAGACCTATCCGCCCACCGCACGGGACGGCTCGCCCGTCATCGCGGTCGACGACGTGTCCCTGGACATCGCGCAGGGCGACGTCTTCGGGATCATCGGGTACTCCGGGGCCGGAAAGTCCACGCTGGTGCGGCTGATCAACGCCCTGGAGCCGACCACGAGCGGCCGCCTGGTCGTGGACGGCGTCGACCTCACCACACTCACCGAGCGCGAGCTGCGCCGCGTGCGCAGCGGCATCGGCATGATCTTCCAGCAGTTCAACCTGTTCTCCGCGAAGACGGTCAGGGCGAACATCGCCTACCCGCTCACGCTCGCGGGCTGGTCCAAGGCCGACATCGAGGCGCGGGTGACGGAGCTGCTCGCGTTCGTCGGGCTCTCCGACAAGGCGAGGGCCTTCCCCGAGCAGCTGTCCGGCGGCCAGAAGCAGCGCGTCGGCATCGCGCGTGCGCTCGCCACCCGGCCCGCGATCCTGCTCGCCGACGAGGCGACGAGTGCGCTCGACCCGCAGACCACGCATGAGGTGCTCGAACTGCTCGCCCGGGTGAACCGGGAGCAGGGCGTGACGATCGTCGTCATCACGCACGAGATGGACGTGATCCAGACCCTCGCCACCAAGGTCGCCGTGATGGAGAACGGACGCGTCGTCGAGCAGGGCGAGGTGTTCGAGGTGTTCTCGAATCCCAGGAACCCGGCGTCGCAGCGCTTCGTCGGCACCGTCATCAAGGGCATCCCCAGTCCTGCGGAGCAGGCGTCGCTGGGCGCGCGCCACGAGGGCCGGCTCGTCACGTTCTCGTTCCGCGACGGAGACTCCTCGCAGGCCCAGGTGTTCCTGGATCTCGCCGAGGCCGGCCTCGCGTTCGAGCTCGTCTACGGCGGGATCAACGACATCCGCGGCCGCGCGTTCGGCCATCTCACGCTCGCGATCCGCGGCACGGACGCGACGATCGACGCGGCGCTCCGGACGATCAGGGAGCACGCGACCGTGACCGAGATCGGATCCGACGCGCCCGAGGCCGAAGGCGGGGTGCGCTGATGGATCGCCTGATCGAACTGCTCCCGGACTTCTGGCAGGCGGCGCTCGAGACGCTGTACATGACCACGTTCGCCCTCGCGATGGCGGGCGTGATCGGCACCGTCATCGGCATCGGCCTGTACGTCACGCGTCCCGGCGGCCTGCTGCCGAACCGTCCGGTGAGCATCCTCATCTCGTTCCTGGTCAACTTCTTCCGGCCGATCCCGTTCGTGATCCTCATCGCCGTGCTGCAGCCGTTCACCCGGATCGTGATCGGCACGGGCATCGGCATCAACGCCGGCGCCTTCGCGATCGGCGTCGCCGCGTCGTTCGCGATCGGCCGCATCGTCGAACAGCACCTCGTCTCGGTGTCGCCCGGCGTGATCGAGGCCGCGCGGTCGATGGGCGCCGGACCCTGGCGGATCCTGCTCACGGTCGCGATGCCCGAGGCACTAGGGCCGCTGATCCTCGGGTACACCTTCGTCGTCGTGGCGCTCATCGACATGACCGCGATGGCAGGGCTGGTCGGCGGCGGCGGTCTGGGCGCGTTCGCCCAGGTCTACGGCTTCCGCCAGTTCGAGCCGGTCGTGATGTGGGCCGCGATCATCCTGATCGTCGTGTTCGTGCATCTCGTGCAGACCCTCGGCACCTGGCTCGCCCGGCGCATCATGCGGCGCTGAGCCGGGGCGCCGGCGAGACGGGCCGAGCGTCACGCCGGGGCCGGGGCCTCCTGCAGCGACCGTCGGGTGCGGAACTCGCGGGGGGCGCCGGTCAGCGGATCCGTGAAGCGCAGCTCGCGCGCGAGCAGCTGCAGCGGCCGGGTGAAGTCGTCGGGCTGCTCCGGCAGGAGTTCGGGGTAGAAGGCGTCGTTGAGGATCCCGGCGCCGAGTTCGGCGAGGTGCACGCGCAGCTGATGCATGCGTCCGGAATGCGGGCGCAGCAGCGTGTGCAGCACCCGGTCATCGAAGCCCAGGAGCTCGACGAGGGTTTCCGCGTTCGGCTCGCGCGCCGGATCCACGCGCACGCAGACGTGCCCGCGCAGCTTCTCGATGTGGTTGCGATGCACCAGCGGGAGCGCGGATCCACCGAGCGCGGGCGCCTGCGGATCCCAGCCCTCGGGCAGCAAGGAGACCGCCTCGTAGACCTTCTCGACCCGGCGGTTCTCGAACAACAGCTGGTACGCGCCCCGCGTGACGGGCCGCGTCGAGAACATCAGCAGGCCGGCCGTCGCGCGGTCGAGGCGGTGGATCGGCGTGAGCTCAGGGATGCCGAGCGCATTGCGCAGCCGCACCAGGGCCGAGTTCTGCAGGTACTTGCCGCCCGGGGTGGTCGGGAGGAAATGCGGCTTGTCGACGACGACCAGATCGGTGTCCTGGTGCAGGATCTCGACGTCGAAAGGGATCCGCTTCTCGACCGGCGGCTCCCGGTAGTACCAGACGAAGTCGTGCACGCCGAGCGGGGTCTCGCGCGAGAGAGGGGTGCCGTCGATCGCCACGATCTCGCCGCGGTCGAAGCGGTCCAGCAGGCGCTGCGGATCGAGATGGAAGAAGCGCTCGGCCATGAAGGCGCCGACGGTCGGCCAGGGGCCATCGGAGGGCACGCGCAGACGCGTCGCTCCGACGCCGTCGCGCACCGGAAGGGGAGAGGGCATGCCCATTCGGTCCAGCCTAGACGGCCCGCGCGAACCTCGCCCGGTACTGCTGCGGTGCCAGGCCGATCCGCTCCCGGAAGTGCTTGCGCAGGGCCGCGGGGGTCGCGAAGCCGGAGTGTGCGGCGACCATGTCGACGGGCAGATCGCTCGTCTCCAGCAGCTCGCGGGCGCGGTCGACCCTGGCGTCGGCGAACCAGTCCCCGACGGTGCGCCCGGTCTCGGCCCGGAACCGTCGGGTCAGGGTGCGTACGCTCACGCCGAAGCGACCGGCCACCTCGCCGAGCGACAGCGGCTCGTCGATGTGGGAGAGCAGCCAGGCTTGGATGTCCCCGGCGGACCCACGCGTAGAGGTCGCGATCGCCGGGCGCGCGATGAACTGGCGCTGGCCGCCGCCGCGATGCGGGGCGGCCAGCGTGAGCTGTGAGACGGCGGCCGCGACGGCCGCGCCGTAATCCGTGCCGATCAGGTGCAGAGTGGTGTCCACCGCCGCGGAGGCGCCTGCCGCGGTCACGACGGTGCCGTTGTCGACGAACAGCTCGTCTGCGCGCAGCCGCACGCGCGGGAAGCGACGAACGAACGCGTCCGCCGAGCACCAGTGCGTCGTCGCCTCGCGGCCGTCGAGGATCCCGGACGCGGCGACTGTGAATGCACCGGTGCAGTAGCTGACGATCCGCCGATCGGCGTAGCGATCCAGTCCGATCGGGTCGGCCCCGTCCTCCGCTCCCTCCCAGGGCGGGACGATGATCGTGTCCGCGGTGTCCAGAGCCCGGCGGTCCGCGTCCGGAGCGACCGAGAAGTCCGCGTTCGTCGGCACGGGACGGCCGTCGAGGGAGCAGGTGCGCACATCGTACAGGCGGCGGCCGTCCTTGTGAGCGGCTCCGAAGAAGCGCGAAGGGATGCCGAGCTCGTAGGGGTAGACGCCGGGTAGAGCGACGACGACGATGCGGTGCATGGCTCTATCGTGACACATGTTGTCTATCTGGACACTGGTCCGGGCCTCGACCGCGCGCCACGCTGGTTTCTGCGGCCATCTCGGTCGCGGGAACGAAAGGCGATCAGATGCGTTCAGCAAAATACTCCGGTGCGGGTCCGGCGGCGGAAGTCGTCTCCCTCATCGATGTCGAGGTCCCCGTGCCCGGGCAGGACGAGGTCCTCGTCGCGGTGTCGGCGGTGGGACTCAACCCGGTGGACGTCAAGATCCGCGCGGCGGCGCGGGACTTCGGCCCGATCCAGTACTCGGACAGGCCGGGCTGGGACGTCGCCGGGAGGATCGCGGCGGTCGGCCCCGGCGCCGAGGCATGGTCGATCGGGGACCGGGTGTTCGCGCTCGCCTCCTTCCCGGCGGCCGCGCACACGCTCGCCGACTACGCGGTGGTGCCCGCAGGCGACCTCGCCGCGGCTCCCGCCGCGTGGAGTGCTGCGGAGGCGGGCGCGGTTCCGCTCGCCGCGCTGACAGCCTGGCAGGCGCTCGAGGCCATCGGCGTCGTCGCCGGGCAGCGCATCCTGATCCTGGGCGGGGCAGGAGGAGTCGGCCACCTCGCCGTCCAGCTCGCGACCGCGCGGGGTGCCCATGTGATCGCGACGGCCAGCCCGGCCAAGCACGACCTGGTGCGCCGCTGGGGTGCGGTCGAGGTGATCGACTACCACGACGGCGATGCGCTGGCCGCGATCGGACCCGTGGACGCCGTCCTCATCACGGTCGACGACACCCTGCCGCCTCGGAACACGGTGGCGCCGGGAACGGCGATCGTCACGATCACCGGTCTCCCCCCCGCTCAGCAGGCCGAGCTGGAGGAATGGGGCGCGGATCCGATCCGCCCCATCCTCGTGCACGCGGATGGTGCCCAGCTGGCCGAGATCGCCGCTCTCGCGGACACGGGCGCGGTCACCCCGCACCTGGACGGCCGGTTCCCGCTCACCGCACTCGCCGTCGCCCAGGAGCGCGTGGAGAGCGGCCGGGTGACCGGCAAGGTCGTGGTCGTGGTGGATCCGGAGGACTGAGCCGGACGACGGGGATCGAGGCCGGCGCCTCGCCAGGCTCCGGCCTCGATCCCCTTCGGGCACGGAGTCCGGCGGCGTCGCTTCCGGTCAGGCGTCGAAGCTCAGGCTGAGTTTGCGCAGCAGAGCGGCGAGGCGCTCGCGATCGCCGCGGGAGAGCGCGGAGAGCAGTGCCGCCTCGGCGTCGACGAGGCGCGTGATCGCGGCGTCCACGCGCACCCTGCCGTCGTCGGTGAGGGTCACCTGCACGCTGCGGCCGTCGCCGGGATCCGCCGCCCGGCGCACCAGCCGGCGTCCCACGAGCCGGTCGATGCGGTTGGTCATGGTGCCGCTGGAGACGAGGGTCTGCTGCAGCAGCTGCTTCGGGCTGAGCTGGAACGGCGCTCCCGCCCGACGCAGGGCGGACAGCACGTCCCACTCCCACGGTTCGAGGTCGCTGCGGCGGAAGACATCGCGGCGGGCGCGGTCGAGCAGCCGGGAGAGCCGGTCCACACGGGAGAGCACCTCGAGAGGGGAGAAGTCGAGGTCCGGCCGCTGCGTGTTCCACGCCGCGACGATCCGGTCGACCTCGTCGCCGGCGTGATCCGCTCCGATGCTCATCCGTTCATTATCGCGGGCGCGTCCGAGGCGGAAGGCGCAGACGCGGGCCGCGGATCAGGCCGTCAGTCGCATCGTGAGGAACAGGCTGTGCGCATCCTCGACGTACGACCCGAACGGCTCGCACTCGTCGAATCCGGCCTTGGCGTACAGCCGATGCGCGGGCCAGAAGTAGTCCGCGGCGCCGGTCTCCAGCGAGATCCGCTCCACGCCGCGGGTGCGGGCGTCGTCGAGGAGCGCGGCGAGGATCGCGGAGGCCACGCCACGGCCGCGCATCGCGGGCGCCGTCCGCATCGACTTCAGCTCCTCGTGACCCGGTTCCAGGGCGGCCAGCGCACCGGTTCCGGCGAGCTCGCCGTCCGCCGTCGCGGCGAAGAGTCGCACGCCCGGCGCGAGCAGCCGCGTCATGTCGAAGGCGTGCCTGCTCTCCGGCGGAGCCGTCTGCTCCATGTCGCGCAGATGCGCGGAGAGGAACGCCTCCAACTCGGGGGTCGAGACGGACACACGGTCGATCAGGATCGTCATCCCGCCAGCGTGCCCGGCCGGTGTTGCGGGGACGTTGCGCGCCTGTTCCGGCCCGATCACACAGCCCGCGCATGGCAGACTTGAGGGGCGCCCGCCGCAGGAGGCGGGCGCGGTCCGCCGTGGTGTAACGGCAGCACCCCAGCCTTTGGAGCTGCGGGGTCCAGGTTCGAATCCTGGCGGCGGAGCATGACGCAGAACGCACTCGCCATCGTCGTCCTCGCTGCAGGGCAGGGCACGCGCATGAAGTCCCGCCTCCCCAAGGTGCTGCACCCGATCGGCGGCCGCACCCTCGTCGGCCACGTGCTCGCCACCGCCGCGCAGCTGGGCGCGGAGACGGTCGAGGTCGTGGTGCGCCACGAGCGCGACCAGGTGGTCGCGGCTCTCGCTGCCGAGCATCCCGAGGCGGTCATCGTCGATCAGGACGAGGTCCCCGGCACCGGCCGTGCCGTGCAGGTCGCGCTGGACGCGCTGCCGGAGGGCTTCGACGGCGACGTGCTGGTGCTTTCGGGCGACGTGCCGCTGTTGGAGGCCGAGACGCTGCAGGCCCTCATCGACGGGCATCGCGCCGCCGCGGCCGCGGCGACCGTGCTGAGCGCGATCGTCGACGACCCCAACGGCTACGGACGCATCATCCGCGACGCGTCGGGCGATGTGGCCCGCATCGTCGAGCAGAAGGACGCGGACGAGGCAGAGAAGGCCACGCGCGAGATCAACGCCGGCGTGTACGTGTTCCGTGCGGATCTGCTCCGCGCCGAGCTCGCGAAGGTCACCACCGACAACGCGCAGGGCGAGATGTACCTGACCACGGTGATCGGCCTGCTGCGCGCCGCGGATGAGAAGGTCGCCGTCTCGATCGCGACCGACACGGCGGCGACCTTCGGCATCAACGACCGGATCCAGCTCGCCGAGGCCGCGCGCACCCTCAACGACCGCATCGTGCGCCGCTGGCAGCGCGAGGGCGTGACGATCCAGGATCCGGCCACGACCTGGATCGACGACGACGTCACCCTCGCACCGGACGTCACGATCCTGCCGAACACGCATGTCCTGCGCGCGAGCACGGTCGCGAGCGGGGCGATCATCGGTCCGGACACGACGCTCGTCAGCACCGAGGTCGGCGAGGACGCGACGGTCCGCCGCTCCGAGGCGACGCTCGCCGTGATCGGCGCACGCGCGACCGTCGGCCCGTTCTCGTACCTGCGCGCCGGCACCACGCTCGGCGCGGACGGCAAGATCGGCGCCTACGTCGAGACCAAGAACGCGCAGATCGGCGATGACTCGAAGGTGCCGCACCTGTCCTACGTCGGCGATGCCACCGTGGGCCGCGGCGTGAATCTCGGCGCGTCGACGATCACCGCGAACTACGACGATGTGAACAAGCACCGCACCGAGATCGGGGACGAGGTGCACACGGGGTCGCACACGGTGCTCGTCGCGCCCGTTAGGCTGGGTGCCGGCGCGAAGACCGCCGCCGGCGCCGTCGTCCGTAAGGACGTCCCCGCCGGTGCGCTCGCGATGAGCGTCGCCCCCCAGCGAAACGTCGCGGGGTGGGTCGAGAAGAACAGGGCAGGCACGGCCGCAGCTGACGCTGCAGCACGTGCCGATTCGGCGGAATAGGCGGGTCCGATGGGGCGCAAGAAGAACACGACGGTCGAGCTGGACCGCGAGAACGACATCGCGCCAGGACTGGTCGCCAAGACCAAGAAGAGGCTCGTCGTCGCCGGCGGCCGATCCCACCCCGAGCTCGTGGCCGCCGTGGCCGCGGCTCTCGGGACCGAGATCGCGCCGGTCGAGCACCGGACGTTCGCGTCGGGCGAGCTCTACGCCCGCTTCGAGGTGTCGATCCGGGGCTGCGACCTGTTCATCATCCAGTCGTTCGGCGACCCGATCAACGAGTGGCTCATGGAGACGCTCATCATGCTCGACGCCGCCAAGCGCGCGTCAGCCAAGCGCATCACCGTGGTCGCCCCGTACTACCCCTACGCACGGCAGGACAAGAAGGGCCGCGGCCGCGAGCCGATCTCGGCCCGCCTCGTCGCCGACATGCTCAAGGTCGCCGGCGCGGACCGCGTCATGAGCGTCGACCTGCACGCCGCGCAGATCCAGGGCTTCTTCGACGGCCCCGTCGACCACCTCTTCGCCAAGCCGGTCCTCCTCCAGCACTTCGAGGAGAGCCTCACCCCCGAGGACCGTGCGACCCTCACGATCGTCTCCCCGGACATGGGCCGCGTGCGCGTCGCAGACACCTGGTCGGACAGCCTCGACGCCCCGCTCGCGATCATCCACAAGCGCCGCGACCCGAAGGTCGCCAACCAGGTGTCGGTGCACGAGATCGTCGGCACCGTGGACGGGCGCACCTGCCTCCTCGTCGACGACATGATCGACACCGGCGGAACGATCGTCAAGGCCGCCCAGGCGCTCAAGGCCAACGGCGCCCGCAAGGTGATCGTCGCGGCGACCCACGCGATCTTCTCGGATCCGGCCAGCGAGCGCCTTCAGGACTCCGCGATCGACGAGGTCGTCGTCACCGACACGATCCCGCTCTCGGCCGCCCGCCGGTTCCCTGGGCTGCGCATCCTGCCGATCGCGCCGCTGCTCGCGACCGCGATCCGTCAGGTGTTCGAGGACGGGTCCGTCACGAGCATGTTCGACGGCGCGGCCTGACGCACACGGTCTCCCGATACGCGCTGAGAGGCCGGCCGGCTCCCGCCGGACGGCCTCTCGTCTACGCGTCGGCGTCCCGTTCCGCGACGGGATCCTGACTTCACGACGCGCCGGGTCATCTCAAAGGTGACGCACAGGAGGGTTGCGGAAGCTGGAACCATGAAGCTCTCGCCCTCGGTACGTCAAGGATCCGCCCTCGTCGGGATCGCCGGAACGCTGCTGCTCGCGGGATGCGCGGCCGAGTCGTCGTCCGCCGAGACCACGACCGAGACCCCCTCGTCGCAGACGAGCGCCGCCCCCTCGCCGTCCGCGACGGGCGCCGGCTCCTCGACCGGCTCCGGCTCGACCTACAAGGACGGCACCTACACCGCCGACGGCTCGTACCAGACGCCGGAGACGGTCGAGAAGATCTCCGTCTCGATCACGCTCTCCGACGACACCGTCACGAAGGTCGAGGTAACCGGCGACCCGCAGGCGTCGGAGACGAAGCACTTCCAGTCGCAGTTCATCGGCGGGATCTCCGCCCAGGTGGTCGGCAAGAAGCTCGACGAGATCTCCGTCAGCCGCGTCTCGGGCTCCTCGCTGACCAGCAAGGGCTTCACCCAGGCGCTGGCCACCATCCGCACCGAAGCCGCGGGCTAGGGTGGATCCCCACCCGCGGACGGACGTCTGGCGGTTCGAGGCGATCGGCACCGTCTGGGAGATCGGCACGGCCGCCCCGCTCCCGGAGGGCGAACGCGACGCGGTGCGCGACGTGATCGACGACTTCGACCACACCTGGTCCCGATTCCGTGCCGACTCGCTCGTGACGGCCCTCGCCGAGGAGCCGCAGGAGGTGCCGACGCCCCCGGATGCGGTGGCGATGCTCGATCTGTACCGGGGGCTCTCGCTCGCGACCGACGGCGCGGTGCAGCCGCTCATCGGAGACAGCCTGTCCGCGCGGGGTTACGACGCGGAGTATTCGTTCCGCGACCGGGGGGCGAGCCCGGCGCCTGCCGACTGGACCGAGCAGCTCGCCTGGGACGACGGCGCCCTCGCCCTGCACGCGCCCGCTCTCATCGATGTGGGCGCGATCGGCAAGGGCCGCCTCGTCGACGTCGTGCACGACCTGCTGGGATCCCTGGGGCACACCGAACGCCTCGTCGACGCCGGCGGCGACCTGCGCCGGAGCGGGGCGCCGATCCGGGTGGGGCTCGAGCACCCGTTCGACGCGACCCGCGCGATCGGGGTCGCCACGATCGCGGATGCGGCGCTCTGCGGATCGGCCGTGAACAGGCGCGCGTGGCCGGGGGAGCGCGGCGGGCTGCACCACGTGCTGGACGCCCGGACGGGGGAGCCCGTGCGCACGATCGCGGCGACCTGGGCCATCGCGGCCGAGGCGATGGTCGCGGATGCGGCTGCCACGGCGCTGTTCTTCGACGGCGGTGCCGCGTTCGCGGCCCGGTTCGGTGTGGAATGGGTGCGGATGACCACGGATGGAGCGGTCGAGTGGTCGGCGGGGGACCGGATGGAGGTGTTCGCATGATCGCGACGCTGATCGGCGCGCGACAGCGCGTGGTCGCGCAGCTCGGACGGCTTTCGATGTACCGGCTCACGCTGTACGCGCTGCTCGTGCTCGCCGCCGTCGCGATGATCCTGTCCGCCGCAGGCGCGGTCTCGGTGCCGCCGCTCGACATCCTCGCCACCCTGGCGATGCTGATGCTCGCGACGCTCGCCACCGATGCCGTCGCGCAGGCGCTGCTGCACGTCCCGCGCCGCATCGAGTCATCGCTGATCACGGCGCTCATCCTGCTGTTCGTGGTGCAGCCGGGCACGAACCCCGACCAGATCGGCGGCATCGCGCTCGCGGGGGTGGTCGCCGCGGCCTCCAAATACGCGCTGGTGTGGCGCGGGCGGCACCTGCTCAACCCCGCCGCCGTCGGCGCCACGGTGCTCACGATCACCGGCCTCGGGTTCTCGGCCTGGTGGGTCGGCACCCCGGCCATGGCGATCCCCGTCATCGCGCTGGGCCTGCTCGTGCTCTGGCGCACCGAGCGGATCCGCATCGTGCTGCTGTTCGTCGGGGTGTACGCCGTCGTGTCGATCGTGCGGTTCTCCGTGCAGTCGGCCGCGGCGGGGCTCGCCGTGGAACCAGGGGCGCTGCTCGCATCGGTGCTGCTGCAGTCGCCCGTGCTGTTCCTCGGCGCCTTCATGCTGTCCGAGCCGCTGACCATGCCGTCCCGACGATGGCAGCAGCTGCTCGTCGCACTGGTCGTGGGAGCTCTCGCCGGCTGGCCGATCGGTCTCGGCATCATCACGCTCGGCCAGGAGCGGGCGCTGCTGGTCGGCAATCTCCTCGCCGCCGTGCTGGTCGCCCGCGCGGGGATCAGGCTCTCGCTCGTGCGCCGCAGGGCGGTCACCCCGACCGTGCAGGAGCTGACGTTCCGGGCACGGCGTCCGTTCCGGTTCGCGCCGGGGCAGTACCTGGAACTGCAGGTGCCGCACCGCCGCCCCGACAGCCGGGGCATCCGGCGCGAGTTCAGCATCGTCTCCACGCCGGCGGAGCTGCCGTTCGTGCGCCTCGCCTATCGCGAGGCCGAGCGGGGGTCGAGTTACAAGCGCGCGCTCGGCGCGGTGCAGCCCGACGACGTGCTCACCGCGACGGGGGTGTGGGGCGATTTCGTGCTGCCCTCCCGGGAGGCGCCTGTGCTGCTCATCGCGGCAGGGATCGGCGTGACGCCGTTCCTCGCGCAGCTCGGGGCGCGCGAAGCGGCGGATGCGGTGCTCGTGCTCGTCGCCTCCTCGGCGGAGGAGTGCGCGTACCTGCGCGAGCTCGGCGGGACCGGCGCACGGATCGTGGTCGTCGCCCCCGACCGGCCCGCGGAAATGCCCTCCGGCGCGGAATGGGCGGGCGGCGCACGGCTGGACGCGGCGCTGCTGCACGCGCTGGTGCCGGATCTGGATCGACGGCACGCCTACATCTCCGGCCCGCCGCGGCTCATCGCGGACCTCGCCCCTGCGCTGCGCGGCGCGCGCCGCGTGACGACCGACGCCTTCGCGGGCTACTGAACCGATCGCGCTCGGGCGGGGCTTCAGCGTCCGCCGAGAGTGCGGCCGAGCTGGTGGCTGCCTGCGCCGTCCCGGTTCTCGGCGCGGGGCCGCGGCGCCGCCTCGCTCTGGGGCTGCGGCGCTGGACGCTCTGCATGCTGCTGCCGCGGCGTGTTCTTGTCGGCGGGACGCGGGGGAGCGGCGTCGGCGGCGCCGGCGGGAGCCGCACCGGCCGTCGTCTGCGGCACCTTCGGCAGCCGGACCGTGAACAGCGTCGCGCCCGGCTCGCTCTGCACGGAGATCGTGCCGCAATGGCCGTCGACGATCGCCTTGGTGATCGACAGACCGAGGCCCGAGCCGCCGGTCGCCCTGTTCCGGGAGCGGTCGCCCCGCGCGAAGCGGCTGAAGAGCTCGTCGCGCACCGCGGGGTCGATGCCCGGTCCGTCATCGCGAACACGGAGCACGACCTCGGATCCCTCCTCGGCCACCTCGATCGTGATGTGCGTGCCCGCCGGGGTGTGCGTGCGGGCATTGGCGAGCAGGTTGGTGACGACCTGCTGCAGCCGTCCGGTGTCGCCGATGAGCTCGACGGGCTCCTCCGGCACGTCGATCGCCCACTCGTGATCCGGTGCCGTCGGGCGGGCGTCCTCGACGCCCTCGATCGCCAGCCGGGACAGGTCGACGGTGGAGAGCGTGAGCTCCCTGCCTTCCTCGAGACGCGCGAGCAGCAGCAGATCCTCGACCAGGCTGGTCATCCGCAGCGACTGCGCCTGGATGCGCTCCAGGGCGGTGTGCGCGGAGGCCGTGGCGGGATCCTCCGGCGCATCGGATCGCGTCAGCGCGCGCAGCGACAGCTCCGAGTACCCGCGGATCGAGGACAGCGGCGTGCGCAGCTCGTGGCTCGCATCGGCGACGAACTGCCGCATCCGCTCCTCGTTGCGCTGACGCACGGCGAGCGAGGCGTCCACGTGATCCAGCAGGGTGTTCAGCGCGGATCCGACGAGTCCGGTCTCGGTGCGCGGATCCGCTTCCGCGGCGGGCACGCGCTCCGTGATCGACACGTCGCCGCGGTCCAGCGGCTGGTTGGCGACCCTGTTCGCGGTCTCGGCGACCTCGCGGAGCGGGCGCAGGGCGACCCGGATCGTGATCGCCGTGGACAGCGCGAGCAGGATGAGTCCGCCGATCGTGGTGAGCGCGATCATGGAGAACAGCGTGGTGATCTGCGCCTCCGTGGATGCGCGGGGAAGCCCGGTGATCACCTCGAACTGCGGCTGCCCGGTTGCAGGGATCGGCTGATGCACGAACTGGTAGTCGCCGAGCTGGGAAAGGTCCTCGGAGTAGCGGCCTTCGGAGAGGGCGGTGACAGCCTGATGGATCTGCAGCGGCGTGAGGTCCTGCGCGACACGGTCGGCGGTGACCACGGTGCCCGACGCGGAGCCGGCCGGGGTCACGACGATGACCAGTGTGCCGTTCTGCACGCCGGTCGGTCCGACCACCAGGTCCGAGGCCTCCGGGACGGCGTGCCCCAGCACGAGCTTCTGCATGGCCTGGGTGCCGACGTTCTTCGTGGTCGCGGCGAGCTCGTCCTGCAGCCGCCCGTTGAGCACGTTCCCGAGCACGACGCTCGTCGTGATCGCGATCACGACGAGGATGAGCGAGACGAATCCGGTCACCGCCGCCATCAGCCGTGTCTGCAGGGACAGCGGGCCCCGGGGGCGGATGCGGAACGGATTCATCGAAAGTCGTGCCTTCTTCGTGCTCGGTGCGGCGGTCTTACTGCTGGGGCGCCTTGATCATGTAGCCGACCCCGCGCACGGTGTGGATCAGCGCCACCTCGCGCCCCGCGTCGAGCTTCTTGCGCAGGTAGGAGATATACAGCTCGACGACGCTCGAACGGCCGCCGAAGTCGTAGCTCCAGACGCGGTCCAGGATCTGCGCCTTGGACAGCACGCGGCGCTCGTTGCGCATGAGGAAGCGCAGCAGCTCGAACTCCGTCGCGGTCAGCTCGATCTCGTCGCCCGCGCGGACCACCTCGTGGCTGTCCTCGTTGAGCGTGAGGTCGCCGACCTGCAGGATCGAGTCGCCGGCGTCGGTGGTCGCGCCGCCGGAGCGGCGGATCACAGCGCGCAGCCGCGCGACGACCTCCTCGAGGCTGAACGGCTTCGTGACGTAGTCGTCGCCGCCGGCGGTGAGGCCCGCGATCCGGTCGCTCACCGCGTCCTTCGCGGTGAGGAACACGACGGGCACCATGTTGCCCTGCTCGCGCAGGCGCTTGAGGACGCCGAGCCCGTCCAGATCGGGCATCATGACGTCGAGGACCAGGGCGTCGGGGCCGAAGTCGCGGGCGACCTGCAGCGCTTCGAGTCCTGATCCGGCGGTGCGCACCTCCCATCCCTCCATCCGCAGGGCCATGGCGAGGAGGTCGGTGAGCATCGGCTCGTCGTCGACCGCGAGGATCCGCAGGGGAGAGCCATCGGGTCGGCGCAGCTCAGTGGCGTGATCGTTCATGAGGTCTATTCTCCTCAGTTTCCTATGAACGGTCTATGAGCTTTGGTGATCTGACGTGCTTAGCGCGCGCATAGCAACGCCATCATCGCGCCCCAGAACCGGCTCCTAGCGTCACCAGCACGAGCGTGATCGAAGGAGAAGCATGTACGGGACGTATCTGCGCCGGGAACTGGCCGGGCGGAAGAAGCAGACGGCGATCGTCGCCGTGGGACTCGCGATAGCGATCGCCCTGGTGATCGTCGTCAACGCGCTGGCGGCGGGAGTGCGCGATGCGCAGACGGAGGCGCTCGCGCGGGTCTACGGCGTGGGCACCGACCTCACGGTCACCGGCGCGCCGGCCCAGCGCGGCAGCGACACCGGGCAGCGTTTCGACTTCGGCGCGGGCGGCGGGGCCGCTGCGAGCGACGGCAGCACCACCCTGAAGACCTCGGTGCTGCGCGCCTCCCCGGCGCGGGGCACGATCGACGCGGCCGGAGTGAAGACGATCTCGGGCACCGAGAGCGTCGCCGCGGCCACAGGGGCGCTGAGCCTGACCAACCTCACGTTCGACGGGCAGATCGCTCAGCAGGGCGCGCAGGGCGGTACGGGCACGGGCCAGACCGACACGGGCCAGTCCGGCGCGGGAGAAGGGCAGGGCACGGGCGAGCGTCCGCGGTTCGGCGGCGGCAACTTCGGTCTCAACTCGTTCTCGGTGCTGGGCGTCGACCCGTCCGCGGGGACGACCGTGGGGCCGCTGTCATCGGTGACGGTCTCCTCCGGCCGTGCGCTCGACGCCGCCGATGCGGGGCAGCTGGTCGCCCTGGTGGACAGCACCTACGCGACCTCGAAGAGCCTGAGCGTCGGCGGCACGATCGACGTGGGCGGATCCACGGTGAAGATCGTCGGGATCGTGACCTCCTCGTCCGACTCCGCCGACACCGCGGCGAACGTGTACCTGCCGCTCGACACCGCGCAGACGATCGCAGGAACGGGCGATGTCGTATCGACGGTCTACGTCAAGGCCGCATCGGCGGCCGACATCTCCTCCGTGCAGACCGCGCTCGCCAAGGCGCTGCCGACCGCGACGGTGAGCTCGCAGGCGGATCTGGCCTCGACCGTCTCCGGATCCCTCGCGAGCGCCGCCGGCATGATCGAGGGCCTCGGCACCTGGCTGTCCCTCATCGTGCTCGCGGTCGCGGTGCTCCTCGCGGTGCTGTTCACTCTCTCCGGCGTCGCCCGGCGCACCAGGGAATTCGGAACGCTCAAGGCGATCGGCTGGTCCAACGGGCGGATCGTCCGCCAGGTGGCCGGCGAGTCGCTCGTCCAGGGCCTCATCGGGGGAGCGGCGGGGCTCGCCCTCGGCCTTGCCGGGATCCTCGTCGTGAACCTCGTCCGGCCCACGATCTCCGGTGCGTCGGCCGACGGCTTCGCCCGCGGCGGAGGCGCCGGGGGCGCCGGACAGTCCGGTGCGGGAGCCGCGGGCGGAGCGTTCCAGGGAGGGGGCGGCGGAGCATTCCGCGGCTTGGGTGAGACCGCACAGGCGGTGGTACTGCACGCGCCCCTCAGTGCGGGGATCCTCGCCGCCGCCGTGGGGCTCGCGATCCTCGGCGGTCTCGTCGCCGGCGCGATCGGCGGATGGCGGGCCGCGAGGCTGAGCCCCGCCGAAGCGCTGCGGTCCGCCGCCTGACACCCATCACCGAACAGGAGAGACGACATCATGAGCATCACAGAGACCGAGCCGCAGGCGCTGTACCGGCTGACCGACGTCACGCGCACCTACCGGACGAAGGGACGCACGGTCGCGGCGCTGACCGGTGCGACCGCCGAGATCAGGGCGGGCGAATTCGTCACGATCCAGGGGCCCACGGGCGGCGGGAAGTCCACACTGCTGCAGCTGCTCGGCGCCCTGGACCGTCCCTCCGGCGGATCGCTCGTGCTGGGCGGCACCGAGCTGTCCACCGCGTCGAACCGCGAACTCGGCCGGCTGCGCGCCGAGGAGATCGGATTCGTGTTCCAGGGGTTCAACCTGATCCCCACGCTCACCGCGAGGGAGAACGTGGCGATGGCGCTCGTGCCGCTGAGGATCCCGGCCGAGGAGCGCCGCGCCCGGGTCGACGAGTCGCTCGCGCACGTGGGCCTCGCCGACCGCGGCGATCATCTGCCGGGCGAGCTGAGCGGGGGCCAGCAGCAGCGCGTCGCGATCGCCCGGGCGATCGTGAAGAAGCCGCGCGTGCTGCTCGCCGACGAGCCCACCGGCAACCTCGACGAGGAGATGCGCGACGAGATCCTCGTCCTGCTCGAGTCGCTCTGCGCCGAAGGACTGACCCTCATCGTGGTCACGCACGACTCGGCCGTCGCGAAGCGCGCACACCGTAGGCTGCGGCTCAAGAACGGCCGCCTGACCGAGGTCTGACCCTCCATCAACGCGTCGTCCCCGTCAGCGCACTCCAGAGGGTGCGCTGACGGGGACGACGCGTTGATGGGGTGGTCAGAGGAGGGCGGTCGGCGCCCCGGTCAGCAACCTGTCGTCGGGCAGGGCCAGGAAGTCGACCGCGGCCTGCAGCGCCAGCGCGTCGGCGAGCCGGCCCTCCGGGGCGTCGATGTGCCCGTTGGCCCGCACGGTCAGCCGGCGCGGCCCGGCGAGCGCGTGATACACCGCGAACTGCCCGCGCGGATCGACCGCAGGGTCGAGCACGGCGGCTCCGACGTGCACCGGGATGCGAAGGCGGCGGGCCGCGCTCGCCGCGTCGTGATAGTCGAGCGTGGGGCGGTCCTCGGGATGGGTGAGGAGGTGCATCCGGACGGCCTCTCCACTCCCGGTGCAGCGCCGGGTGAGTCGGATCGCGTGCGCGCCGAAGCTGGGGACGTCCAGCGCCGCGCGGCGGAAGCGCGTGTCCCACGGAAGGGCCATCGCGCCGATCCCGCCGCCGAAGCTGCTGCCGCTGAAGTCGAGGGCGTCCGCGGCGGCAGGTGCCAGGTCCAGCAGCACGGTCGCCGCACGCCAGATGTCCGCCGCAGCGAAGCGGAGCGAGTAGGTGTCCCGGTGCGCGATGCCCGCCAGCACGTGCTCCGCGGGAAGCGCGGGGAAGCGGCTGGGCGCATCCGCGCTGGTTCCCGGCGCGCACGGGAAGACCGCGACTGTGTCCGCGGGAACGCGCTCGGCGTCGGGGCCCGTGCGTCCGCCGTAGCCGTGCCCGACCACGAGGCCGCGCCGTATGGCGGTCATCGCGTGCGGCACCATGACGAATGCGGCAGCGGGCTCGTCCGCGGAGGACTCGAAGCGGATCTCGCTCACGCGATGCGTCGGCGTCGCGTCCCGCTCGCGCACGGTCCGCCACGCCACGGCGCCGGTGCCGAACTCCTCGAAGGTCGACCGCCAGAACTCGTCGAAGTCTTCCGGCTCCGGCTGGTCCGGCGGGGCCACGAGCAGCGCTCCGAGGGAGTACTCGGTCAGTTCTTCGGGTGTTCCGCCGGCCAACGACTGTCTCCTCACGGGTGCTGTTCCTCCTCGATACTGCCGTGCAGGCGGCATTCGCGTCCTTGCGAGAGGATCCATTGACATCATCGCATATGGATTGCAATATATGCATCATGATTGCAAGGAAGAGTGCGAGAGATGACGAGGGCTCCCTGCAGTGGAGTCGGCGATCCGTGCTGCGCATGCTGGTGATCGCGGGCGTGCTCCCGCCGGTCCTCGGTGCGCAGACCGCCGGGGGCTCATCGGCCGCGGCCACCGAGCTCCCCGCGGCGAGCGGCGCCTACGCGGACGCGCTGCGGCGGCTCGACATGCCGAACCTGGCGGTGACCCAGGTCGCGCAGCTGGTCGGGACGAACCACCGGATGACCTTCTTCCAGGCCACGTGGGACGGAGGGGCGACGATCGTCCGCGATCTCGAGATCGCGCACGAGGGCGGGTGGCTCGCCGTGACGGATCCCGCCCACCGGTTCGACGAGCAATGGGTGGTGCTGAAGGGGGCTCTGCCGTCCGGCAGCGCGCCGGAGCTCTACGGTCCGCTGGCGCCGAGCTGGCTGGGATTCACCTCCTTCCAGGTCCTCGGACCGCAGGCGATCGAGCTGCGCACCAGCACCGACGACGTCGAGCTCGTCGTGCGCTGGCGCCTGGAGGGCGACAACCCGGAAGCCCACTACGTGCTGACGGCGAAGAACGCCGGGGACTACCTCGTCGGCTACCAGAGCCAGGACGCCCGGTCGCTCGACGATCTCGACGAGGTGCTGTGCGGGTCGTACCAGCACGCGCTGTCCGTCCTCGACGGCTCGGCCCCGCTCGGGGCGTGGGAGCTCTTCGCCCCGATGGCGCTCACGCAGTACGCCGTCGGCGGGATCCCGGTCACCTCCGGCGTCTACCTGCCGTCCGAGGTCGCGGAGTTCGTGCATGAACGGCAGCTCATGTCGGACCGTCAGCCGTACGGCATGAGCCTGCGCAACGACAGCCTCGACGTCGTGCCCTGCATGTACTCGCCGCAGCCCGGCCTCCGCACGGCGATGGCGGCGGGCGAACAGCGCGGTTTCGCGTTCGGAGTGGCCGCGCAGGCGGGCGCCCTGTATGCCGCGTACACCCAGCTGTGCCGCGGCGAATACGGGATGACGGCCTATCGGCGCAACGTCTACGAGCGATCGCTGACCGACGCCGTGCACGCCATGGCGGAACTGATCGCCGTCGAGCCCGCGGGGGACGACTCCGTGGACTACATCCCGTCCTTCTCCGGGTGGTGGAACCGCGCCAAGGGCTTCGTCGACGTGGAGAACGAGGACGCCGTCCGCACCGCCGCGAGCGGCGTGGTGCTCTCCGCGCACTACCTCACCGGCACGACCGGCGGCACCCTGTACGACCGGCGCGCCCGGCCGCTGATCGAGTATCAGGTGTCGCGCAAGGGGATCGGGCACTCGCCGGTGATCGGCAGCCCCGTGTACAACGACAAGACGCAGTACCGGCTCGGCCGCATCCCCACCGACGCGGTCAACCTGACGGCGCTCTACCAGCTCACCCATGGGCGCAACGCCGGGATCCAGCGGCTCGCGGTGCAGGCCACGAAGTCCGGCGTGGTAGGGCAGAGCCGTGCGCCCTTCGCCGTTCCGCTCGCGACTTACCGGGCCACCGGGGATCCGGCGTATCTGGCGGAGGCGACGCTGATCGGCCGCCGCTACGTGCAGGAGCAGATCCTCACGCCCTACCGCGGCAACGGCCAGCCGCCCGGCGGCTTCGCCTACAGCTTCTCCAAGTACTGGGTCGACCTGCTCGAGCTGTTCGAGGTCACGGGGGAGGCGGTCTTCCTGGAGGGAGCGCACAGGGAGGTGCAGCGGTTCATCACGCAGACCGCCGTGCGGCCCGTCCCGGACCAGACCATCACGGTTCCCGAGGGTCACGTGATCATGCAGCAGTACGACTGGGAGACCCGCTCGTCGCTGCCGCCGTATCCGGTCACGGGCGTGGCGACCGAGACGGTTCCGGCCTGGTACGTCTCGCCCTCCGGCCTCACCTTCGAGGCGCTCTCGTCGTTCAAGCTCGGGGTGAGCGCCGTGACCGATCCCGGCGGCGGATACGTCTTCAATCCGTGCTGGGCAGGTGCGCTGCTGCGCCTCGCCCATCACACCGGCGACGCGCTGCTGGCCGATGTCGCGCACAACATGGTGATCGGCAGATTCACGACCTATCCCGGCTACTACGGCCGGCAGTTCCAGGTCGCGCACATGAAGCCGGACTTCGCCACGAGCGGCCCCGTCGGGATCACCGGGTACTACTTCCATCACGCGCCCGCGCAGCTGGGTCTCGCCATGGACTATCTGATCAGCGAGAGCTTCTACCGGAGCTCCGGCAGCATCGAGTTCCCGCACGTCTTCGAGGCGGACTTCGCCTACTTCAAGTTCTTCGCCTACGGTCACGCGCCCGGCTCGTTCTTCGGCGAGACCGGGGTCTGGCCCTACTTCCCGGCGGGACTGATCGCCCTGGACAACCCGCTGGTCAACTGGATCGCCGGGGTGGGCAACGGCGCGCTCTACATCAGTCTCACGAACTCGGCGTCCGACGCCCAGCAGGTCGTCGTCGACCTCGCCGGGGATCTGACCGGACTGCCTCGCTCCGCCGCGCCCGCGGTCGAGGTGGTCGCCGCGGACGGCAGCCGCTCCTCCCAGGCGGCGGTCGACGCGCGCGTCACGGTCACCGTCCCGGGGCACGGGCTGCTCGCCCTGGTCGTCCGCAACGTCGCGGTGCAGCGGCCGGAGCTGCCGTTCGACGACATCGTCGACCACGGCCCGGACAGCTTCCGAGAGGTCGACTCCGATCCGGCGACCGATTACGGACTCGTCCGCGGGATGCTGCTGGTGCGGCCGGGCGGGCAGGGATACGACGCGTATGTGCAGATCGACACGGAGCAGCAGGCGACGCTCTCCTATCGGATCGGCGGGCAGGCCGCGCAGCAGGCGCCTGCCAAGGGGTATCCCTACGAGTGGACGATCCCGGTGGACGACCCGACGAAGACGTTCGCCTATACGGTCTCAGCCGGCGGCGCGACCACGGCCGAGGTCACGCTGCGCCTGCCCGCCCGGCTCGCCGGCGTCGGCGCGGAGGTGTCGGGAGACGTGGTCGCCCAGGCCACGGGCACGGCAGGGGACAGGGTCCCGCTGATCATCGAGGTGCGCAACGGGACGGCGCAGCCGATCGCCGGCAGCGTCGGGCTGACCCTGCCGAGCGGGTGGCAGCTCGACGGGACGGTGCCCGCCATCGCGGCTCCCGCTCACACGACGGTCCGGGTGGAGTCCGCGGTCGTGATCGCGGCGTCCGCCGCGCTCGGGGAGGTCCAGGTGGCCGGATCCCTGTCGGTGCCGGGCGCGACGCCCGTCACGCTGAGGCCCGCGTCGATCGAGGTGATCGACCGACGTCGCCTGGTCTCCCTCGCATCCGACACCGAGGTCGCCAGCGGCCCAGGTGCGACGGTGAAGCTGACCGCCCTGGTGATCAACACCGGCGTGACGCCGCTCCAGGGCACGCTCTCCCTCTACGGCGCCACCGGGTGGACCATCGATCAGCGGGACGCGGCCGTCGTCGTGCCGCCGCGCTCCGATCTGACGCACACCTGGACCGTGACGGCAGGGGCGGGCGTCGCTCCGGGATCGAGCACACGGTTCGAGGCGCGGCTGGATCAGACTCTGCGCCGCGGGGTCCTGGTGCGGATGGCCGACGAAGGCGTGATCGTGCACACGCAGTCGCCCTGGCCCGGGTACCTCGAGACCGGACGGTGGTATCCGAGCGGTCTCTCCGGCTGGAACGGAACGCGCACGCGGTACAGCGACACCGATTCCGTCGGCAGCACGGTGACCTGGAAGGCGGACCTTCCTCAGCCGGGTCTCTACCGCGTCTCGGTCTGGTATCCGACCAATCCGACGACGACCACATCGGCGGCCTATGTCGTCGAGCACCAGGGCGGCAGCAGCGAGGTGATCGTGGACCAGACCCAGGGCGCGGCCGCCTGGCGTGCGCTGGGCACCTTCCGCTACGACGCCGGCGCTCCCGGCGTCGTGCGGCTGGAGGTCCGCAGCACGAGCATCCACCGGGTCAGCGCCGCGCAGTTCGTGCGGGTCGGGGATTGACGAAGGGGGTGGACCGGAGCGGGGCTCCGGTCCACCCCCTTCGGGCGGTGTGCGGTCAGCGCCGGACGTACCGGGCGACAGCATCCTCGTCCACCGTGACGCCGAGTCCGGGGCCGGTCGGGACGATGAATCCGCCATCGGGTCGCACCTCGAGAGGGGTGGTGAGGATGAGGTTGGCGACGGGCAGCGTGAACGGCTGGTACTCGAAGGCGAGCAGCGAGGTCGCGCTCGCCGCGACGTGCACTCCCGCCGCCATGGCGATGCCGAAGGCGGCGGAATGGTGAGGGGCGACCTGCGCGTGGAACGCGTCGGCGACCGCGGCGATCGCGAGCCCCTCGGTGATCCCCGTGCGGCCGATATCGGGCTGCGTCAGGCCGACGGCTCGGCGGGCGAGCCAGTCGGTGAACTCGAAACGGCTGCGCATCGCCTCGCCGACCGCGATCGGCGTGGCCAGTGCCGCGGCGAGATCGCGGTGGCCCTCGACGTCCTCGGGTGCCAGGGGCGCCTCGAAGAACCAGGCCCCGCGGTCGTCGAGCTCGCGGCCCAGGGCCTTCGCCTCGCCGAGCCGGTAGGTCCAGTGCGCGTCGAGCGCGAGATCGAGATCCGGGTGCACCGCGCGGATCGCGTCATAGGTGGCGAGGTCGGTGCGGACGTCGGTGCCGAGATGCAGCTTGATCCGTCGCACGCCGGCCTCGACGAAGGCCGTCGCCTTGTCGACGCGCTCCGCGTCGTCGTTCCCGCGGATCCCGGAGACGTAGGTCGGCAGGATCTCGGCGAAGCGGCCGCCCGCGAGTTCGGAGACGGAGAGGCCCGTCGCGTGTCCCCAGAGATCCCAGAGCGCGATGTCGACGGCGGCCATGGCGTCCGCCTGGTGTCCGGTGAGATGCCCCCGCTCGCGCATGGACTCGGTCATCCGGTGCCAGAGCGTGCGCACGGATCGCGGATCCTCGCCGATGATGAGCGGGGTGAGAAGGTGATCGACCACCGCGGCGACCACTTCGGGGGCGACGGGGGCGAGCGCTTCGCCCCACCCGACGAGTCCTTCGTCCGTCTCGATCTTGACGAGGAGCGACTCGTAGCCGGGGGAGTACAGGCTCCGCCACGGCGGTCGGATGACGTAGCCGCGATGGGCCACGCCGGTGTCGCCCGCATAGGAGTCGTCCGCATCCTCCCTCGACAGGAAGAGGGGGAACGTCTGGACGCGCGTGATCTTCACAAGGGTCTCCGAAGACAGTCGTGGGGGAAGAGGCCGACGGCGTCTGCCGCGGCGATGAGCTTCAGGGCGCCGCGATCGGATCGCGGCGGCGGATCAGAGGGCCGCGAAGGCGCTCGCGGAACGGGAAGGGCTGTACCCGAGTGCGACCGAGATCTCGTCGGCCGCTTCGATGAGCTGCAGCGCGAGCTCCTGGTGCGGGGCGTGCAGGTCGAGCACGGAGAGCGGCCCGCTCGCGGAGAGCGCGGCGACGATCTCACCCGCTCTGTTGTGGATCGGCGCGGCGATGCACGCCCGTCCGAAGGCGAGCTCCTCGATCTCGGTCGCGTATCCGCGGCTGCGGCTCTCCTCGAGCGCGACCTGCATGGCGTCGCGGTCGACGATCGTGTGCGGGGTGAAGCGCTGGGGGGAGTGCTCGAAGTACTCGTCGACCTTCTCGGAGGTCATCCCGGAGAGCAGGGCCTTGCCGAGGCCGGTGGCGTGCAGGGGCCCCGTGCGTCCTGCCATCGCGAACGACTTCGGGGCGAGCGCGCCCTCGAAGTTGCAGAGGTAGGTGAAGGTGAAGCCGCTGAGCTCGGCGACGTTCACGCCGATCTCGATCCGGCGGGCGAGGTTCTGCGCGATCTGCCGCGACGCGCGGAAGATCGGCGAGCCGTTGAGCGCGATCGTGCCGAGCGCGACCGCCGCCGGCCCGAGTCGGTACAGGCCGGTGCGACCGTCCTGGACGACGAACTTCATCCGGTCGAGCGCCGACATCATGCGCGAGACGGTGGACTGCCCGAGTCCGGTCAGCGTGCAGAGCTCGGAGACCCGCAGCTCACCCGACTCCTCTGTGAAGCAGGCGAGCAAGGACATCGCCCGTTCCACGGTCTGGGTGCCACCCACCGATTCCGACGCCATCGCGACTTCTCCTCCCTGCGGCCGCCGCATCTGCGAAGCCGTTGCCAGTCATCCTAATGAGCCTGATGACACCAAGCAAGGCAAATGTGGGTGTCTTATGCATTTTGTGGATTTCGCATCTGCATTGTGGTTGACTGACTGCACGTCATCGTCGACGACTGCGACGAAGACGTGCAGGGGCCCGCAGGGGCCACCCCACCCGGAAAGTGAATGCCATGCCACAAGCCACCCTCGAGCGGCCAGAGATCCGCGAGCAGGTCCCGCCGCGCTCGGGACGCCGCTCCACGCTGGGCGCGAAGGACCGCACGTTCGGTTTCATGATCGCACTTCCTGCGGTCCTGCTGTTCCTCGTGATCGCGATCTTCCCGCTCGTCTCGAGCATCGGCACCAGCCTCTACGACCAGTCCCTGCTGCGTCCGGAGCGCACGTTCGTCGGGCTCGACAACTACGCGCTGATCTGGGACGAGTTCGTGGCGCGGCTGGGCACCACCCTCGTGTTCGCCTCGCTCTCCACGGTCTTCCCGCTGTTCCTCGGCGTCGCTCTGGCGATGCTGCTGAACTCCCGGATGCGCGGCCGCACCGTCCTGCGCGGCGCGCTGATGCTGCCGTGGCTGCTGCCCGGCGTGGTCGTGTCCTTCCTCTGGGCGTGGATCTTCAACGACAGCTACGGCGTCGTGAACCACGTCCTGACGCTCCTCGGCCTGCCCGAGATCAGCATGCTCGGCAACCCCGTCGGTGCGATGTCCGCGGTGATCATCGCGAAGACCTGGCACTCCTTCCCCTGGATCATGGTCGTCGCGCTCGCGGTGCTCCAGACGCTGCCCAGCGAGCAGATCGAGGCCGCGACGATCGACGGCGCGACCCGGGCGCAGCGCTTCCGGTACATCTCGCTGCCGCACATCGCCGGCCCCGTCACGCTCGTCGCCGTGCTCGAGTTCATCTACAACTTCGGCAACTTCGACACGATCTTCGTCATGACCGGCGGAGGGCCTGGCAACTCGACGACGACCCTCGCCGTGAGCCTCTACCACCTCGCCTTCGGCAGCTACGAGCTCGGCAAGGCCTCCGCGATGGGGGCGCTGTGGCTCGTCCTGCTCGCGATCATCTCGAGCGGATATCTGCTCCTCAACCGACGACTGGAGAAATGATGCGCCGCAACCGCGACGTCGGCGAGGGGATCATCCGCCCCCGTCTGTCCGTCCCCGGGCGTCTGGGCCTCATCGTGCTCGCCCTGTTCGGCCTGCTGCCGGTGTACTGGCTCACGGCGACGGCGTTCACGAAGAAGGAGGACGTGTTCGCCCAGAACCGGCCGTTCTTCCCGGTGGATCCGACGATCGAGAACTTCGTCGGCTTCTTCCAGAACGACGCGCTCCTGAAGAACCTCGGCAACAGCATCATCGTGTCCAGCGGCACCGCGCTGCTGGCCGTGCTCGTGGGCGGGCTGATGGCCTACTCGCTCTCGAAGTTCCGCTATCGCGGACGCAACGCGATCATGTTCATGTTCCTCATCGGTCAGCTGATCCCCGGTGCGCTGCTGCTCATCTCGCTGTATCTGATGCTGAGCTCCGCGGGCCTGCTGTACACCTATGCGGCCCTGATCCTCTCGTTCACGACGTTCACGCTGCCGCTCACGGTCTTCCTGCTCAAGGGGATCATGGACGGCCTCCCGGACGACATCCTCGAGGCCGCGAAGGTGGACGGGCTGTCCCGCACCGCCACCGTGTTCCGGATCGTCTTCCCGCTGGTCGTGCCGGGGCTCATCACCGCCGCGATGTTCGCCTTCATGCGCGGGTGGAGCGACCTGCTCTTCGCACTCACGCTCGCCGGTCCCGACAAGCAGACGCTGCCGGCGGGACTCACGCAGGCGTTCATCCACGAGGGCACAGCGGATTGGCCCGCGCTCATGGCGGCCTCCCTGATCACCTCGCTCCCGCTCGTCATCATCTTCGTCGTCCTCCAGCGCTACTTCGTGTCCGGCCTGGCCGCCGGCGCGGTGAAGGGCTAGCCGCTTGTCCCCGAAACATCTCGATTCCCGACCTGTCCCTGAAGGAGCTGTGCCCATGAACATCCCGAACTCGCAGTTGAGTCGTCGCGCCTTCCTCGGCGGAGGCACCGCGCTGGCCGCTTTCGGCGTCCTCGCGCTCGCCGGCTGCGCCACCCCGGCCGCGACGCCCCCCGGCGCCACGGCGAACGCCGCGACCAAGGCCAAGACCATCAACTTCTACGGCAACTCGCTCGGCGAGGAGGCGCTCAAGCCCGCGTGGCAGGGGATCATCGACGGGTTCTCCAAGGACGCGGGGGTCACCGTCGCGCCGGTGATCTATCCGTACGACCAGGCCGCCACGCAGCTGGCGCTCACCGGCCGCTCCGGCAAGCTCCTCGGCGTCGGCCAGTCGGGTGGCTGGCAGGTGCTGACGCCCATGGACCTGCTCGCAGATCTGACCGATCTGGCCAAGGGCCTCGGGATCCCCCAGGGCGTCCTCGACTCCTACACGAAGGACGGGAAGCTGCTCGTGCTGCCGCTGACCGCGTCGGGCATCGGCATCGCCACGAACGGCGAGATCGCCAAGAGCGTCGGCATCAAGTCCGGCATGACCGTCGAGCAGTTCGCGACGGCCCTGGAGAAGATCAAGGCGCAGGACTCCTCGCTGATCCCGTACGCGGCGGTGACGAAGAACCCCGACCTGAAGGACGCCGTGCACTGGATGTGGGGCTTCGGGAGCGAGGTCGTCACGGACGATCTGAAATGCACCATCGGCGACGCCGCGAGCGTCAAGGCCATCACCTGGTACAAGTCGCTCATGGATGCGGGACTCACACAGACCAACGTCGCCCGCAGCGACGCCCGCATCCTGTTCGCCAGCGGCCGGGCGGCCCTCTACGACGACGCACCGCTCGTCCCGACGTTCTTGAAGAAGAACGGCGCCGCGCAGAACATCCTCGACAACGTCAGCGCGATCTCGCGCCCCACCGTCGACGGCAAGAAGTCCTACAACCGCGCCTGGGGCAGCGGCCTGTTCGCGACGGCCGGGGAGGGCGAGGTCACGAGCCGCGAGTTCATCACGTATGCGGCGACCGATGTCGCGGCGGCGACGGCGCTCTACGAGCGCTCCGCCGTGGCACCGGCCGCGAAGAGCGTCGCGGACAAGATCCCCGCCCTCGCCGCCGACAAGTTCCAGGGAACCTTCCGCACCCAGGTGTCGGAGCACGCCCGGGCCGCGGCCTGGGACCGGGTCGCCGTAACGGCGCAGATCGACGCCGCGATCGGCGGCGGCGTCGCGACCATCCTCGCCGGCCAGGTGGACGTCCAGGCCGGGCTCAACGCCCTGAAGAAGGAAGTGCAGGGGCTGCTCGACTCCAACTCCTGATTCCCGCACACGAATGCCGCGCCGGAGATCCTCCGGCGCGGCATTCGTGTGCGAGGGGAACGGTCGTCAGAGCCAGCGGTCCCGCAGCACCGGCTTCAGCCACGCGGCGGGGGAGGACATGGAGAGCCCCCCGTCGACCGGGATGGTCGCGCCGGTGATGAAGGACGCCCCCTCGGATGCGAGGAAGGCGACGACAGACGCGACCTCCTCCGGGCGTCCGATCCTGCCCAGCGGATAGCCCTCGGTCTCCCCGGTGTCGGCGGCGGAGATGCTCCCGGGCTGCACCGAGTTCACGCGGATCCCGCGGGGTCCGTAGTCCAGCGCGAGCTGTCGCATGAGGGCTTCGACGCCGGCCTTGGCTGCGGCGTACGCGGGCAGGGAGGGCGCCGCGAGCGTGGCGTTGACCGAGGTCACCGCCACGATCGAGGAGCCGGAGGCGAGCAGCGGCAGTGCCGCGCGGGCGACGAAGAACGCCGAGTCCAGCGTCGCCCCGAGCGCCCCGTGCCAGTCCTCGTCGCTCGTCGCGTCGGCGCGGTCGATCGGCATGCGCGCGGCCGCGAGAACGACGACGTCGATGCCGCCCAGGGCGGCCGCGGCGTCGGCGACGGCCGTCTCCGCGCCTTCCGGGCGGCTGCAGTCGGTGACGAGGAAGCGCGCGAAGGCCGGATCGACCGTCGGCTCCAGTCCCACGCCGACGACGGCGTCGCCGCGCTCCGCGAACGCGCGTGCGATCGCGATGCCGATGTCGGATCCGCCGCCGATCAGCAGCACACGACTGGTCACACGCGGACCGCGGTCGGCAGGGGAGGAAGGGCGAGTTCCTCGAGGACGAGGTGCACCGCGGCACGGCTGCCGGCGTCCAGGCGGGCCGCCGGGTAGCGCACGGTGGCGTGCTCGATGATGCCGCGCGCGACGAGGACCTCCTTGTGCACCGCCCACGCGATGCCGCCCTGCAGTCCGATCAGCACGAGAGGGAGCATACGACGGAAGCCCGCGCGCGCCTCTTCGACGCGCCCCGCGACGAAGTCGGCCAGCACGGGTCCGAGCAGGTCGGGGAACTCGCAGGCCGGCATCGTGCCGACGGCGCCGCGCGCGTACTCCTCCAGGCAGAACTGGGCGTTCTGGCCGCCGAGCACGGCGAAGTCCGTCCCGCCGAGCGCATCGACGACCGCCCCGACCTTGGGGGCGGTGGGCGGCGCCTCGACCTTGACGGAGTCGACGCCGTCGAGACGGGCGAGCTCGGCGACGAGTCCCGGCGTCATGGTGACGCCGGTGACGCCGGGGGCGTCCTGCACCATGACCGACAGGGAGGTGGATCCCGCGACGTCGCCGTAGAAGTCGACGAGCGTGCTCGCCGCCGGCTTCACCATGAACGGCGGAAGCACCATGAGCGCGTCGGCGCCGCCCTCCTCGGCGAGGAGGGCCTGCTCGATCGACGTCGCGGTCGAGGTGCCGTTGACCCCGGCGATGACGGGAACGCGGCCGTCGACGACCGAGACGACGTCGTCGAGGATCGCGCGTCGTTCCTTCGTCGTCAGCGCGAAGCCCTCGCTCGCCATCCCGAACACGGCCACGCCGTCGACGCCGGACGCGAGTTCGAATTCGACCAGACGCCGAAGGCCGGCGCGGTCGAGCGCGCCCGTCTCGTCGAACGGCGTCGCCAGGATCGGCATCAAGCCGTAGAGGGTAGGAGTCATCGGCCGGTTCCCCGCTTCATCATCGGTTCGCATTTCGCGCAAGAGGTATGCATATTGTGAGATAGTCTGCCACATAACGGTTATCGCCTACCAGTGAAAGAGGGCAAGGATGACGCGTTCACCCCGCTCACGAATCGTCGAGATCATCTCCGACGAACGATACGTTCAGGCCGAATCGCCGCGCTGGGACGGCCGGGACGGCGGTCTGGCCTGGATCGACATGGCGACAGGACGCTTCCACCGAGGACGCTGGGAGGGCGGAAGGCTGGTGCCGGCGGGATCCCTCGTCGTCGGGGCGAAGATCGGTGCGCCGGCGCCCCTCGTCGAGGCGGACGCGGGGTGGATCGTCGCCGCCGAGCGCGGCGTGGTGCACGTGGGGGATGAGGGCGGCATCGCTCCCGTCGTCTCCGACCTCGCCGTGCCGGGCGACTACATGAACGATGGCGCCTGCGATCCGTCCGGGCGCTTCTGGGTGGGCAGCCAGTCGATGCCGCGGGATCCGCACAGCGCGCTGTGGAGCATTGATGAGCGCGGGATCGCGGTCGAGCGCCTCGGCGGGGTCACGGTGTCCAACGGCCTCGTCTTCGACGACACCGGATCCACGATGTACTACATCGACACGCTTCCGCACCGGAGCATCGAGGCCTTCGACGTGGCCCCCGACGGCCGGCTGTCGCACCGTCGCACGGTGTGCGCCGTCGAAGGAGGAAACCCCGACGGCATGACGATAGACAGGGAGGGGTTGCTCTGGGTCGCCGTGTGGGATGCGGGGGAGGTGCGCCGCTACTCGCCCGACGGGACGCTCGACGAGGTCATCGCGCTCCCCGCGACCAGGCCGACCGCGGTCGCCCTCGTCGACGACCTGCTGGTGATCACGACCGCGAGCATCGGACTGCAGAGCCCCTCCGCGGCGGACGGCGCGATCCTGGGCGTGCAGGTCGAGGTGGGCGGTGCGCCCGCGCGGCCGTGGGGCGGAGCGATCCCCCTCGGCGATCGCCGTGAGGCGTCGGCCGACGGGAGCGCCTCGTGAGCATCGTGGACAACGCGCGCCTGCAGGAGCGGCTCGGTGCGAGCCGGCTCATCGCGATCCTCCGCGGCAGCGACGTCGACGCCACGGTCGCGGCGGCGCGGACGCTGCTGGATGCCGGCGTCCTGACGCTGGAGATCGCGCTCACCCTGGACGGGGCGGAGGAGGCGATCGCCCAGGTCGTCCAGGACGCTCCGGCCGGTGCGATGATCGGCGCCGGCACGGCCCTCACCCCGGCGGACGTGGACAGGGCCGTGACGGCCGGCGCGCAGTTCATGGTGACGCCGACGCTGACCGAGTCCGTCGAGTACGCGATCCGGCAGGGGATCGGCGTGCTCCCCGGCGTCTACTCGCCCACCGAGATCCAGCGCGGTCTCGACCTCGGCGCGGCGGCCGTGAAGCTGTTCCCGGCCGCAGGCCTCGGACCGGGTTTCCTCCGCGCCGTCCGCGAGCCCCTGCCGCACGCGCGGATCATCCCGGTCGGCGGCGTGTCGGTGGGGACGGCGGGGGACTACCTCGCGGCCGGGGCGTTCGCCGTCGGCGTCGGGGGACCGCTCCTCGGCGATGCGGCGACGCCGTCCGGAGACCTCGCGGCCCTGAAGTCGCGTGCCGCCGCCTTCCAGCACGCCGTGGCGCGCCCCTGAGGCCGCGCGAGCTCCGAGGCACCCCCCTCCACGTGCGAGTCGTCCCCGTCAGCGCACTCCAGAGGGTGCGCTGACGGGGACGACTCGTCGGTGGGGCGGCGTCAGTGCGTGTCGACGGCCTCGATCTCGGTGCGGTCGCCCGACCACTGGGTGTGGAAGGTGCCGGGCTTGTCGATGCGCTTGTAGGTGTGCGCGCCGAAGAAGTCGCGCTGGCCCTGCACGAGAGCGGCGGGGAGGCGGTCGGCGCGGATCCCGTCGTAGTACGACAGCGACGAGGAGAACGCGGGAGCCGGGATGCCGGCCTGCGCGGCGGCCACGACGACGCGGCGCCAGGCGGCCTGGGCGCGGGTGATCGCCTCGGCGAAGTACGGCGCGGTCATCAGGACCGGAAGATCCGGGGTCTCGGCGTAGGCGTCGGCGATACGGTTCAGGAACTGCGCGCGGATGATGCAGCCGCCGCGCCAGATCTTCGAGATCGCCCCCAGGTCGATGTTCCAGCCGTACTCGGCGGCACCCGCGCGGATCTCGTCGAAGCCCTGCGAGTAGGCGACGATCTTCGAGGCGTACAGGGCCAGGCGCACGTCCTCGATGAACGCGTCGACCTGGTCGGCGGGGACGGTGAACGCCTCCTCCGGACCGGGCAGGGCGCCGGCGACGAGGCGCTGCTCGGGGTGCGAGCTCAGCGAACGGGCGAAGGTGGCCTCGGCGATGCCCGAGACGGGGACGCCGAGGGAGAGCGCGGTCTGCACGGTCCAGGCGCCGGTGCCCTTGGCGCCGGCCTGATCGAGGATGACGTCCACGAGCGGCGCGCCGGTGGAAGCGTCGACCTGACGGAGCACCTCGGCGGTGATCTCGATGAGGTACGACTCCAGCTCGCCCTTGTTCCACTCAGCGAAGATCTCAGCGATCTCGGCGGGGCTCTTGCCCGTGCCGCGGCGGATCAGGTCGTAGGCCTCGGCGATGAGCTGCATGTCGGCGTACTCGATGCCGTTGTGGACCATCTTCACGAAGTGGCCGGCGCCGTCGTGGCCCACGTGCGTCACGCAGGGCTCGCCCTCGGCGATCGCGGCGATCGAGCGCAGGATCGGGCCCAGCGTCACCCAGGACTCGTCGGATCCGCCCGGCATGATCGACGGCCCGGTGAGCGCGCCCTCCTCGCCGCCGGAGATGCCGGCGCCGACGAAGTTGATCCCGGTGGAGCGCACGGCCTTCTCACGGCGGATCGTGTCGGGGAAGTACGCGTTGCCGCCGTCGACGATGATGTCGCCGGGCTCGAACACCTTGACGAGTTCGTCGATCACGGCGTCGGTGCCGGCGCCGGCCTTGACCATGATGATCGCGGTGCGCGGCTTCTGCAGCGCGTCGGCGAACTCCTGGTAGGTCGCGGCGGGGATGAACCCGGCCTCGGGGTGCGCGTCCAGAACGCCCTGCGTCTTCTCGTAGCTGCGGTTGAAGATCGCCACGGTGTTGCCCTCGCGGCTGGCGAGGTTGCGGGCAAGATTCGAACCCATGACGGCGAGTCCGACGACTCCGATGTTGGCAGCGGCAGTGGGCACGGTGATCTCCTCGTGTGTCCGGTGGGGGATGGAATCAGGGTATCGCTGTTGGGGCGGAGGTCAGGGCGGTGCGTCGGCGCCCGAGCAGCCGCCGTCGATGACGGCATGCCCGCACTCGGCGGGGGAGCGGCCGGCCGCCGTCGTTTTCCGGCGGATGACGCTCGCGTGTCCGGCGTGTAACGATCCGGGTAGCCGTGTCGCGTTATCGCGCGAAAACTGGACGCGGTCGGACTAATGTCGTGCGCGGGACGCGTACATAGAGGTACGCTCGCCACACCTTGAAGACATCGACGTTTCGCAAGGGGCGGTCGATGACCCGAATCGGAAGGCAATCACATGATGCGAAAGAAGGCCCTCACCGCGGGCGTGGCAGCAGCAGCCGCACTCCTGCTGCTGGCTGGCTGTGCGAACAAGGCGGGCAGCCCGGACGCCACGAGCGGCGGCGGCGGCGCGATCGATGTCCCGGCCGTCACGTCGGTCGACACTCCGAAGGACGCGGTCCTCCCCGCAGGCGACGGCAAGGGCAAGTGCGCGGCGACCACCACGATCGCGTACATCGGTGCGGAGACCGGCGCGAACGCCCAGCTCGGCATCAACATCTTCAACGGCGTGCAGCTCGCGATCGACCAGCACAACAAGGCCAACCCCGACTGCCAGGTGCAGTTCAAGAAGTTCGACACGGAGGGCACGCCGGACAAGGCGACCGGCCCGGTCACCCAGGCCGTCGGCGAGGCGGACATCGTCGGCGTCATCGGCCTGCCGTTCTCCGGCGAGTCCAAGGCGACGGGCAACATCTTCGAGCAGCAGGGCCTCGTGCACCTGACGCCGTCGGCGACCAACCCCGGCCTGACGAAGAACGGCTGGACGACCTTCTTCCGCGCACTCGGCAACGACTCGCAGCAGGGTCCCGCCGCCGCGAAGTTCGTCACCGACACGCTGAAGGCCAAGAAGGTCTACCTCGTGCAGGACGACTCCGACTACGGCATCGGCCTCGGCACCGCGACCAGTGACGCGCTCGGCTCCGCGCTGGCGGGGACGGACAAGGTCACCACCGGACAGAAGGACTTCTCCGCCACGATCTCGAAGATCCTGAACGCGAAGCCCGACGCCGTCTACTACGCCGGCTACTACGCCGAAGGTGCGCCGTTCGACCAGCAGCTCGTGTCCAAGGGCTACAAGGGTGCGTTCGTGGGCCCGGACGGCGTGAAGGACGACCAGTTCATCAAGCTCGCCGGCGACGCGTCGAAGAACGCCTACTTCACCTGCCCCTGCATCCCGGGTGAGCTGCTGAGCGACTTCGCGAAGGAGTACCAGGCAGCGTCCAACGCCGCGCCCGGCACCTACTCGATCGAGGGCTACGACGCGGCCACGGTGCTGCTGGCGGGCATCGACGCGGGCAAGCAGACCCGCGCCGACCTCAAGGACTGGGTCAAGAACTACGACAAGGACGGCCTGAGCAAGCACTACAAGTGGGATGCCACGGGTGAGCTGCAGGCTCCTGCGGTGTACGGCTACAAGGTCGACGGCGGCAAGATCGTCTACGTCGGCCCGATCGGCAAGTGATCGAGGGATCCCGCGACGCGCTCGCCCGCGTCGCGGGATCCTTACCCCCTGCTCGTTCCCGGCGCAACGACGCGCCGCCCCTTGCGGAAGCGAACCTGAATGCTGGATCTCCTTGCCCAGTCCGTCGTGCACGCGGACAACTCCTGGATCAACTTCGACGTCAACGCGCTGTTCCAGAACTTCTGGAGCGCGACGTTCGACGGTCTCACCTTCGGGGCCGTGTACGGCCTCATCGCGGTCGGCTACACGCTCGTCTACGGCGTGCTGAGCCTGATCAACTTCGCGCACTCCGAAGTCTTCATCGTGGGTGCGTACGGCGTGGTCGTCACACTCACCGCCCTAGGATTCGGTCCGAGCGCACCGACCATCGGGCCCGCCGAGATCATCATGGATCTCCTGTTGGCGCTCGTCGTCGGAATGCTGGCCTCCGCGGTGACCGCCTTCCTCGTGGAACGCGTCGCGTACAGACCGCTGCGTAAACGCAACGCTCCCAGACTCGCGTTCCTGATCACCGCGATCGGCGTGTCGTTCGCGATCCAGTACCTCATCTTCCTGCCGTTCGTCGGCGGGGCGAACGCGCAGCCCGCCGTGACGATGTTCATCCCGGAGCCGATCTTCGACGTCTTCGGGACGATCATCACCAACCAGCAGATCATCATCGTGGTCGCCGCGGTCCTGCTCATGGTCGGCACCGACATGTTCATCCGTCGCAGCCGCACCGGACGCGGGATCCGCGCCGTCGCGCAGGATCCGGACACCGCGACCCTGATGGGCGTCTCGAAGGAGCGCACCATCGTGATCACCTTCGTCATCGGCGGTCTGCTGGCCGGAGCCGCGGCGCTCTTCTACGTGATGCTGGTGCCCTCCGGCGTGATCTACAACGGCGGGTTCATCCTCGGCGTCAAGGCGTTCGCCGCCGCCGTGCTCGGCGGCATCGGCAACGTGCGCGGCGCGCTGCTCGGCGGCATCCTGCTCGGCATCGTCGGCAACTACGGACAGATCCTGCTCGGAGACGCGCAGTGGGCGGACGTCGTGGCCTTCGTGATCCTCGTCCTCGTCCTGCTGGTCCGCCCGACCGGCATCCTGGGCACCACTCTCGGAAGGAGCAAGGCATGAGCACCTCATCCGACGGGCCCCGCCCGCTGCCCACGGCCGAGTCGGCCCGCGAGACGATCGAGACCGAATCGGTCGCGACGGTGCGCCGCGGCCCGTTCCGCGGAATCCGCGAGCGCTGGAACGACCTGTCCCGTCCTATGCAGTGGGCGTGGATGGTGCCGGTGGTCGTGCTGGCCTACGCGCTGCCGTATCTCGACTTCTTCCCGCTCAGCACATCGCCGGGCAACAACTGGTCGATCGCGCTGTTCTCCATGGCCGTGTACGCGCTCGTCGCGGTCGGGCTCAACGTCGTGGTGGGCTATGCGGGCCTGCTCGATCTCGGCTATGTCGCCTTCTTCGCCGTCGGCCAGTACACCGCGGCGATGTTCACCAGTCCCGACTCGCCGTACCTGAAGATCCCGTACCTGTGGACGCTCCCCGCGGCCATGATCGTCGCGATGATCTTCGGCGTCGTGCTGGGGGTTCCGACCCTGCGACTGCGCGGCGACTACCTCGCGATCGTCACCCTCGGTTTCGGTGAGATCGTGCGGATCCTGGCGACGATCATCCCTGCGATGAAGGGCCAGGTCGGCTTCCAGAACATCGGCCGTCCGCCGGGGGAGACGGCCGCAGGCGTCCCGATCTTCTCGAACTCGAACGGCATGCCCTGGTATTGGCTGACCATCACCGTCCTGATCATCGTGCTGCTCCTGGTCGGCAACCTGGAGCGCTCGCGCGTCGGCCGCGCGTTCATCGCGATCCGCGAGGACGAGGACGCCGCGGAGACGATGGGCGTGCCCACCTTCAAGTACAAGGTCTGGGCGTTCGCGATCGGCGCGAGCGTCGGCGGCCTGTCCGGCGCGCTGATGGCGGGCCAGATCGGCTTCGTCAACAACCAGAAGTTCGACGTGCAGACCTCGATCCTGTTCCTCGCGGCCGTCGTCCTCGGCGGAACGGGCAACAAGGTCGGCGCGATCCTCGGCGGCGCGATCGTCGCGTACATCCCGCTGCGGTTCACCGCGATCGCGGAGTACAAGTACCTGATCTTCGGCATCGCGCTGGTGATCCTGATGATCTACCGCTCGCAGGGCCTCATCCCCGCCAAGATGCGTCTCATGGCCTATTCGCGAAAGGCGATCGAGTGGATCGCCCCGCCGAAACCGCCTCAGGGCGCAGAACCGCAGAGAGCACCCAAGCCGAGCACCGAGGGAGGCGCATCATGACCGATCCCCAGGAGAACGGGCTTCCCGCCGATGCGACTCCCGAGGAACCCCTCGCGGAGGCGGCGTCGCTCGACGCCCCGCTCGCCGACGGCGCGGAGCCGGACATCGTGCCGGGGCAGGACCCGCCCCTCGTCGAGGGGGCGGAGTCCGAGCGCGAGATCGAGGTCGAGGTCGGTGAGAAGCTGGTCGAGGTGAAGAACCTCACCATCCGCTTCGGCGGTCTCACCGCCCTGGACGACGTGTCGTTCGACATCAAGCGCGGTGAGATCCTCGGTCTGATCGGCCCTAACGGCGCCGGCAAGACGACGTGCTTCAACGCTATGACCGGCGTCTACAAGCCCACCAGCGGCGACGTGCTGCTGGAAGGGCAGTCGGTCAAGGGACGCAAGCAGCACCAGATCACGCGTCTGGGCTTCGCTCGCACGTTCCAGAACATCCGCCTCTTCGGTGAGATGACGGCTCTGGAGAACGTCGTCGTCGGGCTGGACGCGCGGCACCGCACCTCGGTACCGGGCGCGCTGCTGCGGCTGCCCAGACACGTGCGGGAGGAGAAGTCCTCGGTCGATCGTGCGATGGCCCTGCTCGACTTCGTCGGGATCGCGCAGCATGCGCAGAAGCGCTCACGGGATCTGTCCTACGGATCCCAGCGACGCCTCGAGATCGCCCGTGCGCTCGGAACGGATCCGAAGCTGCTCTGCCTGGACGAGCCGGCCGCCGGCTTCAACCCGGCGGAGAAGGAGGACCTGATGGCGCTCATCCGGTCCATCCGCGACGAGGGCTACACGGTGCTGCTCATCGAGCACGACATGAAGCTCGTGATGGGCGTCACCGACCGCATCGTGGTGCTGGAGTTCGGCAAGAAGATCGCCGACGACCTGCCCGCCGCCATCCGCAACGATCCGCGCGTGATCGCCGCCTACCTGGGAGTGCCCGAAGATGACGTTGCTTGAACTGAAGGACGTCTCGGTCCACTACGGACGGATCAAGGCGATCCACGACATCTCCTTCTCGGTCGACGAGGGCGAGATCGTCACGCTGATCGGCGCGAACGGCGCGGGCAAGACGACGACGATGCGCACGATCTCGGGGCTGCTCCAACCGTCGAGCGGATCCATCACGTTCGACGGCCAGGACATCACCAAGATGAAGGCGCACCTGCGGGTGGTCAAGGGCATCTCGCAGTCGCCGGAGGGCCGGGGGATCTTCCCCGGCATGACGGTGCTGGAGAACCTCGACATGGGCACGTTCGGCCTGAAGAACAAGTCGGGCGTCGCGGAGTCCTACGAGCGCGTGTTCTCGCTGTTCCCCCGGCTCGACGAGCGCAAGAAGCAGCTCGGCGGGACGATGTCCGGCGGCGAGCAGCAGATGCTCGCGATCGGCCGTGCGCTGATGTCTCAGCCGCGCGTGCTGCTGCTGGACGAGCCCTCGATGGGACTCGCTCCGCAGTTCATCCGTCAGATCTTCAAGATCATCACGGAGATCAACGCGCAGGGCACGACCGTGCTGCTGGTGGAGCAGAACGCGAACCAGGCGCTCGCGCGCGCGCATCGCGCCTTCGTGCTGGAGACCGGGGCGATCACCCGCACCGGAACCGGCAAGGAACTGCTCGCCGATCCGGCCGTCAAGGAGGCCTACCTCGGCGTGGGGTGACTCGAGCCGCACACGAGAAGAACCGCGTCGTCCCTCGAGGGCGGCGCGGTTCTTCGTGGGCGGTTCGTCAGTCCTTGCGGTAGCCGGAGCGGCCGAGCGAGAACAGTGCGCCGAAGCAGAGCACCGTCGCGCCGACGACCATCAGGCCGATCAGCCAGGCCAGCGCTTCGGAGAGGAATACACCATCGGTCATGCCGTACAGCCTATCGTCAGTGGCGCGTGCCGAACTCGGGTAGCATGGTGTGGTCCTCGGCGAGGGATGGCGCGCGTGCGCGCACATCCGTGATCGACGCGGCGAGCTCTGGCTCTCCTTCCGTCATGTCGAGACGACGCACCCAGACCACCGCGCGGCTCTCGCGCCGCGTGTGAACAAGGAGAACACCATGACTGAAGACAACAAGGTCGTCGCCGAGCTCCGCACCAGTTTCGGCAAGGGCTTCGCCCGCCGTCTGCGTGCCGTCGGCCAGATCCCCGCCGTCATCTACGGCCACGGCACCGACCCGGTGCACGTCGCCCTTCCCGGCCACCAGGTGGGCCTGCTCATCCGCCGTGCCAACGCGCTGCTCGAGCTCGACATCGAGGGCCGCGCCGAGCTCGCCCTGGTCAAGGACGTGCAGAAGGACCCGGTGCACCAGATCATCGAGCACATCGACCTGCTCGTCGTGAAGAAGGGCGAGAAGGTCTCCATCGAGCTTCCCGTCGTCGTGGTGGGCGAGGCGTTCGCGGGCACCATCGTGCAGCTGGAGAACACCCACCTCGCCGTCGAGGCCGAGGCCACGCACATCCCCGAGCACGTCGAGGTCTCGGTCGAGGGGCTCGAGGAGGGCGCGCACATCACCGCCGCCGACGTCAAGCTGCCCAAGGGCGTCACCCTGGCCGCCGACCCCGAGCTGCTCATCGTCGCCGTCTCGGCGCAGGCAGCCGCTGAGCCCGAGGGCGACGCTGCAGAGGCCGCGTCCTCCGAGGAGGCCGCTGCGGAGTAATCCGCGGTTCGAACTTCTGGCCGAGGGGGCGCGATGCGATCGCGCCCCCTTCGTCGTGCCAGGACGGTTTCCTGGCACGACGCGAATTCAGGGAGGATGGATCCATGGCGCAGACATGGCTGGTCGTCGGGCTCGGCAATCCCGGCCCGAAGTACGCGGCGACTCGGCACAACGTCGGTCAGATGGTCGTCGACGAGCTCGCCGCCCGTCGCGGCGAGACCTTCCGCGAGCACAAGGGCGGAGCCAGGGTCGTGGAGACCTGGGTGCGTCCGGGCGGCGACAAGCTCGTGCTCGCCAAGCCGAACAGCTTCATGAACGTCTCCGGCGCCCCGGTCGGCGCGCTCGCCCGGTTCTACTCGGTGGATCCGGAGCGGATCGTGCTCGTGCACGACGAGCTCGACATCCCCTTCGACACGATCAAGCTCAAGGTCGGCGGGGGGCACGGCGGGCACAACGGCATCCGCGACGTGGCGCGTGTGCTGACCACGCCCGACTTCCCGCGCGTGCGAGTGGGGATCGGCCGCCCTCCGGGGCGGCAGGATCCGGCCGACTGGGTGCTCGCGCCGTTCGGCACGGCAGAGCGTCCGAACCTCCCGATCCTCATCTCCGATGCGGCGGACGCCGTGGAGCTGCTCGTCCAGGACGGGCTGCTCGCGGCGCAGCAGAAGCATCACGCGCCGCGCTGAGCGGCGTGCGTCTCGGGCGTCGCGTTCCTTTCCCGGTGAGACCGGTGCGGACGCCTGCCTGCGTCAGCGCTGGGTCGCCGCGACGCCCAGCGCGACGATGAAGGCGATGTAGCCCGCGAGGCCGTACACGAACGGTCCGAGCGCGGCGATGATGACCGCGGCGATGCCGGGCCCGCGGCCGCGCCGCTTGGCGATCGCGACGATGCCCTGCACGAGCGCCCAGATGCCCAGCGCGGTCGCCGTCCATGTCGTGATCTCGACCCACAGGATGAGGTCGCGCACGGGGGTGAGGATGGACAGGTCGTTGCCGGAGACTCGGTTCTCGAGGTCGGTGAGGTCGGTCGAGGAGCCGATGCCATGGCCGACCTGCCAGGCGAGCACGGCGCCGACGATCGTGAGCACCACGGTCGCGAGGAGGGCGAGCAGCAGCGCCATGCGGCCGAGCCCCGGAGCGCCGGAAGGCGGGGTCGTCGGCGCGTACGGGGCGGTGTAGCCGCCGGCGGGACCGGAGAAGGCTCCGGGGGGTGCCTGGTAGACGGGCGCGCCGGCCTGCTGCTGGTACGCAGGCGCGACCGGCGGCTGGTAGGCGGCGGGTGGGGCGACCGGCGGCGCCGGATATCCCGGCGCGAGGGGCGGCGGAACGGGGCTGGACTGCTGCGGATCGGTCACGCGTTCATCCTAGGGTCGGCGGCCGACGTGCGGTGTGTGCAGCGTGCGAGGGTCGTCTTACGGGACGTGTGGCCGGTGCGCGGGGTGCGGCGCGGCGGTGGCTTCTTCCTCCACAAGTTGCGTTTCGGGGGCGTTCTCCACGGTTTGGAAAGATGGCCTGATCTGGTAGTTCGAATGTCGGTGGTCCCGGGTTGGATGGAGGTATGACATCGAGTCCGGCGGAGGTTCTGCAGCAGGTGGATGACCTGCTGGCGGGGTTGTGTGCGTCGGCGTCGGCGGAGGCTGGGTTCGACGCAGTGGACGCGGCGGGGTTGGTGTCGGCGTTGGTGGTGGGCGGGGCGGTGCGGCGGCGGGTGGATGCGGTGCTGACGGGCCTGGTGGGGCAGGTCGCGGATCGGGATCGGCGGCTCGCGGAGGAGCGGGTGTCGTCGGCGGCGGGGTGCAGGGATGTGACGGAGCTGCTGCGGCGGGCGTTGCGGACGGATGTCCCGACGGCGCGGCGGTTCGTGCATGCGAGCCGGGTCACGCACCGGGAGATTATGCTCTCCAGCGGTGAGCTGGGCCCGGCGGTGTTCCCGGCGATGGCTCAGGCGTTGCGGGAGGGGATGGTGTCGGTGGCGGGCCTGTTGGCGGCGGTCGGTCCGGTGGAGCAGGCGGGGAACCGGATCAGTGCTGCCGAGCGCGAGGTCGTCGATGGGTTGCTTGCGAGCACGGCGCGGGGGGAGGACTTGCCGGACGAGCACGGTCGTCCGGGGCCCTGTCCGTCGACGCAGGAGCTGGCGGATTTCTCCCGGGCGTTGATGCTGCGGTTGGATCCGGATGGGGCAGAGCCGGAGGATCGGGCGGGGGAGCGGAACAGGGGCGTCACGTTCGGGCGGCTCCGCAACGGCGTCGTCCCGTTCCAGGGCGGGTTGCTCCCGGCAACCGCGGCGCAGTTGCAGCGGCTGTTCGACGCGGTCGGCAACCCGGCCGCGCACGACGCGCCCCCGGTCACCGCGGGCGGGGTCAGGTTCACACCCGCCGACACCGCCGATGTCGATGCCGATGCTTGCGATGGCGATGCTTCTGGTGGTCTTCCGGATCCGGTGGATGAGCGCACCCCGGCGCAGAAGCGTCATGACGCGCTCGCGATGATCGTGAACGTGGCTGCCGCCTCTGGCGGGTTCCCCGAACTGGGCGGTGCCGCTCCGACCCTGGTCGTCTCCGTCACCGCGGAGGACTACGCGTCCGGGACGGGGCGGGCTGGATTGGAGGGCACCGGGTGGGATGTCCCGGTCACGGTCGCCCGGCATACGGGGTGTGCGGGTGGGATCCAGCGGGTGCTGTTCGACGAGCGCGGGCAGATCGTCTCGATCGGGACCACGGCCCGGATCTTCACGGCCGTGCAGCGCCGTGCGATCGTCCTCCGGGACCGGGAATGCGTGATCCCCGGCTGCGGGGTGCCCGCGACCTGGTGCGAGATCCACCACGTCCGAGAACACGCCGCCGGGGGTCCCACGCACGCGAGCAACGGTGTCGCCCTGTGCTGGCACCACCACCGCACCCTGGACACCTCGGGCTGGCAGGTCCGCATGCGTCACGGTGTTCCCGAGATCCGGGGCCCGCACTGGTGGGACCCCCGCCGCGGCTGGCACCGGCCCCGCACCCACCACCGGCCACACCCGCACTGCATTCCCGCCCATGCCCTCGCCCCACCCGGATGACACGCGCACGGGGGCTCACCACCCTGGTGAGTCGCACCGCGGATGATCCCCGCTCGGGGCGTCGTGTCGGCGGCGGCGCATAGACTCTTCCGGTGACTGTGCAGGGGATCATCCGCGCTCTGGAAGAGGAGGCGTCCGGTTTCAGGGACGCCCTGAGCTGGGCGCAGACCGATGCCGACCTGCTGGCGAGCGTCGGCATGGACGCGCCCATGCTCGTCGGGCTCCTCGAGCGCCGGTCCGCGGCGGGCAAGCCTGCGGCGCTGCTCGTGATCGCCCCGACCGGACGGCGGGCCGAATCGCTCGCCGCCGCCCTCGGCTCCTACCGGCCCGATGCGGAGATCCTCTCGTTCCCCGCGTGGGAGACGCTCCCGCACGAGCGGCTCAGCCCCAGCCCCGACACCGTGGGGCGGCGCCTCGAGGTGCTGCGCCGGATGCGGATCTGGTCAGGGGAGCGGCCGCTCGTCGTCGTCGCCTCGGTGCGCGCGGCGCTCCAGCCCGTCGCTGCGGGACTCGGCGACGTCGAGCCGCTCGAGCTCACGGTCGGGGGGCGCGGGTACGACCTCGACAGCGTGGCGGCCTCCCTCGTGGAACGCGCGTACTCGCGGGTCGACATGGTCTCCCGTCGTGGTGAGTTCGCCGTGCGCGGCGGCATCCTCGACGTCTTCCCGCCCACGGCCGAGCACCCCTCGAGGGTCGAGTTCTTCGGCGACGAGGTCGATCAGATCCGCCTCTTCTCTGTCGCGGATCAGCGCTCGCTTCCGGCCGCGCCCTCCGGGGTCTCGCTGCCGGCCAGCCGCGAGTTGCTGCTGACCGCCGAGGTCCGCGAGCGCGCCGGCGCGCTCGTCGACGCCTTCCCCGGGATCTCCGGGATGCTCCAGAAGATGGCGGAGGGGATCCCGGTCGAGGGCATGGAGTCGCTCCTGCCCGTCGTCGCGGGTCCTGTCGTGCCGCTGACGGACTACCTCCCGGAGCACGCCGCCGTCGCGCTGGTGGATCCGGAGCGCTCCGGAGCCCGCGCGGCGAGCCTCGGCGAGACGAACCGGGAGTTCCTCGATGCCGCCTGGAGCGCCGCGACCGCCGGCGCCTCGGCGCCGATCGACCTGCAGACCGGCGACTTCCTCTCGGTCGCAGAGCTGCGAGAGGCCGTGCACGACCGCGGCGGCGTGTGGTGGCGGCTGAGCGCCTTCGACGCCGGCTCCGAGAACGCGGCCTTCGATCAGGGCGCCGACGGAGTGAGCGCCGCCCCCATCCCGTCGTTCCACGGCAACGTGGACGGCGCGATCGAGTTCACCGCCGGCCGCGTCGCCGACGGGTGGCGGGTCGTGCTCGTCGCCTCGGGCCCTGGCCTCGTCGATCGCGCCCGCGACGTGCTCGCCGACCGCGGAGTCGCGGCGCGCGTGGTCGACGGCCTGCCGGGCGTCCCGGACGCGGGCGTCGCGACGCTCGTCACGGGCGCCATCGAATCGGGGTTCCAGGTCGCGGCCGCGAAGATCGCGGTCCTGACCGAGAACGAGTTCTACGGGCGCACGATCGGCGGCGACACCCGCGTCGTGAAGAAGCTCGCCTCGCGACGCAAGAACGTCGTGGATCCGATGCAGCTGAAGGCCGGCGACTTCGTCGTGCATCAGACGCACGGCATCGCGCGCTTCGTCGAGATGACCCAGCGCGAGGTGTCCTCGGGCGGGCGGAACCCCGTCAAGACGACGCGGGACTACCTCGTCCTGGAGTACGCGCCGTCCAAGCGCGGGTACCCGGGCGACAAGCTCTACGTGCCCACCGACCAGCTCGACCTGCTCTCGAAGTACGTCGGCGGCGAGGCGCCGACGCTGTCCAAGATGGGCGGCAGCGACTGGGCCGCCGCGAAGGGCAAGGCGCGCAAGGCCGTGCGCGACATCGCCGTCGAGCTCGTGAAGCTGTACTCGGCGCGGATGGCGGCCAAGGGCTACGCGTTCGGCAAGGACACCCCCTGGCAGCGCGAGCTGGAGGAGGCCTTCCCGTTCGCGGAGACCCCCGACCAGCTGCAGACCATCGATGAGATCAAGGCCGACATGGAGCGGCCCATCCCGATGGACCGGCTGCTGTCCGGCGATGTCGGCTTCGGCAAGACCGAGGTCGCCGTGCGGGCCGCGTTCAAGGCGATCCAGGACGGCAAGCAGGTCGCCATGCTCGTGCCGACGACGCTGCTGGTCAAGCAGCACCTCGAGACGTTCACCGAGCGCTTCGCGGGCTTCCCGGTCAAGGTCCGCCCGCTGTCGCGCTTCCAGACCGACAAGGAGGCGCGGCTCACTCTCGACGGACTGCTGGAGGGCTCCGTCGACATGGTGATCGGCACGCACCGGATCCTCACCGATCAGGTCATGTTCAAGGATCTGGGCCTCATGATCGTCGACGAGGAGCAGCGCTTCGGCGTCGAGCACAAGGACGCGCTCAAGAAGATGAAGACGAACGTCGACATCCTCGCGATGAGCGCCACCCCGATCCCGCGCACGCTCGAGATGGCGGTCACCGGGATCCGCGAGATGTCGACTCTGCAGACCCCGCCCGAGGACCGGCATCCGATCCTCTCCTTCGTGGGACCGAAGAGCGACAAGCAGGTCGCCGCGGCGATCCGCCGCGAGATCCTCCGCGAGGGGCAGATCTTCTACGTGCACAACCGCGTGCAGTCGATCCAGCGCATGGCGTCCGAGCTCGCCGAGCTCGTGCCGGAGGCGCGGATCGCCGTCGCGCACGGCCAGATGGGCGAGCACCAGCTCGAGCAGGTCGTCGACGACTTCTGGGAGCGCAAGTTCGACGTGCTGGTCTCGACGACCATCATCGAGACCGGCCTCGACATCTCGAACGCCAACACGATCATCATCGACCGGGCCGACCGTTACGGCCTGAGCCAGCTGCACCAGCTGCGCGGGCGCGTGGGCCGCGGCAGGGAGCGCGCCTACGCGTACTTCCTGTACGACGAGATGAAGCCGCTGAGCGAGACCGCGGCCGACCGGCTGCAGACGATCGCGGTCAACAACGACCTCGGATCCGGCATGCAGGTCGCGCTCAAGGACCTCGAGCTGCGCGGCGCCGGAAACCTGCTGGGCGCGGAGCAGGCCGGCCACATCGCGGGTGTCGGCTTCGACCTGTACCTGCGCATGATCGGCGAGGCCGTCGCGACGTTCCGCGGGGAGGAGACCGAGACCGGCGCCGAGCTGCGCCTGGAGCTGCCCGTGGATGCGCGGATCCCCGACTCGTACATCGACAGCGAGCGGCTGCGGCTGGAGGCCTATCAGAAGCTCTCCAGCGCGGCCACGGCGACGGCGGCGGATGACGCGATCGACCGCGTCGTGGAGGAGCTCACCGACCGGTACGGAGCGCCGCCGGCCGAGGTCGAGGGCCTCGTCGCGATCGCCCGGCTGCGGCGCCGCGCCGCGCGCGCGGGGCTCACTGACGTGGTGGCGATGGGATCGAACCTCCGGGTCGCTCCGGCCCGTTTCGAGGATTCGATGAAGGTGCGCGTGCAGCGCCTGTATCCGCAGGCGAAGCTCGTCGGCGGGGGAGAGGCGCTGGTCGTGCCGATGCCCGGTGCGGATCGCGCCGACCCGGTCGAGTGGACGGGCCAGCTGCTGACCGCGCTGTTCCCCGAGCCAGCCCCGGCGGAGCCGGTCGCCGCGGTCGCACCGGCAGGCGCCGCAGGATGAGCGCCGACGAGCCGCGGTGGCGCTGGCTGTCCACGCGCGAGGTGCACCGCGGGCGCGTGCGGATCGACGCCGACGAGGTCGAGCTCCCCGGCGGCGCCCGCACGGTCCACGAGGTCGATCGCAGCGCGCCGTTCTCGGTGTCCACGCTCGTGGTGCTCGGCGGCGATGTCGTGCTGGCCCGGCAGTACCGCTACCCGATCGACCGCTGGATCCTCGACCTTCCCGGTGGCGCAGGGGATCCCGGTGAGGCTCCTGCGGATGCGGCCCGGCGCGAACTCGAGGAGGAGCTCGGACTCATCGCCGACGAGCTCACGCCCCTGCACGTCTTCGCGACGAACCCCGGGCGCAGCGTCGGGAAGACGCATGTGTTCCTCGCCACGGCGGTGCGGCGCGGGCATGCCGCGACGCACGATCCGGCCGAGCGCGTGCGCAGCGTGCGCATGCCGCTCGCCGAACTTGACCGCCTCATCGCGGAGGGGGAGATCCTGGATCCCACGCTGCTCGTGGCGCGCACGATGGCCGCGGCGAAGGGCCTTCTGCCGCCCGTCGGGATCTGAGTGCTCCGCCGTCGCCGATTCCGCGACGTCGGAGCCGCGCTGACGGCTACGCTCGTCACATGATCTACGAGCACCTCGGGGCTCGGCCCCGCATCCACGACACCGCGGTCGTGGCGCCGTCCGCTGTGATCTCCGGCGACGTCACGATCGGCGAGAACTGCCAGGTGCTGCACGGCGCCGTGATCACGGCGGAGGGCGGACCGATCACGCTCGGCGAGCACGTGATCGTGATGGAGAACGCGCTCATCCGCGCCACCGCGGCGAACCCGGTGCACATCGGCGACCACGTGCTGGTGGGGCCGATGGCGAGCATCTCCGGCGCCACGATCGAGGAGGAGGTCTTCCTCGCGACGGGCACCCGGATCTTCAACGGCGCCGTGATCGGAGAGCGCAGCGAAGTGCGCATCAACGCCGTGGTGCACCTGCGCACGATCCTGCCGCCCGAGACCGTCGTGCCGATCGGATGGGTCGCCGTCGGCGACCCGGTGCGCATCCTCTCGCCCGAGCGGCACGAGGAGATCTGGGAGGCGCAGCACGAACTGGACTTCCCCGGCTACGTCTTCGGCGTGGACCGCTCGACGCCGGATCTCATGGTCCAGCTCACCGAGCGCTACGCCCGCTCGCTCGCGCGGCACGCCGACGACCACGCGCTCTGACCAGACCCCCCGGTCCCGCTCGAACGCCCTCCCGCTCCGAACGAAGGAACCGCCGTGCAAGAACAGACCGGGGGACTCGTGCGCCCCGACGTCTCCGTCTCCGACGCCATCGCGATCGCGCGCGATCTGTGGGGCATCGTCGTCACGGCATCCGAGCTGGGCAGCAATCAGGACCGCAACTTCCTGCTCACGGAGCAGGACGGATCCCGCAGCGTGCTCCGGATCGACAACCCCGCCTTCCCGGACAGCGCCAGGGATGCCCAGCATGCCGCGCTCGACGCCTACCGCGCCGCCGGCGTGCCCGTGCCCGCGGCGCTGCCGGGCGGAGACGGCGCGCTGACGCAGCGGTGGCGCGGCTTCGCCGTGCGGCGGAGCGCCTTCGCCGAGGGCGAGGCGATGGTCGACGCCGGCTACTTCGCACCGGTCGTGCTGCGGGAGTTCGGATCCCTCGCCGCCGCGTCGGTGAACGCGCTCGCCGGGCTGGCGCACCCGGGGCTCGACCGTCCGCAGATGTGGGACATGCGGGTGGCCGCGGACGAGGCGAGGAACCTGCTGCCGTCGATCGCGGACCCGGCGCTGCGCGACCGGGTGTCGCCCGTGATCGCAGAGGCCGAGGAGCTCTTGCGGTCCGTCGCCGCGGAGCTCCCGGTGCAGCCCATCCACGGCGACCTCACGGACGACAACGTCATGGGTGTGCGCGGCGCCGACTCCCGGCTGCGCCCCCGTACGGTGCTCGACCTCGGCGACCTCGCCCTGGGCTGGCGCGTGGCCGAGCTCGCGGTGTGTGCGTCGTCGATGCTGCATCATGAACCGGAGCGTCCGCTGCGCGTGCTCGAGACCATCGCCGCCTTCCACGCCGAGGCGCCGTTGAGCGAGGCCGAGGCCAGGGCGATCTGGCCGCTCATCGCGCTCCGCGCCGCGCTGCTCGTCGCGAGCGGCTGGCGACAGCTGGAGATCGACGGCGACAACGCGTACGCCAGGGAGCGGATCGCGGGGGAGCAGGCGATCTTCGACGCGGCGACCGCCGTGCCGCTCGGCGAGGCGGTCGAGCAAGTGCTCGCAGCGCTGGGCTTCCCGGCCGCGATCGCGCAGCCTCCCATGGTGCCGGGCGCCGCTCCGCTCGCGTCCCTCCTTCCCGAGCTCGCCGGCGAGGTCGTGGTCCTGGATCCCGGCACGGAATCGGAAGGCCTCGCGTCGGGCGCCTGGCTCGCGCCCGACGCGGAGGACGTGCTCATCCGCGGCGCCCTCGCGCAGGGCGCCGCGGCGGCCGTCATGCCCTACGGCGTGTACCGGCTCACGCGCACCACGCTCGACACGACCGACGCGGCCGCGACCTGGCCGGTCGGCACCGCGATCCATCTTCCCGCCGGTCCTCGGCTGGCGCTGGCGGCCCCGGTCTCCGGGAGTCTCATCGCGTCGGTGGACGGGATCGCGCACATCGTGACGACGAACGGCTGGCGGTGCGAGATCCGCGGCGCGGCGGCGTCGGAGGACGGCGCGGAGGTCGCGCAGGGCGAGCGCATCGGGTGGGTTCCCGAAGCCGCAGGGCCGCGCACACTCGTCGTCACGGTCATCGCGCCCGGCGCGGAGACGCTCGCGGGCGCGGACGACGACGCGCCCCTCGTGGAGCCCGATCGCGTCCCGGCCTGGCGCCGGCTCTCGGCCGATCCCGCGGGGATCCTCGGCCTGCCCGCACGGAGCCAGTCCGACGATGCGGCGGACGAGCTCGCGCGACGGACGCGCATCTTCGCGAGCGCCCAGGAACGGTACTACGAGCGCCCTCCGCAGATCGAACGGGGCTGGCGGCACCACCTCGTGGACACCACGGGCCGTGCGTACGTCGACATGGTCAACAACGTGACGGGACTCGGTCACGGGCACCCGGGCGTCGCCGACGCGGTGAACCGGCAGATCCGGATCCTGAACACCAACTCCCGGTTCCTGTACCGCGAACTCGCGGAGTACAGCGAGCGGCTGCTCGCGCTGCTGCCCACGCGCCCGGTCGACGCGTCGGGCGACCGGCTGGACACGGTGCTGCTCGTGAACAGCGGATCCGAGGCGGTCGACCTCGCGCTCCGGCTCGCGCAGGCGGCCACCGGGCGCAGGACGGTCGTGTCGCTGCGCGAGGCGTACCACGGCTGGACCATGGCGAGCGATGCGGTCACCACGAGCGCCTACGACAACCCGGACGCCCTCGCCACGCGCCCGGACTGGGTGCACGTGGCCGATGTGCCGAACCGCTTCCGGGGCACCTACCGTGGCGAGGGGACGGGAGCGCTCTACGCCGCCGATCTCGGGACCGATCTCGACCGCCTCGCCGCGGAGGGGCGTCCTGTGGCCGGCTTCATCTGCGAATCGGTGCTCGGCAACGCGGGCGGCGTGATGCTGCCGGAGGGGTACCTCGCGGAGGCCTATGCGCGGGTGCGCGCCGCCGGGGGCCTGTGCATCGCCGATGAGGTGCAGGTCGGATTCGGGCGGATGGGATCCTCGTTCTGGGGATTCGAGCAGTCCGGCGTCCTGCCGGACATCATCACGATCGCGAAGCCGATGGGCAACGGGTACCCGATCGGCGGCGTGATCACGTCGAAGCGGGTGGCCGACGCGCTCGCCGCGCAGGGGCAGTTCTTCTCGTCCGCGGGCGGGAACCCGCTCAGCTGCCGGGTCGGCCTCGCCGTGCTCGACGCGATGGCCGAGGAGGGCCTTCAGGAGAACGCCCGTGTCGTGGGAGCGCGCCTCGCCGAGGGCTTCCGCGCGCTCGCCGAGCGCCATCCGCTGATCGGTCCGGTGCACGGCGAGGGCCTGTACCTCGGTGTGGAGCTGGTCCGCGACCGGCAGACGATGGAGCCGGCCGCCGCGGAGGCCGCCGCGATCTGCGAACGGCTCCGCGAGCTGGGCGTGATCGTGCAGACCACCTCCGAGCGCTCCAACGTGCTGAAGATCAAGCCCCCGCTGTGCCTGACCGCGCAGAGCGCCGACCTGGTCGTCGCCGCCGTGGACCGGGTGCTCGCCGCGGGCTGGTGACAGGACCCCTCCCCGTGGAGGGGCCCGTCGCCTCGTTCCGGCGATCCCCGCGCCGCGTCACGCCTGCTGGGTGGGGAGCACCACGACCTGGCGCAGGTTGACGTTCGCCGGGCGGGTCACGACGAAGTCCACGAGGTCGGCGATGTCCTCGGCCGAGATCGCCTCGATCGCGTCGAACATCGAGGCGAGCTCCGCGCTCAGGCGCTCGTTGCCGATGTGCGTGCCGAGCTCCGTCTGGGTGAGCCCCGGCTCGACGTTCGTCACGCGGACGCCGTGACGCGCGACCTCGGTGCGCTGCATGGCGGACAGAGCGGTCACCGCCGCCTTCGTCGCCGCGTATACCGCATAGTCCGGGAAGGTGACGTGAGCCGCGATCGACGAGATGTTGACGATGTCCCGCGGTCCGCGACCGGCCCCCTCGGTCAGGTCGGGCAGCACGGCGCGGGTGATGCGCAGCAACCCGGTGAGGTTCGTGTCGATCATGCGACCCCACTCGTCGGCGCGGCCGTCGGCGAGCGGATTGGGCAGCATCACTCCGGCGGAGTTGACGAGGATGTCGACCGGGCCGATTTCACGGTGGATCCGCGCGACGGCGGCCTCGACCTCGGAGTCGGAGGTGATGTCCGCGGGAACGGCCAGGATCCGCCCTGCGGTCCCGGAGTCTGCGGCGGAGGTCGCAAGGGCCGTGAGGCGGTCCTCCCGGCGGCCGAGCGCGGCGACCGAGGCGCCGAGCGCCGCGAGATGCGCCGCGATCGCCGCACCCATGCCGCTGCCGGCTCCCGTGACGAGAGCGGTGCGTCCGGAGAGGGGGAATGAGGAAGAAGTGTTCATGCCGACCAGCCTGCGGACGCGGATCCGCCGGCGGAACGTCCCGGTGAACCTGGGTCCGGCAGGGCCACCTTCCCGAGCCGCACAGCGGGGATACTGAGACCATGACGACGGAGATCGGCGAGTTCCTGCGTGCGAAGCGCGAAAGGGTCGCACCCGAGGAGCGCGGTCTGCCGGCCGGCGGCCAGCGGCGCGTGCCGGGCCTCCGGCGCGAGGAGGTGGCGCTCCTGGCGGGGATCAGCCCCGACTACTATGTGCGCCTGGAGCAAGGGAGGGCGCGGGCGGCATCGGATCAGGTGCTCGACGCGATCTCCCGCGTGCTGAGCTTGGACGACGTCGAGCGCGACCACCTCCGGGTGCTCGCCCGCCCCGCGACCCCGCTGCGGGCTGTGCGAGCGGTCCCGGCGCCCGGCACGCGTCCTGGACTCACCGCGCTGCTCGACGCGATGCCGCAGGTTCCCGCGTTCGTGCTGGGGCCCGCCATGGACGTGCTCGCTGTGAACCTGCTCGGCGACGCCCTCATCGCGCTCCCCGAAGGCCCGCGCAACATGGCCCGCCATGTCTTCCTGGATCCGACCTCGCCCGCTTATTACCCCGAATGGGACAAGGTCGCCCGCGAGACGGCGGCCCATCTGCGTCGGATGGCGGGGCTGCTCCCCGGCACTCCGGAGATCGCCGCGCTGATCGGCGAGCTCACCATCGGCAGCGACGAGTTCGTGCGCGCCTGGGCGCGTCAGGAGGTGGCAGTGAAGACCCACGGTCGCAAGCTCGTCGATCACCCCGAGATCGGGCGCCTCTCGCTCGCCTACGAGACGCTCGGCCTTCCCGACGAGCCGGCGCTCATGCTCGTGACGTACACGGCCGCGGACGAGAGGACCGCCGATGCGCTGCGCACACTGGGGTCCTGGGCCGCGAGCGGCGCGGCAGAGCGCATCGCAGAGCGGCCGCCCCGGACGGGCGATCTCCATCGCGCTCCTGCCACGGAGCGCTGACGCACCGAGACGCGAAGCGCCGGCCCGCTCGAGACGGACCGGCGCTTCGTCGTTCAGCGGGTGCGGCTCAGATCACGCCCTGTGCGAGCATCGCGTTCGCGACGCGTTCGAAGCCGGCGATGTTCGCGCCCGCGACGTAGTCGCCTGGAGCACCGTAGCGCTCCGCGGCGTCGAACGCGGCGTGGTGGATGTCGGCCATGATCTCGCGCAGCTTCTGCTCGCTGTCGTCGAAGCCCCAGCGCTGCCGTGCCGCGTTCTGGCTCATCTCCAGCGCGGACGTCGCCACGCCGCCGGCGTTCGCGGCCTTGCCGGGCGCGAACAGCACGCCCGCGTCCTGGAACGCCACGACGGCCTCGGGGGTGCTCGGCATGTTGGCGCCCTCGGAGACGGCGCGCACGCCGTTCGCGATCAGGGCGTCGGCGCTCGCGCCGTCCAGCTCGTTCTGGGTCGCGGAAGGGACCGCGATGTCCACGGGCACCTCCCAGACGGATCCGCCCTCGATGAAGCGGGCGCCGGGGCGGCGCTTCGCGTACTCGACGATGCGGCCGCGCTCGACCTCCTTGATCTGACGCAGCAGGTCCACATCGATGCCGGCGTCGTCGACGACGTACCCGGAGGAGTCGGAGGCTGTCACGGCCACGGCGCCCAGCTGCGCGGCCTTCTGGATCGCGTAGATCGCGACGTTGCCGGATCCGGAGACCCCCACGCGCTTCGCGTCGAGCGAGTCGCCGTGCACCGCCAGCATCTCCTGCGCGAAGAAGACCGCGCCGTAGCCGGTGGCCTCGGTGCGCACCTGCGCCCCGCCCCAGCCGATGCCCTTGCCGGTGAACATGCCCGACTCGTGGCGGTTGGTGATCTTGCGGTACTGACCGAACAGGTAGCCGATCTCGCGGCCGCCCACCCCGATGTCTCCTGCGGGGACGTCGGTGTGCTCGCCGAGGTGGCGGTACAGCTCGTTCATGAAGGACTGGCAGAAGCGCATGATCTCGGCGTCGCTGCGACCGTGCGGGTCGAAGTTCGAGCCGCCCTTGCCTCCGCCGATGCCCTGGCCGGTGAGCGCGTTCTTGAAGATCTGCTCGAAGCCGAGGAACTTGATGATCGAGATGTTCACCGACGGGTGGAAGCGCAGTCCGCCCTTGTACGGACCGAGAACGGAGGAGTACTGCACGCGGTAGCCGCGGTTCACCTGCAGCTTGCCGTTGTCGTCGACCCACGGCACCCGGAAGATCACCTGACGCTCCGGCTCGACGAGGCGCTCCAGCACTCCCGCGTCGACGTACTCGGGGTGGCGATCGAGCACCGGTCCGATCGAATGCAGCACCTCGTGCACGGCCTGGTGGAATTCGGGCTCGTTCGGGTTCAGTGCCAGGACGTCCTCGAAGACGGGCTGGGAGTGCGTCGAGAGGGGATGGAAATCAGCGGTGAGGATGTCGGTCACGCGGGGGATGCTTTCTGACGAGGAGACAAGGACGAGCGCTGTCGATCGTGTCGTGCGCGACAAGCCGGATACGGCGGAATTCTCACTCTAACCCGGCCCGCGACCCGCCCTTCGCCGTACGACGACGGCGCGGGGAACGTGGGTCAGCCCGTGTTCTGCAGACCGGCGGCGACGCCGCTGACGGAGAGCAGCAGCAGGCGCTGCAACTCGGGATCCGGCGCCGGAGCGGACTGGTCGGCATCGCGCAGGCCCCGCAGAGCCCGCAGCTGGAGCAGCGAGAGCGCGTCGACGTAGGGGCTGCGCATCGCGACGGCGCGCTGCAGGATCGGCTTGTTCTCGAGCAGACGCTCGCCTCCTGTGAGGCGGATCACCCAGGAGCGGGTGAGATCCATCTCCTCGAGCACGAGCCCGGCGAGGTCGTCGCGATCGCCGAGGCCGAGGTAGCGCCGGGCGATGCGTGGATCCGTCTTCGCGAGGCTCATCGCCACGTTGTCGACCATCGTGCGCAGCAGCGGCCACTCCTGGTACGCCGTGCGCAGCAGTTCCTCGTCGCCGACGGCCTCGAGCGCCGTGCCGAGGCCGAACCAGCCGGCCAGGTTGATCCTGGCCTGCGTCCACGCGAACACCCACGGGATCGCCCTGAGGTCCTCGAGGGACTCGACCGAGAGCCCGCGGCGGGCGGGTCGAGAGCCGAGGGCCAGCAGACCGACCTCCTCCATCGGCGTGACGGTCGCGAACCAGGGTGCGAAGCCGTCCGCCTTCACGAGCGAGAAGAAGCGATCGCGGGAGGCGCGATCCATGGTCGCGGCGACCTCGGCGAATCGCTCCGCGGCGGCGCTGTTGCGCTGCTCGACCCCGGGGGAGGAGGCGAGCAGGGTCGCCGCCGTCACCTGGTCGATGTGCCGCATCGCGATCGCGGGCTCCCCGTAGCGCGCGAAGATGACCTCGCCCTGCTCGGTGAGCTTGAATCGGCCGTCCACGGAGTGCGGCGGCTGGGCGAGGATCGCCGAGTTCGCAGGTCCGCCGCCGCGCCCGAGGGCGCCGCCGCGGCCGTGGAACAGGGTGAGCTCGATGCCCTCGCGCTGCGCCCAGGCGGCGATCTCGGCCTGCGCCTCGTACAGGGCGAGGTTCGCGGCGACGGGACCGACGTCCTTCGAGGAGTCCGAGTAGCCGAGCATGACCTCCAGGCGCCGGCCGGTCGCGGCGAGGCGCGCCGCGAAAGCCGGGTGCGTGACGATCTCGGCGAGGATCCCCGGGGCGGCCTGCAGGTCGGCGAAGGTCTCGAACAGCGGCACCACGTCGAGCACGGGTCCGTTCTCGCCGCTCGCGTACTGGGCGAGGCGGTGCACGTTCGCGAGGTCCTGGGCGGACTGCGTGAACGAGACGACGTAGCGGCCCGCCGCGCGCGGGCCATAGGTGCGCTGGATCTCCCGGACGGCGCGGAAGACCGCGAGCACCTCTTCGGTCTCGGCGCTGAGGGATCCGGATCCGTCCTCCGCCGCGTCCAGCTCCGCCAGTGCCCGGGCGTGCACCTGCGAGTGCTGGCGCACCTCGAGCTCGGCGAGGTGGAAGCCGTAGGTCTGCACCTGCCAGATGAGGTGCTGCACGCCGCCGAACGCGTGCCGGTGCGCGCCGGCCGCCTCGAGCGACGACTGCACGGTGCGGAGGTCCCCGAGCAGCTGCTCGGGATCCGAGTAGCCGCCCTCGTCGCCGCGACGGGTGACCCCGACGCGGTGCGCGAGCAGCAGCAGGATCCGACGGTGCGGCTCCGAGGGGGAGCGGGTGGCGACCTCGTGGGCGACGTCGGGGTGGGCGGCCTGCAGCTCGTCCCACAGCGCGTTCGCCTCCGCGGAGGGCGGCGTGCCCTCGGCGTCGAGGGTCAGGGTGCGTCCGATCCGCTCCAGGGCGCGCTCGAGTCCGCGCAGGACGTGGTCGGCCGCGATCGCCGCAGCCTCGCGGGTCACCGCGGCGGTCACGAACGGGTTGCCGTCGCGGTCGCCGCCGACCCAGGTGCCGACGCGCACGAAGGCGGGCACGATGGGGGCGGAGGATCCGGACTCCTCGCCGCGCAGCACGTCATCGATGCGGCGGTACACGTGCGGCACGGTCGTGAACAGCGTCTCGTCGAAGACGCTCATGACGGTGCGCACCTCGTCGGTGGGCGCCGGCTTCTGCGCGCGCAACGGCGCGGTGCGCCAGAGGGTGTCGACCTCCTCCAGCATGCGGCGGCGGGCGCGGTGCGCCTCCGCGCCGCCTTCGGCCGCGGCGTCGTGCGCGCTCAGCAGTTCGGCGAGGCGCCGGATGCTCGAGGACACCGCGCGGCGGCGGGCCTCGGTGGGGTGCGCCGTGAACACGGGGTGGAACCGCAGCGCGCCCAGCCTGCGGCGGGCCTCCTCCTCGCCGACCTCTGCGCTCAGCTGCGCGAAGGCGCCGGCGACCGTGTCGGTGGAGGTGGGGTCGTCGCCGCGCTCGCGGAGCACGCGCACGCGCTGGTGCTCCTCGGCGAGGTTCACGAGGTGGAAGTAGGCGGTGAACGCCCTGGCGACCTCGTCGGCGCGCTGCACCGAGAACTCCTCGGCGATGCGGGTCGCGCGGTCGAAGGCCTCGGAGGACTCGTCGGTGTACGCCTCGATCGTGGCCTGGCGCAGGCGCTCGACGTCGTCGAACAGGTCGTCGCCGCCGGATTCGCGCAGCACCTGCCCGAGCAGCGCGCCGAGCATGCGCACGTCGGCGCGCATGGCCTCGGGCAGCTCGCGCCCTGCCTCGAACCGGCCGACGATGCGGATGGCTTCAGTGTGGGTTGTGTCGGGGGTCACGGTTCGAGCGTAAACCGACCCGGCGCGCCCCACGACCGCGTGACGCCCCGCTTCCTCCTGCCTGACCGCGAGACTCCAACTCCGCGACGAGACTGCGCTCCAGAACCGCAGTCTCGTCGCGGAGTTGGAGTCTCGCGGAAGTAGAGATCGCTGAGGAGGGGCGCGATACGGTGGAGGGGATGAGCCGCACGAGTCGCCTTCTGAGGTCCCCGCAGTTCCCCGCGATCCTGCTGCTGGCGACCGCGGGGCTCGGGCTGCTCCTCGCGAACCTTCCCACGCACGACGCGATCGCCGGAGTGCTCGGCGCGCACTTAGGGATCCCCGGCACGGCTCTGGACCTCTCGGTGTCGCACTGGGTGTCGGACGGCGTGCTCGCGATCTTCTTCTTCGTCGTCGCGCTCGAGCTCCAGTACGAACTCACCCGCGGCGAGCTGAACAGCGTGCGCGTGGCGATCCAGCCTGCGATCGCCGCCGCGGGCGGCATCCTGGTGCCGATCGCCCTGTACCTGTGGATCGCCGGCTCGGATCCGAGCGCGACCGGCTGGCCGATCCCGACCGCGACCGACATCGCCTTCGCGCTCGGCGTGCTCGCCGTGTTCGGACGCGGTCTGCCCTCGGCGGTGCGCGCCTTCCTGCTCGCGCTCGCGATCCTCGACGACATCGTCGGGATCGTGTTCATCGCCGTGCTGTTCGCGCACGGGCTGAACCTGCTGCTGCTCGGTCTCGGCGTGCTCGCGGTCATCGTGTTCGCCGTGCTGAGCCGGCGCCTGCGCGGGCCCGCCACCCCGGTCGTGGCCGTGCTGATGGCGATCGTCGGCGTGGTCGCCTGGGGGCTGTTCGCCGCCTCCGGCGTGCACGCCACGATCGCGGGCGTCATGCTGGGCCTGGTGATGGCGCCCCGGGCCGCGGATCCGACCCGTCATGCGCTGGAACCCTGGGTCAACGGGCTGGTGCTGCCGCTGTTCGCCTTCGTGGCGGCGTTCGTGGTCATCCCGCAGGTGCCGCTGGAGGAGCTCTCCCCGGCGTTCTTCGCGATCCTCGTGGCGCTGCCGGTCGGCAAGCTGATCGGCATCGGCGCGTTCGGCGCCCTCGCGCAGCTGATCCGCCCGCGGGGCGCGCCTCCGGCGATCCGCTTCCCCGACGTGCTCGCGGCCGGAGCACTGGGCGGCATCGGATTCACGGTCTCGCTGCTGCTGGCGAATCTCGCCTTCGCGGGGGATGCCGCGGTGAAGGACCAGGCGATCCTCGCGGTGCTGCTGGGGTCGGTGATCGCGCTGGTGGTCGCCGCCGTGCTGGTCTCCTGGCGGGCGAAGGTGCACCGCGCCCTCGGCGATGCGGAGGACGACGAGCCGGACGAGGATGAGGAGGCGTACGGGGATGAGCGCTGATCGGGAGTCCCCTGCCGAGACGGATCCGCTCCGGGCCGCCGCGGAGGTCATGCGGCAGGTGCGGGAGCGGTGCGTGTGGTCGCAGGCGATGACCCACCGCGAACTCGTGCCGTACCTCGTCGAGGAGTCGGCCGAGCTCATCGACGCCGTCGAGCGGGAGGACCGCGCTGAGCTGCGCGAGGAGCTCGGCGACCTGCTCTGGCAGGTGCTGTTCCATGCGGCGATCGCGGCGCAGGATCCGGAGGATCCGTTCGACATCGACGACGTCGCGCGCATTCTGACCGAGAAGATGACCCGGCGCCACCCGCATGTCTTCGGCGACGCGATCGCCCGCACGCCGGAGGAGGTGCTCGTGCACTGGAACGCCGCGAAGGCGGCGGAGAAGCATGAGCGGAGCAGCGTGCTGGACGGGATCCCGCCGGGAATGCCCGCGCTCGCCCGCGCGCAGAAGATCCTGGGGCGCGCCGCGAAAGCGGGCGCCGAGGTCTCGGAGGATCCCTCCGCCGAGGCTCTCGAGGAGGCGCTGCCGGCGATCGTCGATCCCACGCCGGCTCCCGTCGCGGAGCCCGTCCCGGCCACGGAGGCGGAGCTCGGCGATCAGCTGCTGGCCCTCGTCGTCACGGCGCGCGCACACGGCTGGGACGCCGAGCGCGCGCTGCGCGAGCGCATCAGGCTCCTCGAAGCCGAGGTGCGCGCCGCGGAGGGATCAGAGGCGGTCTGACGGACCTGGAAGAATGGATCCGTGGCAACGGTCAATCCTCCGCGCGGGATGCGCGACTTCCTCCCCGCCGACAAGGCGCGCCGCGAGCGCGTGCTCGCCGTCATCCGCGAACGCTACCGCGCGCACGGCTTCGACGAGATCGAGACGCCCGTCGTCGAGGAGTACGACCGGCTGCACGCGGGGATCGGCGGCGACAACGAGAAGCTGTCCTTCAACATCCTGCGCCGGGGACTCGACGCGGACGGGATCCGCGCGGCCGCGGAGGACCCCGCCGCGCTCAGCGACCTGGGCCTGCGCTACGACTTGACGGTCCCGCTCGCGCGCTTCTACGCGACCAATCGCGGACAGCTGCCCGGGGTGTTCCGCTCGATCCAGATCGGTCCGGTCTGGCGCGCCGAGCGGCCGCAGAAGGGCCGCTACCGCCAGTTCGTGCAGTGCGACATCGACATCATCGGCGATGACTCGGCGCGCGCCGAGGCCGAGCTCATCGTCGCCTCGCTCGACACGATCGACGCTCTCGGGCTCACCGGCGGCACGGTGCGCGTGAACGACCGCCGCGCTCTGGACTGGATGCTCGACTCGTTCGGCTTCGCCGAGGACGAGCGTCCCGGAGTGCTCATCACGATCGACAAGCTCGACAAGATCGGTGCGGACGGCATCGTCGCCGAGCTGCGCGAGCGCGCGGCAACGGCGTCCGCCGTCGATGCCTTCGCGGCCTTCCTGCACCGTCCGCAGACCCTCGAGTACAACCCCTACGGCGAGCGGCAGATCCGCAAGGCGCTTCCGGAGAACGCCCCGGACGAGCTCGTCGGGCACCTGGTCGGCCTCGGCGAGGCCGTCGCGGCGGCCCGTCCCGCCGCCGAGGGCATCGATCCCATCCCGCTGCAGTTCGACCCGTTCCTCGTGCGCGGCATGGGCTACTACACGGGCACCATCATGGAGCTCGCGCACCCTTCGGTGTCGTACTCGCTCGGCGGCGGCGGACGCTACGACGGCATGATCGGGCGCTTCCTCGGACAGCAGGTGCCGGCGGTCGGCTTCTCGATCGGCTTCGAGCGGATCGTCGACCTGCTGGAGTCCGCCGATGATGCGGCGGGGCGGTCCGTGGTGCTCGTGCACGACGGCGACGTGCCCGTCTCGGAGCTCGTCGCCCACAAGGCCGCGCTCATCGCCGGCGGGGCCAGGGTGCGCCTGGAACGCCGCACGAAGAACCTCAAGGCGCTGCTCGAGCGCGCCGCGGCCGACGGCTACACGGCCTTCGCGGGCGTGCGCGCGGGCGACGCCTCGGATGCGCTCGAGGTCAAGCCCCTCTCCTGAGGGCGCCGGATCTCTCCTGAGGCCGCCGAATCGTCCACGGGCGGTCACACGCCGTTCATGTCGATGCGGTCTGATCGGCGTATGGACGCTGCTGACCGCCGTCGGGCCGGGTCCCGGGGCGTCCCGGTCGGGCTTCTCGGGGCCGCCGGGCTCGCGATCGCGGGATCCGCGGTCGTCGTGCCGCTGACGCTGAGGCGTCAGGCGCGCATCGCCCGGCGCCGCATCGGCAAGCCGCTGGGCGAGGATGCGCTCGACGCCGACCGCATATGGCGGCCGCGCCTGACCGGGGAGCCCATCGAGATGCTCCTGCTCGGCGACTCGCTCGCGGCCGGTCTCGGCGCCGAGCGGCGCAAGGACACCCTGGGCGGACGGCTCGCCAAGGGCCTCGCACGGCGGACGCGACGACCCGTGCGACTGCGGACCGTTGCGATCGTCGGATCCGAGTCGCCGGATCTGGATGCTCAGCTCGCGTCCCTGGAGGGCGACTATCTGCCGGAGGTGGCGGTGATCGTCGTCGGCGGCAACGACGTCACCCACCGGATCCCCGTCTCCCTCTCCGTCCAGCACCTCGAGGACGCGATCGGCTGGCTGCACGCTCTCGGAGCCGGCGTCGTGGTCGGCACCTGTCCCGACCTCGGGGCGCTGCGGGCCGTTCCGCAGCCGCTGCGCTCGATCGCCTCGCGGCTGTCACGGCGACTGGCGGCGGCGCAGGCGCAGGCCGCGATCGAGCACGGAGCCACCGCGGTCGATCTGCGTCGCGCGGTGGGCCCGATGTTCTTCGACGAGCCGGAGGAGATGTTCAGCCTCGACCGCTTCCACCCCAGCGCCCTCGGCTACCGCCGCACCGCGGAGGCGCTGCTGCCCGCGGTCACGGCGGCGGCCGAGGAGGCCTCGGCGAGTGCGGCCGGAGGAGCGCTCAGCCCTCAGCGGCGGTGAACGACGCGGCCCACTCGGCGATGCGGGCAGCGCTCTCGGACTCCGAGAGGTCCTCGACCCGCGTCATGATCGACCAGCGCACGCCGAACGGATCCCGGATGCTCGCATAGCGGTCTCCGGAGACGAACGTCGACGGCGCCTCGCGGATCGTGGCGCCCGCGGCGACGGCGCGTTCGACGACCGCGTCGACGTCGGGCACGTAGAGGCCCATCGAATAGCAGTCGGCGTCGCCGCCGGGCGCGGCGATGAGACCGTACTCGGGGTTGGGGTCGCCCAGCTGCAGCATGCCGAGACCGAAGTCGAGGTCGGCATGCGCGACCACGTCGCCGAACTCGGTGATCTCGACGACGCGTGCGCCGAAGATCTCGCGATAGAACTCGATCGCGGATCGGGAATCGGGAATGGCCAGGAACGGGGTGAGGGACGTCGCGGAGTTCGGTCGGCCGTTCGTCGTGTACTCGCCGGTGACGCCCGTGGTCGCTGTGGGGGAGGTGTCTTCGCTCATGACCCCGAGGCTAGGCCCGGTGCGGGAGGCGGTTCTTGGAGATTCGCGCCAGGGCGAGACGATCGACGACAGCCGGGCGGCGCGCCGATGTCCGCGGTGCCTTCTACGCTCGAGGGATGGTCGATCCGACGCGCGGTGTGCTGTACCCGGCGCGCCTGCCGCAGTTCCACCGACTCGCGCCGCCCGCCGATGCCGCCGAGCTCGTGGAGTGGTGCTGGATCCCCGAGTGGGACCTCGAACCGGGACGCTCGTCGCGGCAGGACCTCGTGTCGTTCCCCGCGCTGAACCTCGTCGTCGAGGAAGGGGGCACGGTGCTGTCCGGTGCGACCACGCGCGCCAGCGCACGCGAGCTGACGGGCAGGGGATGGGCGGTCGGCGCTCTGCTGCGACCGGCCGCGGTGGCTGCTCTGACCGAGGCGCCCTCCGTCCTGCTCGACCGGGTGGAAGCGTACCCGGCGCCGGGGCTGCCGGAGGCGGTCGCGCAGGGGATGTCCTCGGGCGACAGGCATCGGGAGCGGGCCGTCGCGGTGCTGTGCGCCTGGCTGCGGGACCGCGTCGGCGAGGTCACGGCGCAGGCCCGGCACGCGAACGCGATGGCGGAGCTGCTCATGTCGGATGCTGCCGTCCGCACGCCGGAGCAGGCGGCGGCCCGGCTCGCGGTCTCGGTGCGCACCCTGCAGCGCATGGCGCACCGTCACGTGGGGCTGTCTCCCGCCGCCATGATCCGCAGGCGCCGCCTGCAGGAGGCGGCGGAGCGGATCCGCTCGGATCCCGGCACGGATCTCGCGACCGTGGCCGCGGATCTCGGCTATGCGGATCAGTCGCACCTCGCGAACGATTTCCGCGCGGTGCTCGGCTTCACGCCGTCGGCGTATCGTGCCGACGCCGGTCCCGGCGGAGCCTGATCGCGCGGAGGGCGACGCCCACGAGCACCACGGCCGCTCCGATCAGCACCGAGGGCAGCGGCAACGAGGCGGCCAGGGCGATGCACCCGACGGCGCCGAGCACCTGCAGCGCCTTCGGATACCGCCGGACGGCCCCGCCCTGCCGGAGCGCGGCGGCGTTCGCGACGAAGTAGTACAGCAGGACGCCGAACGAGGAGAACCCGATCGCTCCCCGCAGGTCGGCGACGAGCACGACGGCCACCACGACGGCCCCCGCGGCCAGCTGCGCGCGCCGCGGGACCTGGTGCCGCGGATCGACGGCGGCGAGGAACCGAGGCAGGTCCCGCTCCCGCGCCATCGCGAGGGAGGTGCGTCCGATCCCGGACAGCAGGGCGAGCAGCGCCCCGATCGCCGCCGTCGCGGCGGCGATCCGCACCGCGGGCCCTGCGGCCGTCCAGCCGGCCGCGGAGACGACGTCGGCGAGAGGTGCGGAGGAGCCCGCCGCGGCGCCGCCGAGCGTCAGCACGACCGCGCCGCCGACGAGCACGTAGATCGCGAGCGCGGCGACGAGCGCGATGCCGATCGCCCGCGGGATGACGCGCGACGGATCCCGCACCTCCTCGCCCATGGTCGCGATGCGGGCGTAGCCCGCGAAGGCGAAGAACAGCAGCCCCGCCGCCTGGAGCACGCGGTAGGGCGACCCGGACGGGAGCGGTGCCGGTCCAGCCTGCGGCAGTGCGCCCCCGGCCGCCGCGAGGACCACGATCAGGCCGAGCAGCGTCACGGCGACGAGCACCTGGGTGACGCGGGCGGTGCGGGTCACCCCAGCGCACGTGACGGCGGTGAGGGCGATGACCGCGAGGATCGCGACGGGCCTCTGCCATCCCGCCGGGGCGACGTAGGCCGCGACCGTCATCGCCATCGCGGCGCAGCTCGCGAGCTTTCCGATCACGAAGCACCAGCCGGCGGTGAAGCCCCACCAGGGTCCGAGCTCCGCGCGCCCGTACGCGTACGTGCCGCCCGAGACCGGATGCACGGCGGCGAGCTGTGCGGACGAGGTGGCGTTGCAGAACGCTACGAATCCCGCCAGCACGAGCGCGATCAGGAGGCCGGATCCCGCGGCGCCCACGGCGGGACCCCAGACGGTGAAGACCCCTGCGCCGATCATGGATCCGAGACCGATCGCGACGGCGTCGGCGAGCGTCAGGCGGCGCGCAAGAGGCATGCCCCCATCATCGAGGATCGGACGCACCCGGCGGGACACCGGCGCCCGGGAGACGCTCCGTGCCGATCAGCCCGGCACGACGGGCAACCGGAGCAGCAACGGCTGGTCGCCTCCGAGAGCGAGGGTCTGTCGACTGGCCCTCATGCGGCGGAAGTCCCGCACCGGGTCTTCAGTCCCCGGGTTGCGCAGATGCAGCGGATGCGCGCCGGAGGACACCTGCAGGCGCAGCCGATGGCCGGCAGCGAAACGGTGAGCGAGCGGGGCGAGGGCGATGGTCATCCGATCGCCGTGCGCAGGGTGCCGACGCAGATAGCCGTCGGTCAGGCCGACCGACTTCCCCCTTCGGTCGACCTCGCAGAGCCGGACGAACACATCCGATCGAGGCAGAGTCGAAGCGATGGTGAGCTCGACCTCCACGGTTCCCATCGTGACGACATCCTCGTCCAGTCGCGGACCGGTGAACACCAGCACGTCGTCGCGTCGCTCGCGGGAGGCCTGTCGTCGTCTGCCTGTGTTGAACGGGTTCAGGGTGCGCCCGCCGGCGGCAGGAGTGGGATCGTCGGGGTCGTAGCGGTACGACGTCGTCGACGGCGCCACGGCTCGGGCGTCGCCCGAGCGGCGGAGGGCCAGTGCGCCGCCGGGAGCGCCTTCCCAGACCTGCTGCGAGCTCGCCGGCGGCCAGGCGTCGAGCTCGCGCCACCCGCCCCCTCCGCTGACCTCGACCATCACCGCGGGGCCGGGCGCCGGAGAGTCGAACGCGTGGAGTGCTTCGAGCGCACCCCGGCGCAGGATCTCGGGGCCGCCGTGACCCCAGTCGCCGACGATGAGGCGCACGGGAACGCCGGCGTCGGTGAGGGCGCGGTGATCATCGAGCTGCCCCTCGAGGAAGAGGTCCTGCCAGCCGGCCAGGAGCACGGTGGGCGGGATCGTCGCAGGATCCTCGGCGAAACGCAGTGGGCGCCACCAGTCATCGCCGGGATCGCTGTGCGTGAGCCAGTCGGCCACGAACGGTGCCGGACCCGCATGCGCGATCCCCGGGGCGGCTGTCGGCGGTACGGCGTTCATGGCCCTCTTCAGCCGCCAGGGCGCCCACAACGCGGCCCAGAGCCGGCTCGCCGCGCCGCGCTCCTGCATGTCGAGCGCGGACGCCCAGGTCAGCACGGTGTCCATCGAGAAACCGCCGCCGCGGTACAGGATCGCCTCGTCCATGCGTCGTGCGGAGACGGCGATGCCCATCGCATCCGGCCGCAGGGGACCGTCGCACAGCGCCCATTGCGTCACGCCGACGTAGCTGCCTCCCCAGGACAGCACGGTGCCGGTTCCCCACGGCTGCGCCCGCAGCCACGCGAGAGCCGCCTGCCCGTCGGCCGCTTCGTCGTGCAGAGGGTCGAACGTTCCTTCCGAACCGAAGGTGCCGCGGCAGCTCTGCACGACGACGTGGTGGCCGCGCTCGGCGAAGAACCTCGCCGCCCCCGCCATGCCCGCGCGGTCGTAGGGCGTGCGCACGAGGATGGTCGTGCTGGTCGCGCCCTCGGGGGACCAATGATCGGTGATCAGGGCGGCGCCGTCGGCCGCGGGGACGCGGATCCCGCGGGTCACGCGCCCGCGCGGATGGGTGACCGGGGGAGCATCCGCCGCCCGCGACAGCTGACGGTACTCAGAGCGTGCCGCCCGATTGAGCCGGGGTCCGGTCGTCATCTCACACCTTTCACCCGGGTGACGCACACCGCGGCGAGGATCGCCATGACCACGGCGGCGACGTACAACGCGGCGAAGTTCTCGCCGGCAGGGGAGCCGATCTTCGTGAGGAAGTAGCCGAAGACGGGCACGACGATACCGGGCAGCAGATACGCCAGGGCGACGATGCCGAGGTCCTTGCCGGCGTCTTCGGCCGACGGCAGGCACTCCGTCATGAGGGCGACGTCGGCGGCGATGTAGGCGCCCTGCCCGGCGCCGACGATGGCGATTCCGATGAGGAAGAAAGCGATGTCGCCGAACGAGATCGCGAGCGCGAGTCCCACCGCGCTCATGAGCGCTCCGATCACCACGGTGGGCTTGCGGCGGCGCGTGCGATCCGAGATCACGCCGAACACGAAGGCCATGAGCAGGTTCATCAGGGTGAAAACGCCCGTCGCCTCTGTCTGGACGGCGGCGATGCGCGCCGGATCCTCGAGTCCGAATCGGCTCGAGATCGTCAGGTACAGGTAGCTCGTCACGGTGATGATCGACGCCGTCATGAAGAACCGGCACGCCCAGGCCCAGGCGAAATCGGGGTAACGGCGGGGGCTGAGCCAGAACGTGCTGAACAGGTCGGCCCAGCGCAGGGCGGGCGGGGGAGCGGTGCGCCGGATGTCGCGGAGACTGAGGAACAGCGTCAGCGACAGCAGCACCGAGATCCCGCCGGGGATGAGGAACATCCCGATCTGTCCGAGCGCGGCGACGGCGCCCGTGAGCGACACGCCCAGCAGGATGCCGATCGTCGAGGCAGCTCCGGTGACGGCCGACATGATCGCGCGGATACGGCGGCGGATCTGATCGGCGAAGAGCGTGTGCACGGTCATCGACACCGCTCCCATGCCGATCAGCACGAGGACGACGCCGAGGGTGAGGACGATCATGCTTCCGGCGATCGCCTGGACGATGAAGCCGGCGAAGGCGATGAGGGAGCCGAGGAGGATCCACGGACGCCGGATCCCGAGTCGCGACATCGATCGATCGCTGAGCCGGCCGAACAAGGGGGTGGTCACCAGGATGGCGACGCCGCCGACCGTGAGGATCACGCTGAGATTGCCGGTCGCCTGGGACGGATCCCATTGCTTCAGCAGCTGAGGCACGGCGACGCTCGCGATGCCCTGCGCGATCCCCGTCGCCAGCCAGGTGAGGGTGAACGAGACCCAGAACCAGCGGCTCTGGCGCTCGCCCGGGATGTCGTCGGTCGCAAGCGGCAGAGCAGCGGCGGGTTCAGGGACCGCGGGGTCGAGGGTGGAAGAGGACATCATCGTCTCCTAAGCGTCGGTCTCTGGAGTGTATGCGCGTACATCCTGCGGGTCAAGGCTGAGGTCCGTCGCATCTCGGCGCCGGGCCGGCGGTCGGCGGCGTCGCTAGGCTGGTCGAACCCAGAGGAGGGCCTGGCATGAGCAGATCGTCCAATGTCTATGACGTCGCGGAGGCCGCCGGGGTGTCCACGGCGACCGTCTCGCGGTTCTTCCGTGCGCCCGAGAAGCTGAGCGAGGCCGCACGGAAAGCCGTCGGCGAGGCTGTCCGGCGACTGGACTACATCCCCAGCGGCAGCGCCCGTGCGCTTGCGGAGCGCCAGACCGGGGCGATCGGGCTCTACTCGTTCAGCGGGCACGAACCCGACGAACTCGTGATGCCGGCGCGCGTCAGGGGTGATCGAGGCGCCGGCCCGATTCCGGGTCCGGGCGTGGTCGCACGTGTGCGCGACGACCCGATGAGTCCGCGGCTCTTCCCGTTGTTCGCCGATGAAGTGCTGCACGGCGTCGAGCTGGAGTGCACCCTGCGAGGGCTGCCGCTCGTGGTCGGCTGGCAGCATGGAAGCGACGCGGGACTCGCCCTCGAGGAGGTCTCGCGACGGGTGGACGGCGTCGTGGTGCTTCCCTCGACGATCTCACCCGATGAGCTCGGACGACTCATGCGCACCAGGGCGGTCGTGCTGCTCGGACGGAGCGCATCCCCCGGGGCGCTCGCGGATGCGATCACGGTGGACAACGAGGGCGGGATGGCCGCGATGGCCGAGCACCTCGTCGTCGATCATGGGGTCACCGATTTCTGGTACGCGGGGCCGGAGGACGGCGCGGAGCATGAGGCGCGCCGGCGCGGCTGGGACAGTGCGCTCTCGCGCCTCGGCGCGCCGCCGAGTGGTCCCGCGATCGTCGAGACGGGTTCCCGCGAGGCGGCCAGGGTCGAGATCAGCGGCAGGCTCGAGGAGTCGTCGCCGCCGCGTGCCATCGTCTGCGCGAGTGATCAGACGGCGCTCGGTGTGATGGAAGCGTTGCGCGAGGCCGGTTTCGCCGTTCCCGACGACGTCATCGTCACCGGGTTCGACGGAATCGACGCCGGCCGGTTCGTGTCGCCTGCTCTGACCACCGTGCGTCAGCCCATGGGCGCGCTGGGGCGGATCTCCGTGCAGCTGCTCAGCGAGCGCATCGCGGATCCGGCCCTTCCGGCTCGGGGCGTGGAGCTGCCGGTCGAACTCGTGTTGCGCGGGTCCTGCGGGTGCGGCCCTGTCTGAGCGCCTCGCCCGCGATCGCCTGATTCCTCAGCTCTTCGCGGCGGTGACGCGCTTCTTCTCCCGCACGTACACCTCGCGGCGCACGCGCGCGACGACCTCGCCGTCGCGGTCGGTGATCTCCGTCTCGAACCACTCGAGCACCTTCGCGCCGCCCGCGGCGCGCGCCCGGATGTCGGCGACCCGCTCCGTCGGCACGTGGAAGCGCGCGGTGAGCACGCCGCGACCCGGCTTGAGGAACTCGATCTCGCCTCGGGTGTCCCACACCACGTAGTCGCGGCCCAGCTGATGCATGACGAGCATGAAGAAGTACGGATCCGTCATCGCCTGCATGGATCCGCCGAACGCGGTCTTCACGTAGTTGCGGGTGAAGACGTTGACGTGCAGCTCGACGGCGGCATGCGTCCAGTCGGCGCTGAACCCGCGCACCCTGATGCCGCTGAACAGGTTCGGGATCCACAGGCTCATGCCGACGGCCAGCCGGCGGGGGGTGATGCGCATGCGGCCAGTCTTCCCGGTGCACGCCCCCGGTCATGAATCGACTGGATCTCTTCCACAATTGAACTAGTTGAACTAGTTGAACTAGAATAACTACACAGGAGGTGAGCGCGATGCTGATCCGTATCGACGCCGACAGCGCGCAGCCGCTGTTCGCGCAGATCGCGGCCTCGGTGCGGTCGGAGGTGCTCGCAGGGCGCCTGCGCCCCGGCGACAGGCTCCCCGCCGCGCGCGAGCTGTCCGATGCCATCGACGTGAACGTGCACACCGTGCTGCGCGCGTATCAGGAACTGCGCGACGAGGGGCTCGTGGACCTGCGCCGAGGGCGCGGTGCGGTGCTCGCTGCTTCCGCCGCGCCTCTCGCCGACCTTGCGGAGGACATCGGGGCGCTCGTCCGCCGTGGCGCCGCGCTCGGCGTCGGCCCCGCGATGCTCGCCGCGCTGATCGCGGCCCAGGAATGAGGAGGACCCCACCATGAACGCCCGTTCCGCCCCTTCCGCGCAGGACGTGACCGCGATCCCGGCCCGGGATCTGCGCCGGGCACGGCTGATCGCCCTGACCCTCGGCGCCGCCGTGCCGCTGGTGCTCTCCGCCGTCGTGCTCGCGCTGGTCCTCGCCTGGCTGCCGGAGCTGCCCTCGCCCGCCGCCACGCACTGGGGTCCCTCGGGCGTCGACGGCTTCGGGCCGCCGGCCACGTTCGCCTGGCTGTCGATCCTGCTCGGCTTCGTGCTTCCCGCGGCGCTCACGATCACGACGGTCATCGGGGTGCGCGACCACTGGGGCGGCGGTGCGAGGCTCATCGTCGGGATGGCTCTAGGGATATCCGGGCTCAGCGCGGTCATCAACCTGGGCGCCGTGGGCACGCAGCGCGGTATCGCCGATGCGAGGCATGCGCAGGATCTCGGCGGTCTCATGCTGCTGGGGTTCGGTGCGTTCGTCGTGCTGATCGGGATCGGCTGGCTGCTGCAGCCGCACATCCGCCCGGCTCCGGCCGCGCCGCTGCAGCCCGCCCATGTCGCCGCGATCACGAACGGCGAGCGCGTGGTCTGGCTGGCCACCGCGTCGCTGTCCCGCCGCGCCATGATCCTGATCTCGCTGCTCGTGGTGGTCGTGGTCGGCGTCACCGCGTTCATGGCGATCCGGTTCACCGACCGGATGTGGGTGCCGGTGCTCACCCTGGTGCTCATCGGCGGCGCGTTCGCGTCGTCCGCATCGTTCCGGGTGCGCGTCGGTCCGGACGGGCTCTCGGTGCGATCCCTGATCGGCTTCCCCCGCGCGCACGTGCCGCTCGATGAGGTCGTCTCGGTGCGTGCGGTGGACTGCAACCCCTTCGGCGAGTTCGGCGGCTTCGGCTGGCGGCTCGGCCTCGACGGCCGGACCGGAATCGTGCTCCGCCGTGGGCCCGCGATCGAGGTCGAGCGCCGGGACAAGCGCCCTCTGGTCGTCACGGTCGACGGGGCGGCGGTCGGCGCCGGGGTGCTGCAGGCCTATCTCGACCGCGCGGGGTCGTCCGGGGCCGTGGCACCGGACGGCGGCGCGCACGGGACGGAACGACCGGACGACGATCGGAGCGGATCATGACGGAGGACAGCCAGAGGACGGCGGGCGTCGAGGGGACCCGAGTGTCGCAGCAGGGGGCGCCCTTGCGCATCGGTCTCGGTGCGATCGTCGCGTATATCGTGCTGGCCTGCGGACTGGCGTGGCTGGTGGCGCTGCCGCTGTGGCTCGGCGACGGACTGCGGGAGCCGTACGCCCTCCCGCTCATGAGCGTGATGATGTACATGCCCGCCGTCGCCGTCGTGCTCGTACTGCTCGTCCTCCGGCCGATCCCGAAGGGGCAGCGGCTGCGTTTCCTGGGCCTGTGGCCCCTGCGTCCCGTGAAGCGGGTCGTGTGGCTGATCGTGATCGGGCTGCTGGCCCCTCCGCTGCTCGTGCTGGCCTCGACCGCGGTCGCGGCCCTGTGCGGCTGGCTGACGGTCGACCTCGCGGGCTTCTCCGGGTTCACCGAACTGCTCGCGGCGAAGGTCCCGGCGGGCACGCCGCTTCCGCCGGCGGGAGTGCTGATCGCGGCGCAGGCGGCGAGCATCCCGGTGGCCGCCGCCACGGTCAACGCCATTGCGGCGTTCGGCGAGGAGCTCGGCTGGCGCGGGTTCCTCGTGCCGGCGCTGCGTCGCTACGGCACCGGGGTCTCCCTGCTGATCAGCGGGGTGGTCTGGGGCCTGTGGCATGCGCCGATCATCCTGCTCGGCTACGACTTCGGGCGCACCGACGTCGGCGGGGTGCTCCTCATGATCGGGGGATGCGTGGTGTGGGGCGTGCTGCTCGGCTGGCTCCGGCTGCGCTCCGCCTCGATGTGGCCCGCCGTGTTCGCGCACGGCGCGCTCAACGCCTCCGCGGCGATGTACCTGTGGTTCTTCGCCGCGGGCACGTCGGCGGATCCGGCCCTCGTCCTGCCGCTGGGCGTGGCGGGCTGGATCGTCGGCGCGGCGGTGATCCTCGTCCTGATCCTCACCGGCCAGTTCCGCCGGCAGCCGGCACTCGCCGCCGACCGGCCGCGGACGCTTCCGGCGCCCTTCCCCGAGCCGGTCGCCGAGGATCCGCAGCGCGCGGGGGCCTCTCCTGGCATGCCGAGCGGATCGGAGCCGGAACGGTCTTGATCGCCGCCGCGCGAGGGGCGAAGCTGGGCGCATGGCCCAACCGAACCTCGCGAACTGGCGCGCCGCCGACGACTATCTGTCCGAGACCCTGGTCGGGCACGACCCAGCCCTCGAGGCCGCGCTGGCCGCGCAGCAGGCGGCGGGGATGCCCGCGATCGAGGTCGCGCCGGTCAGCGGGAAGCTGCTGAACCTGCTCGCCCGGATCGCGGGAGCACGCAGGGTGCTCGAGATCGGCACTCTCGGCGGCTACTCCACGATCTGGATGGCGCGCGCGGTGGGGGCCGGCGGCCGCGTCGTGACGATCGAGGCGGAGCCGGACAATGCCGTGGTCGCGCGCGCGAGCATCGACGCCGCGGGTGTGGGCGAGCGGGTCGAGATCCGCCTGGGACGCGCGGCCGAGGTGCTGCCGGCGCTCGAGGACGACGAGCCGTTCGATCTGATCTTCATCGACGCCGACAAGGAGTCGAACACGATCTACCTGGACTGGGCGGCGCGGCTCGGCCATCCCGGATCCGTGGTCGTGCTGGACAACATCGGCCGCGACGGCGATATCGTCGACCCCGCCTCGGCCGATTCCATGGTGGTCGGCACGCGCGAGGCGCTCGAGATGCTCGGCCGCGATCCCCGCTTCGACGCGACGGCGCTGCAGACGGTCGGCGTGAAGGGCTGGGACGGCGTCGCGATCGCCGTGCTGGTGTGACGCGATCCGCGTGAGCGGGATCCTCGGCTCCTCGCGGATCCGCATCCGGACACACCCGCTCGGGGCCGTGCGGATATCGGCGTCACGGGTCACAATGGACGCGTGACGCAACCAGTGGGTCTGGGCGGGCGGCCGATGACGCCGCCGCCCGGCGTGCCCGCCGAGGAGCGCCTCATCGCCCGGTTCCACCCGCACGCGCGGCACCTGTTCTGGTCGGCGCTCGTGCTCGTCGTGGTGGCGGGTGCGACGGGGTACTTCACGAGCAACCTCCCGGCCCCCCTCGCGGGCTGGGCCGAGGACTGGATGCTGTGGGCGGCGGGCGGCGTTCTCGTGCTGCTGCTCGTGGTCGTGCCGTTCATCGCGTGGCTGTCGCGGCGGGTCACGATCACGACGCGCCGGGTGATCGTGCGGGACGGCGTCGGATCCCGCAACAGCATCGAGATGTCGCACGCGCGTGGCTACACGATCTCGGTGCGCCGCGGACCCTTGCAGCGCCTCGTCGGCGCCGGAACGGTCCTGCTGTCGAACGGCGTGGACGCGCCGTTGCGGATCCGCGACGTGCCGAACGTCGCGCTCGTGCAGGAGACCCTCGCGGACCAGGTCGAGGTGGGGCAGATCCTCGCCCACCGCGACGCCCAGGCCGCCCAGAACCCCTACACCGCCTGACCTCTGCTGCGAGTCGTCCCCGCCAGCGCACCCCATAGCCTCCGCTGGTGGGGACGACTCGAAGGTGGGAGGGAACTGGGGCGGGGCTTCGGCGGGGCGGGAGCGGGGTGCGCGCGAGCGGGGGCGGCGAGAGGCGGGGGGAACGTGCGGGAGAATGGGGGCGAGGAACGGAGATCCGATGGCGTTGCGTGTGGGTGTGATCGGCGGCGGACAGCTGGCGCGGATGATGATCGCCCCGGCGATCGAGCTGGGCATCGACATCCGGGTGCTGGCGGAGGACGAGGGCATGTCGGCGCAGCTGGCGGCCACCGCGGTGGGCGACTACCGCGACCTCGATACCGTGCGCCGGTTCGCCGCGGACGTGGACGTGGTCACGTTCGACCACGAGCACGTGCCGCAGGAGGTGCTGCGCGCGCTCGTCGCGGACGGCGTGGCCGTGCATCCCGGACCCGACGCGCTGCGCTTCGCTCAGGACAAGCTCGACATGCGCGCACGCCTCACGGATCTCGGCGCGCCCCAACCGGACTGGGCGCGCGTCGCCGATGCCGGCGAGCTGCAGACCTTCCTGGACGCGCACGGCGGCCGAGGTGTCGTGAAGACGCCCCGCGGCGGCTACGACGGCAAGGGCGTGCGCGTCGTGTCCGCGGCCGAGCAGGCCGCGGACTGGTTCTCGGCCCTCGCCGCCGGCGACGCCCTGCTCGTCGAGGAGCTCGTGCCCTTCGTGCGCGAGCTGGCGCAGCAGGTCGCACGGCGCCCGAACGGCGAGTCCGTGTCGTACCCCGTCGTGGAGACCGTGCAGAAGGGCGGGGTGTGCGCCGAAGTGATCGCCCCCGCGCCCGGCGTCGACGCGGAGCACCTCGCCGAAGCCGCCAGGATCGGCCGGGAGATCGCTGAAGGACTGGGTGTCACCGGCATGCTCGCGGTCGAGCTGTTCCAGACGGAGGACGGCCGGATCCTCGTGAACGAGCTCGCGATGCGCCCGCACAACAGCGGCCACTGGAGCCAGGACGGCGCCGTGACAGGGCAGTTCGAGCAGCACCTGCGCGCGGTCGCCGACCTGCCGCTGGGGGAGACGACCCCGCACGAGGACTGGTCCGTCATGATCAACATCCTCGGCGGCCCCGCGGATGCCGGGATGCTCGATCGCGTCCCCGCCGCGCTCGCCGCGAGCCCGCAGGCCAAGGTGCACACCTACGGCAAGGCGCCGCGTCCCGGCCGCAAGGTCGGGCACGTGAACGCGAGCGGATCCGACCTCGACGCCGTGCTGGCCGAGGCCAGGGCCGCCGCGGCCGCGTTCGCCTGAGCCGCTCGGGACCGCATCCGCCCGCGCCGGCGTCCGTCTGGGGGATGTCCGGGTTCTCGCGGGTGAGGGCGCGCCGCAGCGGGGTTCTCCCAGCCGTCGCCCGTAGCCTGTACGGGTGACTGGGACACTGCATGCATCGGCCGCGCCCCTCGTCGGCGTCGTGATGGGATCCGACTCCGACTGGCGCGTGATGAGTGCCGCCTCCGAGGCGCTGACCGAGTTCGGCATCCCGCACGAGGTCGAGGTCGTCTCCGCGCACCGCACGCCGGAGAAGCTGCACCGCTACGGCACCGAGGCGCGCCGGCGTGGCCTCAAGGTGATCATCGCCGGGGCCGGAGGCGCGGCGCACCTGCCCGGCATGCTGGCCTCCGTGACGGCGCTGCCCGTGGTCGGCGTCCCCGTCCCGCTCGCCTACCTCGACGGCATGGACTCGCTGCTGTCGATCGTGCAGATGCCCGCGGGCATCCCCGTCGCGACCGTCTCGATCGGGGGCGCGCGCAACGCGGGCATCCTCGCCGCCCGCATCCTGGGAACCGCGGATCCGGCTCTCGCCGATCGCGTCGAGTCCTACGCCCGCGACCTCGAGGCGCAGGTCGAGGAGAAGAACCGGCGGCTGAAGGACAGCCTGTGACCCAGGTCCTGACCCGGCCCGGCGGGGTCTCCGCGCAGAGCGCGGGGCTGATCCGCACGAGGCCGATGCGCGACCCCGACTTCGGGTCCCCTGACGTCATGACCCGCCGCGGCTGGTGGCTCGTCGTGCTCAACGTGCTGATCCCCGGATCTGCGCAGGTGCTGGCGGGCAACCGCCGGCTGGGCCGCTTCGGCCTCGGCGCCACGCTCACGATGTGGGCGCTGGTCGTGCTCGGCATCCTCGGCGCGCTGCTCTGGCGCCAGGCGCTGCTCTGGCTCACCGTCGGCGGCGGGTGGGTGAGCTGGCTCGTGCTGAGCCTCATCCAGCTGCTCTGCATCGCGTACGTCGTCCTCTGGGTCGTGCTGACGTTCGACACGCTCCGGCTCGTGCGGCTGGTGCGCACCAAGAACTACGCCAAGCTCGCGATCCCGCTCGTCGCCGTCCTGGTGCTGAGCCTGTGCGGCTCCGGCGCCGCCTACGCGGCGAACGTGGTCGGATCCAGCCGCAGCGCGATCAGCACCCTGTTCGGCTCCGGCGGCCCGAGCCTGCCGCCCAGCGACGGCTACTACAACGTGCTGCTGCTCGGCGCGGACAGCGGCCTCGGCCGCGACTCGATGCGCTACGACAGCATCTCGGTGGTGTCGGTGAACGCCGAGACCGGCAGGACCACGATCTTCGGCATCCCGCGCGACATGCCGCACGTGCCATTCGCGCCGGGCCCCATGCACGACCTGTACCCCGACGGCCTGCAGGCGCACGACGACGCGGACTGCGGCTGGGGGAGCGGGATCAATCAGCTCACCAACGCCGTCGAGACCTGCCACACCGGGCCCTCGCTCTATCCCGAGGCGAAACAGCACGGCTCGCGTCCCGCGGTCGAGGCGACCAAGGATGCGGCCGAGGGCGTGCTCGGCATCAAGATCCCGTACTACGTGTTCCTGGACATGAACGATTTCGCGAAGCTCATCGATGCGCTCGGGGGCGTCGACATCGACGTGAAGGAGCGCCTGCCGGAGGGCAACGTTCCCGAGTGGGGCGGCCCGGACAACGCCGAGGAGTGGGCGACCGGCTGGATCGAGGCCGGGCCGCAGCACATGAACGGCGACACGGCGCAGTGGTACGCGCGTTCGCGCTACACCACGAGCGACTTCGACCGGATGCGCCGTCAGCGCGAGCTGCAGGACGCGCTGCTGAAGCAGTTCACGCCGCAGAACGTGGCCGCGCACTTCAGCGAGATCGCCGCCGCGGGCACATCGGCGGTCGACACCGACCTGCCGCAGGACAAGCTGCCGGAGTTCTTCGACCTCATGATGAAGGCGAAGAAGGAGAAGCTCACCACGATCGACCTCACTCCGGCGAACGGCGTGGACGAGCTCGAACCGGACTGGGACCAGATCCACGCGATGGTCAAGGCGGCCCTGCACCCCGAGCCCTCTCCGGCGCCGACGAGCTGATCCAGCGCTCCCATCCGCGACCGGGCTCGTCGGTCGCGGACTCCGTCGGATCCGGGCTATTCGGAGTCGTAACCCTGCGGATTCGCGGACTGCCAGCGCCAGGTGTCCGCGGCCATGTCGACGATGTCGCGCTGCGCCCGCCAGCCGAGCTCGGACTCCGCCCGGGCGGTGTCGGCCCAGGTCTGGGCGAGGTCGCCTCCGCGTCGGGGCAGGACGCGCCGCGGGATGGGCCGCTCCGAGGCCTTCTCGAACGCGGCGATGAGCTCGAGCACCGAGGTCCCCTGGCCCGTGCCCAGGTTCCACGCGCGGACGCCCTCGTGCGTGCGCAGGTGCTCGAGCGCCGCGACATGTCCTGCGGCGAGGTCGACGACGTGGATGTAGTCGCGTTCGCCGGTGCCGTCCGCGGTCGGGTAGTCGTCGCCGAAGACGCCGACCTCGGCGAGACGTCCGACGGCGACCTGTGCCACGTAGGGTGCGAGATTGTTCGGAATGCCACGCGGATCCTCGCCGATCAGGCCGCTCTCGTGCGCGCCGATGGGATTGAAGTAGCGCAGCAGCGCGATGCGCCACTGCGGATCCGCCTGCGCGACGTCGGTGAGGATCCGCTCGATCATGACCTTGGTCTGGCCGTACGGGTTGGAAGCGTCGAGGATTCCGCCGTCCTCGCGGTAGGGCACGGGCTGATGATCGCCGTACACGGTCGCGGAGGAGGAGAAGACGAGCGTGTGGACCTCGTGGCGCTGCATGGCCGCGAGCAGCGCGAACGTGGTCCCGAGGTTCTCGGAGTAGTAGCGCAGCGGTTCGGCGACGCTCTCGCCCACGGCCTTGAGCCCGGCGAAGTGGATCACGGCCTCCGGCTTCTCTGCGGCGAACACCGCGTCGAGGGCGTCCGCGTCCGCGACATCGATCCGGTGCGTGCGTGCCGTACGACCCGCGATGCGCCCGACGCGCTCGAGCGAGACCGGCGAGCTGTTCGCGAAGTTGTCGACGACGATGACGTCGTCCCCGCGCTCCAGGAGGGCGAGGACGGTGTGGGATCCGATGTAGCCGGCCCCTCCGGTGACGAGTACGCGCATGTGTGCTCCTTAGGGCCTCGACGTTCGTCACGATGCTACTGGCCCCCACCGTGCTGCGGCTCAGCCGGCAGCCCGCTCTGGCGTCCGCCGGGAGCGCCTCCGGCGACTTGTGCGCGCCGCTGGATAGGCTCGGAGCATGGCTGTGCTGCGGGTTGTGCTGGATCAGGTGAACGACGTCGTCGACGCCGATCAGGCCGAGGCCGCACGCTCCCTGGTCCTCGGACTCGCGGCGACCGCACCCCAGAAGTGCACGATCGAGGCGATCGTGCCCGGCGGAGCGGGCGACCTCACCGTCGACGGCGCGGACTCGCTGCACCGTCTGTCGCTGGCGCGCAGGGAGCTCGGCGCCGCCTGGCAGCTCGGAGTGGTCGCCGGGGTCGGCGGCGGCATGATCCATGCGCCCACCCTCTTCGCCCCGCTGGCGAAGCACGACAGGGCCAACGACTACGACCAGACGGTCGCGACGGTCTGGGATCTGAGGGCGTGGACCGCGCCGGAGCAGCTGTCGCGCGCGAGCGTGCTGTGGCAGCGCAGCATGCTCAAGCGCGCCGTCAAGCACGCCGACGCCGTGGTCGTGCCCACGCACGCGATGGCGGAGGAGCTCGCCGCTCTCGGTCGCTTCGCCGATCGCATCCGGGTGATCCCCGGGGCGGCGGCCGCGGGCTTCGCGATCCCGCACGATGCCGCCGAGCGCCGCCGTGCGCTCGGCGCCCCCGACAGGTACATCGTGAGCACGGGAACGGCGGGGACCCTTTCCGCGGTGTTCGCCGCCGCGGTCGACCGGGATGCCGATGTTTTCGTGCTGGACGCGGCGACGGGATCCGCGCCCGCGATCGCCCAGGTCGCGGCGACGGAAGGGCTCGTCGCGCCGCGCGTGCACGTGATCGGGCGGCTGGACGCGGAAGACCGCGCCGCGCTGCTCGCGGGTGCGCTCGCCTTCGCCGGGGCGGATCCCGCCCCGGTCTGGCCGTGGCGACTGGTCGAGGCGCTCGTGCTCGGTGTCCCCGTGATCGCGGCGGAGAGCGGTGTGCACCACGACGTGCTCGCCGAGGGCGGGCTGCTCGTGAGGCCGGGAGGATTCACCGACGCCCTGAGGGACGCCGCGGGGGAGGGCGCCAGGCGGTTGTCGGTGCTCGCCGCGGACCGCTCTCGGGCCTACTCCTGGAACGGCTCCGCCGAGCGGGTCTGGACGCTGCACGCGGAGCTCTGAATCGCGGAAATGTGGCGATATCTTGCCACATCCGCCACACTGGTCACATGAGTGGAGATGACCCGGGTCTCACGCGCCTTGTTGTGCACCGGCGGTGGATCGTCGGCGTGCTGGCTGTCCTGGCCGTCTTCGTCAGCACGTTGGTGCCCGTGGTGTCCGCGGCAGGATCCGCTGCCGCGTCTCAGTCGGTCGCCGCGCACGCCGTTACGGCGTCGGGGCCGGCGGCGTCGTCGATCCGCCCGATGTCCCTGGCAGGGTTCCAAGCCGGGAACATCATCAGCGACGCCGTGTTCACGGACAAGTCGACGATGTCGGCGCAGCAGATTCAGGATTTCTTCAACGCTAAGGTGCCGTCGTGCCAGAGCGGATACACCTGCCTCAAGGACTTCCGCGTCACGTCTCAGAACCGCCCCGCCGACGCGTACTGCGGCGGATACTCGGGGACGGCGAACGAGAGCGCGGCGAGCATCATCTACCGCGTCTCGCAGTCGTGCAACATCAACCCGCGGGTCCTGATCGTCATGCTCCAGAAGGAGCAGGGCCTCGTCACGCACACCTGGCCCAGTGGCTGGCGCTATGACAGCGCGCTCGGTCAGGGGTGCCCCGATGACGCTCCATGCGACCCGAGCTACGTGGGCTTCTTCCAGCAGATCTACGGCGCGGCGCGTCAGATGCAGATCTACATGGAGGGCCGCTGGTTCACCTGGTACGCGCCGGGCAACACATGGAGCATCCTTTACAACCCCAACCAGGCCTGCGGCAGCGGACCGGTCTTCGTTTCGAACAAGGCGACAGCCGCCCTCTACTACTACACGCCATATCAGCCGAATGCTGCGGCTCTTGCAGCAGGATACGGCGAGGGCGACGGCTGCTCGGCGTACGGTAATCGTAATTTCTACAATTACTTCACCGACTGGTTCGGATCGACGCAGAGCTCTACTCCCTCGGCCAGCGCGCAGATCTTGCAGGACTCGACGTCGGGAAAGGTGTACCTAGTCACGGGCACGGTCAAGTACCTCTTCCCCACGGCCGAGCGGGCGGTGCAGTTCACGTGGGTGTCCGCCCTGCGCGTGGTGAGCTCTTCCGACCTCGCCAAGTTCTCGGATGGCGGCACCGCTCCGCGTGCGGTGCGCACCGACGCCGGCAACGTGTATCTCCTGGACAGCGGACGCAGGATCTGGGTGCCCTCGTGCGCTCTCGCCACGGACTACGGGTGGGCATGCGGTTCGCTTCCGCTGGTGGCGCAGGCGCAGGTCAACATCTATCCGGACGGGGGGACACTGCAGCCTTCGGTCAGCGCGATCGGATCCTCCTGGCTGATCCAGAGTGGTTCGCGACGTGAGATCGTCGATCGCTCCATCCTCGCGCAGTACGGCATGTCGACCGGAATCATCACCATCTCCGATGCGATGGCGTCGGAGTACTCGCTCGGCGATCCGGTGTTCGCCGCAGGGATCTACAGGGACTCGACCGGAGCGATGACCGCGCTGCTGCAGAACGGCAGCGCCTACAAGGTCTCCGCACAGGGCCAGGTCCCCGCTTTCATGTCCGTGGCCAAGCGCGTCACGGCGGAATCGATCGCGCGGCTTCGGAGCGGAGGGACGCTTCCGCTCGCGGTCCGCGCCGGCACTCAGGCCTACTTGCTCAGCGTCGACGGCTGGATGGCGGTGGACGCATACGGATCGGTCGTCCGCTTCGCGGATCTCCCTGCGGGAGCCGTCGCCGGCTTGCCGTCCGCCTCGTCCGCGCTGGGAGCGCACTTCGTGCGCGAGCAGTCGGGCATCCAGGTGTTCCTGGTGTCGGGCGGCACCCTCCAGCTCGTCAACGCGGACCAGCAGCGCTGGATCACCGCCACGTTCGGTGTCCGGCCCGACGTGCGGGTCGTCGCAGACTCGGCTTTGGGCGGAATCGCGGCTCCGGCTCAGAGACTTGTCCGCGCCACGGACGGGACCGCCTACCTGATCGACGGCACGAACCGGTACCGTTTCCGCAGCTGTTCGCAGGTCGCCGATTGGGGCGGGGACTGCACAAGGCTGCCCACCGCCACGGCGTCCGATCTGTCGCAAACCTCTGACAAGGGCACGCTCGAACTGCTGGTCCGTCAGTCTGGAGGCGCGACCTGGCTCGTGCAGGCGGGCAAGCGCCGCGAAGTCGTGGATCCCGGCATCCTGGCCCCCTATGGCATCGGATCCGCAGCGACCACCGTCTCCACGTCACTCGTCGAGGCGCTGGCGGTGGGGGCGCCGGTGCTCGGATCGGGGGTCTACGCCGACGGCGGCACGGGCATGTTGCTGGTCAACGGGTCGGGAGCATACCGAGTCCCGCAGGGCGCGCGCGTCGCAGGCGTGACCAGCGTCGCCCGGCAGCTGACGGCTCCCAGTTTCGCGACGATCTCGGCACGCGGCGATCTGCCCACGCGGATGTACAGCGACAACCGTGCGCTTCTGCTCACCCAGCAGGGTTGGTTCCAGGTCGACCCTGCACAGTACGGAGGAACGAAGTTCTTCACGACGGGCGACCCCGGCGCGTGGGTGGGCGTGCCGTTGGCCGGTACCGACGGGCGACCGCATTTCGTCCGGATCGCGTCCTCCTCCCAGGTGTTCCTGATCTCCGGTGGATCGCCGCAGGTGATCGAGAACGATGCGGCGCGAGCCTGGGCATCCAGCTTCTTCGGGCTATCCGGAACCGTGTGGGTGCTCGCGGACGGCACACTACAAGGCCTCACCCTAGCGCCCGGAATGATCTGGAAGTCCCCTGATGCGAAGCTGATGATCTCTGATGGCACGGCCTCGTACCGCCTGGGTACCTGCTCGGATGTCGCCGCGTTCGGCAAGACGTGCGCGACGCTTCCCACGGCCGATGTCTCGGCCCTCGGCATGAAGGACAGCGGTCCGCTTGCGGCGCTCCTTCAGGGCAGCAGCGGGAACCCGTGGCTGATCCAGAGCGGTCAGCGCCGCGAGGTGCCTGATCCGTCGATCCTGGCCATGTACGGCATCGGCTCCACGGCGACGATCGTGTCGGACGCGCTGCTGAAGGGGCTGCCGATCGGCGATCCGGTGGTCGCTGCCGGGATCTATCGGAGCGCGGCCGGCGCGATGCGCCTGATGACATCGACCGGGCGAATCCTCGATGTTCCTGCCGCGGCACAGGTCGACGTGCTCAAGGGCACGGCGAAGCCGCTATCCGATGATTCCTTCGCGAAGCTGAGGACCTCCGGTTCGATTCCGGTGCGTGCCTCGTACGGCGGGTCCGTGTACCTGCTCTCGGCGCAGGGATGGCTGCCGGTGAGCGCTGCGAACTACGGCGGGCTTGCGTTCGCCGACACTCCTGCGGACGTGATCTCGGCAGCGCCTGTCGCCCCGCCGGCCACGGCGGCCCGCTTCGTCCGGGAGATGAGCCAGGGGCAGGTTTATCTCGCTTCAGGCGGCCTCGTGCCTGTCAGTGACGCCGATCAGGTCTGGATCAGTGCGACCTATGGAGTTCCGCGGACGGTGCTCATCGTCGCCGACGGGGCTCTGCACTGAGCACAGAAGCATGAGAACGGGCGGCTTCCGTCGAGGAAGACCGCCCGTTCTCTTCGTCTTTCCGGTTCAGTCGAACGTCATCGGCACCACGTCTGCGAGGCGCGGGTGCGCCTTGTCCTTGGACGACAGTTCTGCCTCGTCCAGCGGGACGGGCCATGCGATGTCCGCCGTCTCGTCCGCGAGGTTCAGGAAGACGTACTCGGCCTCTGGCGACCAATGCTCGTTCACGAGGTACGTGTATGCGGTCGAATCCTCGAGCGTCTGGAAGGCGTTCCCCACGCCGCGGGGGACGAAGACAGCTACTGAGGGATCGATCACCGTCGTGAACACGGTGCCGAAACCCTCGCCCTCGCGCAGATCGACCCACGCGCCGAACACGCTGCCGGTCGCGACGGAGATGTACTTGTCCCACGGTTCGGCATGGATGCCACGCGTGGTTCCGCGGCTCTTATTGAAGGAGATGTTGTTCTGCACCGGGCCGATGTCCGGAAGGCCCAGCGCGAGCATCTTCTCTCGCTGCCAGTTCTCCTTGAACCATCCGCGATTGTCGCCGTGCACAGGGATGTCGAGGACCTGCAGGCCGTCGATGGGCGAGGCGTTCAGCGCAAGGGGGAGCCCGAAGCGCATTCCACCGGTCACTGCCCCGTCTCCGCGTACTTGCGCTCGGTCGTGGACTTCTGCGGCCGCCACCAGTCCGCGTTGTCGCGATACCACCGAACGGTGTCGACGATGCCCGTGGAGAAGTCGGAGAACTGGGGGGTCCAGCCGAGCTCCTCACGCAGACGCGTCCAATCGATTGCGTACCGGCGATCGTGTCCTGCCCGGTCCGTGACAAGGTCGTAGTCGTCGGTCGGGCGTCCCATCTCCTGCAGGATGAGCTCGATGACCTCGCGGTTCGTCTTCTCGCCGTCCGCGCCGATCAAGTAGGTCTCGCCGATAGCTCCGGCGTCGAGGATGCGCAGCACCGCAGACGAGTGGTCGTCCGCGTGGATCCAGTCGCGTACGTTCAGCCCGTCACCGTACAGCCGCGGGCGCACGCCATCGATGAGATTCGTGATCTGCCGCGGAATGAACTTCTCGACGTGCTGGCGCGGACCATAGTTGTTCGAACAGTTGCTGATCGTTGCCTGGACACCGAACGACCGGACCCATGCACGTACCAGGAGGTCGGACCCGGCCTTGGTGGAGGAGTACGGGCTTGACGGGTTGTACGGGGTCTGCTCGGTGAAGCGAGTAGGGTCGTCGAGCTCGAGGTCTCCGTAGACCTCGTCCGTGGAGATGTGGTGGAACCGGATCCCGGTCCGCCGCGCTGCTTCGAGGAGCGTGAACGTTCCGATGAGATTCGTCTGAACGAACGGCGCGGGCCCGCTCAGCGAGTTGTCGTTGTGCGACTCGGCCGCGTAGTGCACCACGGCGTCGTGCTTGTCGAAGAGGCGTCCCACCAGTTCTGTATCGCAGATGTCGCCTTCGACGAACTGGAAGCGCTCGGCGGGGAGACCCTGCAGAGACGCCAGATTGCCGGCGTAGGTCAGCTTGTCCAGCACCGTGACCGTGTCGTCCGTGTTCTCGAGTACGTAGTGAACGAAATTGGAGCCGATGAAGCCGGCTCCGCCCGTGACCAAGAGTCTGCGCATCCCTCCATGATACCGGGCGGGGGAGTGAGGACCTGCGGCCGGAGAGCGCCCGATAGGGTTGCGGAGTGACTGAATTCCGCCACACGAGGCCGGGCCGCAGCCGACTGCCCCTGCTGCTGCTCGCCCCGCTCCTCCTGCTCATCGCGCTGGGATCCTGGGCGGTCGCATCGCCGGTCGGTGGCGCGCCTGACGAGAACTATCACATCGCCAGCATCTGGTGCGGCGCCGGCGATCGCCCCGGGCTGTGCGAGACGGCACCGGACGGGGCGGGCAAGTGGGTGCCGTGGGCGACCATCGCCTCGCAGTGCTACGCGTTCCATCCAGAGATCACCGCGAACTGCCAGAGGGAGGTTCTCGGATCCGATCCCAATCATCTGGTCACGACGGATCACGTCAACTCCACCGCGCACTTCTACTCTCCCGTGTACTACTCGGTGATGAGCGTCTTCGCGTCGAGCGATGTCGCGGTTTCCGTGATCGCGGTGCGTCTCCTCAACGTGGTGATCTTCGTCGCGATCATCACCGCGCTGTATCTGCTGCTGCCTTCGCGACGACGCCCCCTGCTGGTGGTGCCGATGGCCGCCACCCTCATCCCTTGGGGACTGTTCCTCGTGGCCTCGGTCAATCCCAGCGGGTGGGCGGTGCTCGCAGGCGGCACGCTATGGCTTGCCATGCTGGGCTTCCTCGAAAGCTCGGGCCGTCGAAGGATCGGCCTCGGCGTGCTCGCGGCGCTGATCACCGTGATGGGAGCGGGCGCGCGGCCTGACATGGCTGTTTATGCGGTGGTGGCGCTCGGAGCGGCCGTCCTGATCGCCGCGCGCGGCCCCCGAGGACGTCGGTTCTGGCTGTCGATCGCCTATCCGGCCGCACTGTCGCTCGTCTGCTTCCTGCTGTACCTCACCGCGCAACAGGCGACCGCCTGGCAGAACGGCGCGGCCCCCGGCAGCGGCGGTGGGACGCTGCACGGGCGGGAGCTGCTGCTGCGCAACCTGCTCGACGTGCCTCTGCTCTGGTTCGGGTCGTTCGGGACCTGGCCGCTCGGCTGGAACGATGTCGTGATGCCCGCCGTCGTCTGGGTCGGGATGATGTTCGTCGTCGGGGCGGTCGTATTCATGGGGCTCGCGTCGATGGGATGGCGCAAAGCCGTCCTGCTGGCGGTCGCCGCCGCCGCTCTCATCGTGCTGCCCGTCTATCTCCTGCAGCGCAACGATATGGAGGTCGGCGCACTCGTACACCCGCGCTACCTCCTGCCGCTCGTGACGATGTTCGTCGGTTTCGCGATGCTCCCGGTCGGCGGCAAGAAGCCGCTGGCTCTCACACGCGTGCAGGCCTATGGCATCGTCGCGATCCTGTCCATCGCCAACGCCGTCGCGCTCTACAGCAACATCAAGCGCTATACCTTGGGCAACGTCACCGGACTGCGACTGACCGCGCCCGGCAGCTGGTGGTGGGAGGCGGGTGTTCCGCACCCACTCATCGTCTGGCTGCTTGGCTCCGCGACGTTTATCGCGGCGCTCTCACTGTTGGCGCATGAGCTGCTGACGAGTCAGTCGGCGCTGCACGCGCAGCTGAGCAGACTCGCCGGCCTCGGGGGGCGCGAGGATCCCTCCGCTCAGGGTTCCTCACCGCGCGGCCTGGCGAACACCCAGTAGCGATACGCGAAGTAGTTCCAGAGCGTGGTCACCGCGGTGGCGGCGACCTTGCCGACGGCCCATCCGGCGGGGGTCTGATCGACGACCGCGACGATCCCCGCGGTCGCGAGCAGGTTGAATGCGACGAGCGCGGAGTACTTGAGAAGGGCCCAGCCATGCGGCGCCTCGGACCCGAACGTGAAGTTGCGCTGCATCGCGTAGGTGAACAGGAAGCTCGCCGCGAAGGCCACGCCGGCAGCGAGCCACGTCGACCATCCGAAGACCTGATGGAGCAGGGCGAGCAGCCCGAAATCCACGAGGAATCCGAGCCCCCCAGCGATCAGGTACTTCAGCACGCTACGTCGACTGGACGCAACCCCGGAACCGGTGTCGCGACGTGTGGACGAGGTCATGCGCGTCCGCGCCGGGCAGGTGGGTGCACGGAGTCGCGTACGCCGAGAGCGGACTCGGCATGAGAGCGGGGACTGATGCTGGTGATGTGCAAGTGATCTCGGAGTCCTGTGCGCGCCTCCGGTCGGCCCGGTCTCGGCGCTGAGCTAGACCGAGGAGCCCCTCGATCGCAGTCAGGTTATCACCCGCGTGGCGCCGCTCGAGTTTGGCTCGTACACCGTTCTGCGCGAGACTGGACAGATGCGTGGAATCATCCTGGCCGGCGGGACCGGCTCGCGGCTTCATCCGATCACCCTCGGCATTTCCAAGCAGCTCGTGCCGGTGTACGACAAGCCGATGATTTACTACCCGCTGTCGACTCTGATGCTGGCCGGGATCCGCGACATCCTTATCATCACCACCCCGCACGACGCCGACCAGTTCCAGCGCCTCCTCGGCGACGGCTCGCGTTTCGGGGTCTCACTGACGTATGTCCAGCAGCACTCGCCAGACGGTCTCGCCCAGGCGTTCACGCTTGGCGCCGACCACATCGGCGGCGACACCGCGGCCCTGGTCCTCGGAGATAACATCTTCTACGGCCCTGGGATGGGCTCGCATCTGCGGGAGTATTCGGATCTCAGCGGTGCTGCGGTCTTCGGGTACTGGGTCGCCGACCCCACGGCGTACGGCGTGGTCGAGTTCGACGGACAGGGACGCGCCCTCTCGATCGAGGAGAAGCCGTCTCAGCCGAAGAGCAACTACGCGATCCCTGGTCTGTACTTCTACGACAACGACGTCGTGGAGATTGCGAAGGAACTGAAGCCGTCTGCGCGCGGCGAGCTGGAGATCACTGACCTGAACCGTGTCTACCTCGACCGTGGTGACCTGCAGGTTCAGATCCTTCCCCGCGGAACGGCCTGGCTGGACACCGGCACCTTCGACTCGCTGAGCGAAGCGACGGAGTTCATCCGCACGGTGCAGAAGCGTCAGGGCCTGTCCATCGGATGCCCGGAGGAGGTCGCCTGGCGGATGGGCTTCCTCAGCGACGACGAGCTGCGCGAGCGGGCAGAGCCCCTGGTGAAGAGCGGGTACGGCCAGTACCTGCTCGACATCGTCACGCGCGGACGAGCCCGCTGAGCGGAGGGCCCGGGGCGGCTCAGCCTCGGGCCATCACCTCACGGATGACGGAGGCGTCGCCCCACACACCGGGGGAGTCGTACGGCCGGTCCGGGAATGCGCCGTACTCCAGGGAGATCGGGAGATTGTTCTCTGCGATGAACTGCTCGACCTTGTCGGCGAGCGACATCGGTTCGCCCGTGCAGCAGTTCAGGGTTCCCGTGACATCCACGGCCTCAGCCAGAGCGGCCAGCTGACGCCCGAGCTCCTCGACCCGGATGAAGTCGTAGCGGTTCTTTCCGGAGGTGAACGGGAACGTCGTCTTGCCGGCGTCGGCGGCTTCCAGGATTTTGCGGAAGATCGAGTTGCTGCGACGGTCGTCCCCGTAGATGTAGTAGGCCCGGGCCCATGCCAGCGCCGTCTCGGGTGGCAGGGCAAGAGGCAACGCCCGCCGGAGCGCATCCTTCGCGATGCCGTACTGTGAGAGCGGATTCGTCGGCGTCTCAGCGTTGATGGCGCCCTCCCAGTAACCGATCTCGTGCATCGTGCCCAGGACGACGAGACGCGGGGTTTCCACCGCCGTGAGCAGCCGATAATGGGCGGACAGCTGTCCGAGGTGCGCGGGGGAGTTGTGGACGAACCCGTCCTGCCACGCGAGATGGACGATGCCGTGCGGGGAGCCCCAGTTGCGCACGTCGAAATCGGGCGCCAGGATATCGGCCTCTACGCGTACCGCGCGGGGATCCGTGACTGCCGAGGAGCCGGGCCGCACGACGGCGAGCACCTCGTGACCGCGGTCGGCGAGGGCCGCCACCACATGGGGTCCGAGATAGCCGCCTGCGCCGGTCACCACGAAGCGCGCGCGAGAGTCAGTCATGAAGACGCCACCGTTCCAATCCCGCGTCCGTCGAGCTGCGGACGTCCGTCACGAGGGTACCGGATGTCCTCATGGCGTCTGTCGCCGGGGTTCTGACAGGTGCCTGCAGTAGGCTGAGAAGGTTGGGTTGGACGACGTGGGAGCACGGTGGATACAGAACCTCGATACACGCGGTTGGCCGCGGCGCCGTTCTTGCGCACAGACGCTTCCGGATTGACGCTCGATGTCCGCGGAGGCAAGATCCGTGAGATCTTCCAGCGCCGGGAACTGCTGCAGCTCCTCGTGCGCCGCGACCTCCAGGCCCGCTACCGGGACAGCTTCCTCGGTTTCCTCTGGACCGTGATCCGGCCCATCATCCTCTTTCTGATGTACTACGTCGTGCTCGGGAAGTTCTTGCGGGCCGCGGACGGCGTCCCCGATTTCGCGGTTTATCTCTTCGCCGGGCTAACGCTCTACGGCTTCTTCAATGAGATGGTCGTGAGCGCGACCGGTTCGATCCTCGCGAACTCGGGTCTCGTGAAGAAGATCTATCTTCCGCGCGAGATCTTCCCGCTCGCGAGCATCGGCGGCGCGGGTTTCATGTTCCTCGTGCAGTGCGTCGTGCTTCTCGCCGCCGCACTGATCTTCCGGGCGCTTCCAGCAGACCCGGCCCAGATGCTGTGGTTCTTTCCGTCGGTGGCGCTGATCCTGGTGTACGGCCTCGCGTTCGGCCTCTTGCTCTCCGCGGTCAACGTGTACCTCCGCGATGTGCAGTACTTGCTTGACGTGGTCGTGATGCTCGCCATGTGGGCGTCGCCGATCGTATACACGTGGGGCATGGTGAAGCGCGCCTTCGAGAGCTTCCACCTCCCGTCTTGGGCGTTCGAGATCTATCAGAACAATCCGATCACCCTCGGCGTCCTCGGTTTCCACCGGGCCTTCTGGGGCGGCGGCACGGCGGCCGACTACCCTGCGGACCTCGGACTGCGCATCCTCATAGCCTTCGTCATCGGCGTCGTGCTCGTCTTCATCGCCCATCGCGTGTTCACGCGTCTGCAGGGCAACTTCGCACAGGAGATGTAATGGTCGTCTCAACTGTCCCGGGTCCCGTCGTCGTCCGCGTCGAAGACGTCACCAAGACGTTCCAGGTGCGTAAGGACAACACGCTCAAGGACCGGATCGTCCATCTCGGCAAGCTCGGCCGGGAGCATCGAGAGCGCTTCACCGCGGTCAACGGCGTTTCGCTAGAGATTCAAGCGGGGACCACCGTGGGTCTGCTGGGCGCCAACGGGTCAGGCAAGAGCACGCTGCTCAAGCTCATCGGTGGCATCGTCGCACCCACGAGCGGTGCGATCTATAACCGCGGGCGGATGGCAGCTCTGCTGGAGCTCGGTGCGGGATTCCATCCCGATCTCAGCGGACGCGAGAACGTGTACTTGAACGCCGCGATCCTGGGTCTCAGCCGTGAACAGGTCGACGAGCAGTTCGATGCGATCCACGAGTTCAGCGGGATCGGAGATTTCATCGAGACCCAGGTGAAGTTCTACTCGTCCGGCATGTTCGTCCGGCTCGCGTTCGCGGTGGCCATCCACACCGATCCGGACGTGCTTCTCGTCGACGAGGTGCTTGCCGTCGGGGATGAGGCCTTCCAGCGCAAGTGTATGGAGCGGATCGCGCAGTTCCGAGCCGAAGGGCGCACCATCATCCTGGTGTCGCATTCCGCGTCGCAGGTGCAGGAGCTCTGCGATCGTGCGGTCGTGCTCAAGGATGGCCAGATCGTCTTCGACGGGGACGTCAACAGGGGAGTCGCGGCTCTTCGCGACGTGCTGGAGGGCCGCCGACTGGGTGAACTGCACGAGCGCGGGACCGAGCAGCTGATCGAGGTCACCGCCATCACCCTGCATGACGATCATGGTGACGAGATCGCCGAGGTGCAGGTGGGGGATCCGCTGACGGTGCGCATCCATGCACGAGCGCGCGAGGCGATGTCCCACTGGGCCGCCGGCTTCAGCATCGACACGGCTCTGGGCCAGATGACTATCGCCTCGAACACGGAGCGGCTCGGCATGGTCCTGCCTGCGATCGAAGCCGGAGATACGCATGTCGACTTCCGGATCGAGCGGGTCTATCTGGGGGCGGGCCAGTACTACATCAACGCGAACGTCTCCGAAGTGATCGACATCAACTCGCACGTGCTTATGCAGGGACGGATGTTCACCGTCCACGCGGAGACGATGACGCTCGGATCGGTCGCTGCCGAGATCAGCGCTGGCCTCTGACCGGTCGGATTCGGCGGAGCTGACGTCCTAGACGGCCGGCGAGGCGCAGCGGTGCGGACAGGCGCCAGGACGCGCTCGAGTGGACTCGGTCGAGCTCGTCGCGCGCGACAACCAGTCTGTCGCGCGTCGCGCCCACCTGATCGCTCAACTGCAGGATCTTGGCTTCGAGGACCTCGATGTGCCGTGCACGATGAGCATCCAGCGAATCGTCCCCCGACGTCGGGTAGTCCGCGGAGTGCCGTGGCGCTAGGCAGAAGTCGATCAGCGGTGCGAGCGCGCGATCCCAGGTGAGACTGCGTCCGAAGGCCCGCACGTTCTCGCGGAGCTCTTCGGTGTCGTCAGCGAAGAGCGTCTGTTCCAGGGCCGCCACGAGCGCATCCACATCCTCGGCCGGGACGACCGCGCCGAGACGGTGGTCCCGGATGAGGGGTGCGAAACCATCGCCGTCGGTCGCGACGATCGGCAGACCGGCCCAGAGGTAGTCCAGGATCCGCGTGCGGAAGCTGAAGGCCGTCTCGACGTGGGGAAAATGGGTGCTGACGCCGAGGTCCGCATCGAGAAGGTAGTTGATGCGGTCGTCGTAGTCGGTCCAACCCATGTTGAAGAACACCTGGGTGTCGGTGAGGCCCAGCTCATCGGCGAGCTGCAGCGCCTCTGCCGCCATATGTGACTCGTGAACCGCCGGATTCGGATACGTCATCCCGAGGAAGTAGAGCTTCACCTCGGGCCGCCGCTCTGAGAGCTCGTGCACGGCCCGGATGAGGGTGAGGGGGTCGAACCAATTGTAGACGCCGCCGCCCCACAGGATGACCTTGTCGTCGGGGCCGATCCCCTCGACGGCGCCGCGGATGGCGTGGCGAGTCTGTTCAGGTACGTCGGCGGAGACGCCGAACGGCACGACGTCGATGAGGTTGCGCAGGCTCCTGTCCGCGTCGTAAGTCTCCGGGGAGATGCGACCGAGGGAGCCGAGGTGGCCGAGCCAGAAGTCACGTTGCTTCTCCGACGCGCAGATCATGAAGTCCGCTCGCCGCAGCTGCGTCGTGAGCATGTCCACGCAGTACCTGACAAGGAAGCTGCGGCCCTCCGGGCCTTCGTCCTTGGCGGATTCGAGCACCTCGAGATGCAACGGGTCGTAGACGTCGGCGATGATCACGACTTCGGATTCGACCAGCCACGGATGTAGCGCGAAGACCTCGCCCTGGGCGATCACGACGTCGGCCCAGTCGACCTGCTGCCTCAGCTCCTCATCGCCGACCATGAGGACGTCGAACTCCTCGTGCGTGAGCGATGAGTCCTTGATCGAGACGAGCCGCACCTGCGCGACCGCCGCGAGCCGCTTCGCCATCTCCCAGGCGCGAATCGCCGGCCCGCCCATCTTGCGGCCGAACGTGTCGGGGCTCACGATCAGGACGCGCTGCGTACCGTTCGGCTCGAGGGACGGAAGGGAGTCTGGCATTGAGGCTTCTCTCGGCTTCGGGTCGGGCGACGACACTGTGCCCGGGACGGAGGACACGCGGCGTCATGCGAGCCTTGGTCCGCCTTATCCTATCCGGTGCGGTGGCGAGGCACGCGGAGTCATCAGCATGCCGATCCGAGGGCAGCGCAGGCGCGGCGGCTATACTCGACCGGAATGTCCAGTTTGTGAGGAGTCCCGTGAAGCGCATCGCCTTCTACCTGTTCTGGGAAAAGGAAGGGATCGTCGACCGCTACATCCCGTACTGCCTGGAGAAGCTCCGCGAGCACGTTGAGCACATCGTCGTGATCTCGAACGGTTCGGTCTCGCAGGACGGACTCGCAGAACTCGAAAGGGTCGCCGACGAGGTCTGGCAGCGCGACAACGTCGGGTTCGACGTCGGTGGATACAAGGAGGCCCTGACTCGATTCGGATTCGATCGTCTTGCAGAGTACGACGAGCTCATTCTGCTGAACTACACCTTCTTCGGCCCGGTCTATCCGTTCTCGGAGATGTTCGAGAAGACGGATGCCTGGGACGTCGATTTCTGGGGCATCACGGAGCACGCCGAGGTCGCCCCGCACGACTTCGCCAGCGGCGGGGTGCTGCCGAGGCACATCCAGTCGCATTGGCTGGCCGTGAGGAAGTCGCTGCTGCTGTCACCGGCGTTTCGTCACTATTGGCATGCGATGCCGGAGATCACGAGCTACGAGCAGTCCATCGACAGGCATGAAGCGCGATTCGCCGCCTACTTCGAGGAGCGCGGGTTCACCTGGAGGGTGGTCTATCCCTACACGGACTTCCCGAGTCGCAACCCCGTTCTCGACGATGTCGTTGAGTTGACCGCTGAGCGGTGTCCGATCGTGAAGCGGCGCACGTTCTTCCACGATCCGCTCTACCTGTCGGATCACGCGATCATCGGGCGCGACGTCATCAGCATCCTGGAACGCACTTCTGGCTATCCGCTCGAGCTCATCTGGGAGAACGTCGCGCGCACGATGGAGCCGCGCGTGGCTGCGACGAACTTCTCGCTGCACCGCATCTTCTCCGACGCGCTGGAGATCGATGCCGAGCAGCTCGAGGGCGCGCGAAGGATGACCGCCCTGGTGGCGATCCACTGCTTCTACGAAGACATGATCGACGAGCTCATGGACTATGCGGAACGGATGCCCTGCGCACGGCACGTTGTCGTGACGACGGACACCGAGGAGAAGCGCCGAGTGCTGGAGGCGGCGCTCGCCGCACGAGGCGTCCGCTCGTACGAGGTCCGTGTGACGGAGTCCAACGCAGGGCGCGATGTCTCCGCTTTTCTGCTCACCTGCGCCGATTTGCTCCGTAACGACGAGTACGACATCGTCGTGAAGATCCATTCGAAGCGTTCGCCGCAGGATGGCGCGGTCGCCGGCGGCTGGTTCAAGCGGCATCTCTTCGGCAATCTTCTGCATTCGGAGAACTACGCCGCCAATGTCGTGAACCTCTTTGCCGAACATCCCGAGATCGGGATGGTCATCCCTCCTGTGATCCACATCGGCTTCCCCACTATGGGCCAGGCCTGGTACCTCAACAAGGAGCCGGCGGCACGTCTGTGCGGGCGACTCGGTATCACGACGCCGTTCGACGAGTCGACCCCCCTGTCCGCCTACGGGTCGATGTTCATCGCCCGCCCCCGCGCCCTGCGCACTCTGGTCGACGCAGGCCTCACGTGGTCGGACTTCGAGGACCAGCCGTACAGCGACGGCTCGATCGCCCACGTCATCGAACGACTCTTCACCTACTCGTCGCTCGGTGCAGGGATGCCCGTCTACACGGTGCAGAGCACGGAGCTCGCCTCGATCAACTATCCGTTCCTCGAGTACAAGCTCCAGAAGTTCAGTCAGGATCTTCCCGGAACGGTCATGGAGCAGGCGGCGTATCTCGAGCGGCTGAAATCGGCATCTAGCGTGCTCGGGTTCAGCAAGAGCGTGATCAACCGTCGTTTTCCGACTCTGGCGCGAATGCTGTTCCCTGCATACGACGCGAGCCGGAAGGTGTATCGCCGGATGCGCGCCTCGGCGGCCCGGTCTTTGAAGCGAGTCGGCGCGTGAGCGCGCTCCAGGGCGGCCCGCTGAGCGTGGCTCAGGCGTTCGACCCCAGGGCGAACTCTCTCGATTTCCTGCGTTGGCTGATGGCCTTCCTCGTGATCTTCTCGCACGCGGGCCCGATCGCCGGCTTCTACGGCGGTGAGGACCTCGGCGTACAGATCTCGCGCGAGCAGTCCTTGGGCGGCGTCGCCGTCGCCGGCTTCTTCTTCTTCTCCGGATTCCTCATCACGAAGTCGCGGATGGGGCGATCGACGATGTGGCGGTATCTCTGGAGACGCTGCCTGCGCATCTTCCCCGCCTTCTGGGCGTCCCTCATTCTCACGGTCCTCGTCTTCGCGCCGATTGCCTGGCGAACCGTGCATGGAACGTTCGACGGCTACTGGAACGCCGTGATCGAGTCGCCGAAGACGTACTTCTTCGACAACATGTTCCTGTTGCTTAACCAGCGCAACATCGCCGGACTCGGTGAGACCGTGCCATATTTCCAGATCCACGGCGTGCGGGACTGGAACGGCTCGGCCTGGACGTTGTCGTATGAGTTCCTCTGCTACATCGTCGTGGGCCTCCTCGGTCTCTTCGGAGCTCTGGCGTCCAAGCGCTTCGCGACCGCCTTCGCGGTTATCGTGATCGGCCTGAACGCGCTGCAGTGGCTGGGGGCGGGCAACATCGCGGGTCTGAACCGCGTGTTCGGCGACCCGTTCATCCTGATGTTCTTCGCGCCGTACGCTTTCGGCATGCTCTTCGCCCTACACGGCGACAAGATCCCAATCGACGACCGTGCCGCCTTCGGCATGCTCGGACTGGGGCTGTTCACGTATGCCTTCGGCGGGTGGAACGTCGTCGGCCAGTACGGATTCCTCTATTTCCTGATGTGGTGCGGCGTCCGCCTGCGCCTGACCCGCTGGGCCAAGTTCGGCGACTTCTCCTACGGCATCTACATCTACGCCTGGCCGCTCATGACGCTCGCCACGTACTTCGGCCTGCAGAAGCACGGCTGGATCGTCTACCACCTCACGATCGTCGTGATCGTGCACGTCCTCGCGATCCTCTCCTGGCATCTGATCGAGAAGCCGGCCATGTCGTTGAAGGACTGGACTCCGCGCTGGCTCGCGGCCGCGCTGCACAGGCTGTCTCCGCTGACGATGCGCGTCAAGCGTCTGATCGTCAACCCGGACTACTCGTCGACGCGGCTCGCCGAGTCTCTCCGTGCGCAGAACGGAGCCAAGTCGTGAGCAGCGGGACACCGCTCCACCGCGTGCACGCCGTGGAGCAGGAGAAGCCGAGATCTCGTGCTCGACGCATCTGGCATTTCGTACCGCTGACGGTGCTGATGGTCATCGTGTTGGTGCTCGCCATCATCGGCGCGAGCACACGGATCGCGATGCACGAGGCCGCTGCGCAGCAGCAGCGGGCCGTCCTCGCCCAGCCCTCGCAGCAGACGTCGCTGCCGCAGAGCTGCACGTCGACAGGGTTCCCCGCCCATCCGAAGGACATATGGACAGGGGCGCGGACAGCAGATTCAGAGGCGAAGTTCGCCGCCCACCCGGACGCTCAGGGCATGCGCGTCCAGGGGCGCGACGGCTTCGACTTCTGGGGCGACGCGCAGTCCCAGAACATGTCTCAAGCGCTCGGACGCGCGCCCTGGCTCGACTCGCAGCTCGCCCAATGGCTGATCTATTTCGACGGACTCGACAGACAACTCCGAAAGGACGGACGTGACCTCGTGATCGTCGTCGCTCCCGCGAAGTGGGAGCTCTACCGCGATCGTCTCCCCGAATGGACCGACGGTCTGCAGGGGCGCACCCATCTCGAGCAGTTCCTCGAGCACTCGGGGGACCTGCCGGTGGTGGACGTGCGGGACGCGATGGAGAAGGCCAGGCAGAACGCACCGGTCTACTCTTCGGTGAACTCTCACTGGACACCGTACGGCGCCTACGCCGCCTGGCGTCAGACCGTCGCCTGTGCGTCGGTGCTGTATCCGGAGTCATCGTGGGGAAAACTCGCGGTCCCGGCGGTGACCGGAGCGACGATTTCCGTCGCGCCGAACGAGTTCTCAGCGTTCGGCGACTCGTCGTCGCCTGAGGACTGGGCGACTCCGACGACCGCGGGCCAACAGACGGCCGTGCACTCCACGATCACCGGCGCCGACGGCGTCGAGAAGGCAGGGCCGTCAGACGGCTCTGTCGGGCTGCTGGACTTGCCGGCGCGCACAGCGAACCCCTTGGGGGCGGGTCGTGCGCTGATCCTTCGCGACTCGACCGGCGAGGCGCTGGCGCCCTCCTGGGCGCAGGCCTTCCAGGACACCTGCCAGATCCGTCACAATCTCGACTACTCCGACAAGAGCGCGAACAACACACGCCCCGATGTCGTCGCAGAAGCCAAAAAGTGCGGCGCCGACGCCGTGCTCTACGTCTTCACCGAGCGCTACTTTTCGCAAGCGCCTCCGAGCCTGCCGGTGGAGTGACCTCGCACCGGATGCGATACTTCTCATCCGGTGCGAGGACTCTCGATCAGAGAGCGAGCGTGTCCGGGGCGGGGCGGCGGACCAGCCCGCGGGATGCGAAGAACAGCAGCGCCGCGAACGCGAGAGTGCCCACGATCCAGAAGACGTCCGGGGAAACGGCCAGGCCGCGCCACCACCACTGCACGTTCTGATCGAGATCGATGCCCGGATAACCCGTTCCCGTCAGGAAGCGCCGGAAGGTCTTGTAGAGGGCGATCCCGTTCGCGGCGGAGAGCCCGACGATGATGACCCAGCGCTGGAGTCCCGTCATCGTGAGCGGTACGCGACCGTTGTCGAGCAGGATCATCGCCAGGAACAGGATCTGAAGCGGAAGAATGTAGCGCGGCTGGACGAGCACACCGACCTCCACCCCGTTCTGCACGATGATCAGGCTCGGCACCATCACCAGTGCGACGCCCGCGAGCACGGTCGCGATGCTCGTGCCCAGCTTGCGCGTGCGAGACAGACCCCAGAATGCCACTCCGGCGTAGAGCGCGAGCGCGATGAACCAGACGGCCGCCGGTAGCGCGACGTCGCCCCAGCCCAGGGCCTGGGTGCCGAAGTTCCCGACCCAGAGCTTCGGGATGTTCAGCAGGGTTCGGAGCATGTCTGCGACGAAGTGAACACTCGTGGGGCGCTGCCCGGCCATCTCTCCGTCGAGGGCGGAACCGACCTGATTCGAACTGAGATAGAAGGCGGCACCGATCACCACCGTGATCAGAGGAAGAATCAGCAGCAACAGGTAGCGCCGGCTGCGTTCAAAGGCGATGACGGCTGCGAGGACGGCGCCGAACGCCACGAAGACCGCCGAGTCGCCACGGGATCCGGCCCCCATCAAAGCCGACAGCAGGGCCAGCCCGCCCAGCGCGATTCGGTGCGCGAGGCTCGGAGCCCGTATGAAGCCGACGAGCGAGACCCAGAGCGTTGTCGCCGAAACGATCGCCCAGCCGCTCGGATTCACACTGGAGATGAGGAAGATGCCGGTCGGAACGCTTGTGAGGGCCAGCCCCCAGAGCAAAGGCCGCCGGAGCCGGTCATCGACCAGGAGATAGACCGCGGTGATCAGAGCCACAGCGAGAAGGCAGTTGAAGATGCGCATCAGCAGCACGGAGGTTTGCACGTCGGAGGACACGAAGACGCTCATCGTGGCGTAGTAGACCGGGGGATACAGTCCCTCGAAGTTGCCGTGGCCGGTGTTTACCATGCCCGTGAGCGGCAGGTCGCACCGACCACTGTGCTCGGGCCTGGTGGCGTAGCAGGCCGAGGACCACGCGACCTCGGCCGGAACCGCTCTCTGGTCGGCGCTCGCCCCGGCCTCGCAGAATCCAGCGCGCTCGCCCTGTGCGCACCAGATGCTGGTCAGGTGGAAGTTGTCGTCCGGGCTTGCGCCGACTGGAGACGCGAATGCCCAGCCGAGCAGCGCGAGAAACGCGAGCGCGGCGACCACGAGGGCGCTGATGGCGGACCTTCGGGCCGGAGAGGTGACGGGGCTCGCGGTGCGCGGCTCCGCGGCGGGTGGGGCCGTCGGATCGGTCATCTCAGTCCATTCGTGCGTGAGGCCATGGCTCGGCCCTGGTGTCGGCTCGGCTGCTGACTGTCAGCCCTGCGGACCTCGGTCGGAGGGCGCGCCGCGCTGCTCCAGTTCACCGACCCGATCCTCCAGCAACGCGACGCGTTCCGCCAGCGTGCGCGTCTTCTCCTCGGCCTGGGTGAGTTCGGTCGCCTGCTGGATGCAGACCAGGAAAAGTACGACGATGCTCACGAAGAAGACGAGATTCACCGGGACATCGATCCCGAGTATCCTGGCCGCACCCTCGAGGATGGACGGGAAGAGCGCGAAGAGCAGGCTCAACGTTCCGGCGATCAGCCACCAGATCGTGTGGCGCTCTCGGAGACGCCCACGGCGGAGGAGCTCGATGACGACGATGAGGATCAGCAGCGCGCCTACGATGCCGACGAGATAGCGGGTGAGGATCATGCAGCGGGCGCCGACCATGCTCGGGGACGGAGGAACGCGATAACCAGGGCGAAGAACGCACGGCCGAGGTAGATCGCTGACTTCACCGGATTATGCGAGGGAGTGCCTCCTGCGCGCTCTCTCATCGCGACGCCGATCTGGGTGAAGCGCAAACCTGCTCGATGTCCGGTCACCATCGACTCGATGGTGTCGCCGAGGTACTCGGCGGGGAAGTCATGAGCGTAGAGCGCGATGGCGCGCGGACCGTGTGCTTTGAACCCCGACGTGGTGTCGGTGAGGCGGGTGCCCAGAGCGCGACTCAGCGTCGCCGAGAGGAATCGCATCGTCCACCGTCGCGGCCCGCGGACCTCGTAATCGCCTTCGCCGGCGAAGCGGGCGCCGATCACGACATCGTATTCGTCGAGTCGGGCGACCAACGCGGGCACGTCAGAAGGATTGTGCTGACCGTCCGAGTCGAGCTGAACCGCCACGGGGATTCCGTTCTCCAGCGCGAATCGGAACCCGAGGCGCATCGCACCGCCGACCCCGAGGTTGAAGGGCAGTTCCAACACGCGCGCGCCTGCGCCGCGGGCGATCTGCACGGTGCGATCGGTGGACCCGTCGCTGACGACGAGGACCTGGGCTCCCGGAAGCGTCACACGCACTTCGGAGATCACCTGTCCGATCACCGCTTCCTCGTTGAAGGCCGGCATGACGACCAGCACTTGCTCGAGGGGGTAGGTCATGTCAGCAATCATATAGTGGCGCCGTTGAGCGCTCGTGCGCCCTCACCGGGTGAGGACGTGACGCAGAAGCAGCGACACGGCTGCACGATCGCCGTGCAGAAGGGCCGAGGGAACCTGATAGAGAGCGTTCAGGCGAGAGGTTATCCGCGCGCCGGCCGCCCGACTCGCCTGACGCCACCCGGCCACTCGCAGCCGGGATCGCGCTGCGCGATAGAAGTCGCGCTCCTCAACGAACCGGGTGCCATCGGTCGCTGTGTACGACGATGCGCTCGCCGCGTGCCGTCGGTACTGGAACGCGGTGGTCGGAGAGAGCGCGAATCGCCCGCCGTCGAGAAGGATGTCGAGCTGCAGCGCAAGATCCATGACGATCTCGTACTCGTCAGAGAAATGGAAGGTACGCAGGACGTCTACGCGCCAGCAGATCGCTGGGAAATACGACCAGTTCCCGCGCATCAGCGTGGTCGCCACGGCATCGCCTGACAGCACCGTGTCCTGGGACAGACGAGGTTGGATGAGCGCCTTGACCCGGTCGGCGAGCGGGGTCGCGTGCGTCCCACGGTCGTCGATGACCTCGACGCGGGGCTGCACGTACTCGGGCCGATCGAAGCGCGCTATGAGCGCCCGCACCGTCGAGATGTATTCGGGCAGGAAGCGGTCGTCACATCCCGGAATCACCAGGTAGTCGTTTCGCGCCAGGTCGATGCAGCGATCGAAGGACCGGCTGACTCCGAGGTTCTCCGGGTTCCGTTCGTAGGTGATGCGCGGTTCCTGCAGGTCTGCGAGCCAGGACGACGGGTTCCAATGGGGGTAGCAGTCGTCGAGCACGACCAGTCGCCAGTCGGGGTCGTCCTGCGCCAGCACGCTGAGTACCGCCTCCTTGAACTGCGCCGGGTCCCCGTAGAAAGGCATGATGATGTCGATCGTGCCTACGTTCACTTCGCGCCCTCCCGGAACCCTGGACTGCTGGCATACTTGCGGGGTGGGTTCCGAATCATGGTAGGCGACGTCCCTTGGATGCCGCTCCCGGCTCACGATCGAGGAAGCGCACATCATGACGGCTGATGCGGACGCCGTGCCCGTGACGTCTCGCCGTGGATTGCCCCTCGTGCTCGCCGCCACGGCGATATCGGCCGCGAGCAGTTTCGTCATCCTTCTCATCGTGGCTCCCGCTCTCGGACCCGCGGGCTACGCGTCGTTCTCCGTGTTCTGGGCGGCGCTGTTCATGCTCGTCGGGGTGCTGTTCGGCGTGCAGCAGGAAGCGACGCGGGCTGTCGCCGATGCGGTGCCCCGCGACACGTCGCGCCGCGGGGCGTCGCTCGTGCACTTCGCCGTCGTGCTCGGCGGCGGGGCGCTCGCCATCCTCGCGGCCACAGGACCGCTCTGGGCCGAGCCCGTCTTCGGCGCAGGACATACGGTCTGGGCGTTCCCGCTCGCCATCGCCGTGGCCTCCTACGTCGGCGTCGCGGCCGTCAATGGGGTCCTCGCGGGCAGTGCGAACTGGAGCGGCTTCGCCTTGGTGCCGCTCGTCGACGGAGTGAGCCGTCTCGTGCTCGTGGGCATCGTGCTCTTGACGGGCGCCGACACCACGGCCCTGTGCTGGGCGGTCGCCGTCCCGTTCCCCCTGTCGCTTGTCGTGGTCGCGCTCTTCTGGCGGTCGGGGATCGCGCGTCATTCGGTCGTCGGAGAGAGCTACGGCCGGCTCACGGCGAACGTGGCGCGGACGGTCGTGGCCTCGGCGGCCAACGCGGTGCTGGTGAACGGATTCCCCGTCGTCCTGGCGCTGTTCGGGGGAGGGGATCGCGCCGCGCTTGGTGCCGTGGTGCTCGCGCTCACGCTCACGCGCGCCCCGATTCTGGTTCCGCTCACGGCGCTGCAGAGCATGCTCATCACCCGGTTCAGCGCATCATCGAGGAGCGCCTCGATCCGCTTCGCGCTGCTCCTGATCGGCTGTCTCGCCGTTTTCACGGCCTTTGCCGCGTTCCTGGCGGCTCTCTGCGGGGAGGCCGTCTTCGCATGGCTGTTCGGCGACGGGTTCGCACTCGACGGAATGCTGCTCGGCTTCCTTGTGGGCGCGTCCGGATGCCTCGGCGTGCTGACCGTGACGGGCGCGTCGGTGCTCGCGGCGAAGCGGCACACCGTGTTCGCGACCGGATGGGTGCTTGCTTGCGTCCTCTCGGTGGTGCTGGTCGCGGTGTTCCCCGGTGATATCGGGACGCGAACGGTCGCCGGGCTCATCGGCGGGCCGCTCATCGGGGCCTCCTGGCATGCGGCCTTCGGTTGGAGGCGCTAGCGGACCTCCCCGCTCGCGTCCAGGATCGTGTCGACCAGGCGTCTGGCGCGTGCATCGAAGGAGTGCTCTCGTCGGATCCTCTCCGAGATCTGCGCGAGTTCCGCATCCGGCGGGAAGCGCTCGTCGAGCGGTTGGTCCGTCAACGCCAGCAATTCCCGTTCATCCCGGAACTGCCGGACCGCGCCGCCGAAGATCTCGGCGATGCCCTCGACGTCGTCGCTGATCGCGCGCCCGCCGGCCGCGACGACGTCGTAGAGGCGATTCGAGATGAACCCCTCGCGGCGCATCGCTGGCCAGTGGTCGTTGAGAACGGCTCCGGCCGACTCATACACGGCAGGCACCTCGTCATTCGGCAGATGAGTCCCCGCGATCGCGGATCCGGGGATGTAGCCGCGCCAGTCAGGCCCGTACACCCGCATGCGCCGCCCGGCGCGTACGGGCACGACGACCGCCGGGCGGGCGATCCCGCGCGCCGTTCCGACGAACACGAGATCGTCGCCGCGCCTGACTCCCGACGGGTGGAATCTGCGCGCGTCCGTGCACTGCAGGAGCGGAGCGATCGGCACGCCGAAGCGTTGGGCCGCGATGCGCGCCCACGCCGTGGAGCCGGCGAAGACGCGGTCGTACCCGTTGAGCTCCTCCGCGGTGATCTCATCCGGGTGACTGATGATCCAGAGCAGCCGGTGCCGGGCGTCCTGCGCGGGCAGCGGATGCGGTCCGCGCAGGCACAAGACGACTTCGTCGTACTCGGACGACGCGCGGTTCAGCGCGGGGAAGGAGTCGACCGCGACGTACTGACCGAGCCGCTCGAGCGCGGCGGCGAGCGAGCGTGCGAAATGCGTCTCCCCCCATGATTCGCCCCGCGGCCCTGCGGGGGCCGCGGTCTTGATCGCCCAGCGCAGACGCGGCACCCTTGTGCCGTCCGGGAGGGCGATGGATCCGGGGTCGGCGTCGTAGCGTGGGCGGGCGCCGTCCTCGGTGGTGGTCCATCCCGCGCGGCGCAGGCCCCGCGGGACGACGCCAGGGAGCGCCTCATTCGGGTCTCCGACCGCACGTGGGGCCCGGTCGACGTCGGCGCCGAGGACCGTCTCCCCCAGGAGCGTGCGTGGAGGACGACGGTCGCCGGCGATGTCCGCCACGACGGGGGAGTCGAGGGCGGCGACGAGGAGTTCGGCGCCTGCGGCGGCGGCATCCTCGCGGGGGAACCCCCGCAGCGCCCGATACGCATGGCCTTCCTCCACGAGCACGCCGGCGGAAGAGATGGAACCCTCGGGCGAGATCCACACCGGTGCGACCGGCCCGAGCCGTGCCTGGTCCGCGAGGAACCGGATCGACGCGGCTGTGATCGCGGCCCCCGGGGCGCGGCGAATGACGACGGCCCCGGATCCTTGCTCGGCCGAGTCCGATCCCTCGTTCTCGACGATGCGGATGCGCGAGTCTCCGAGGGCGAGGAGACGGGCGAGCACGCGTACGTTCCGTGGCGCTTCCGACACGTCGAGGATCAGCCGGAGGCCTCCCTCCGCGGCGCCTTCGGTGTGGTCTTCGCGCAGGACTTCCAGGGCGCCGCGCAGGCCCTCGCCGTCGGCGTCGTCGCCGTCCAGCCACCAGTGCAGCACGGCGCGCGGCGATGAATCCCGTGCACGAACGGTATGGTGCGCCAGGCCGAGCGCGGCCGCGTGCAGGGCGCCGAGATCGACGGTCGTCCCCCCGCGGAGCACGACGGCGCCGCCCGAGCGCAGCGTGCGCCACGCGCTGCCGAGCACTCCGCCCAGTGCATTCGACCAGATCCGGTCGGAGCGCGCATGCGCCGGGGCGTCCCAGGCGAGGGTGGTCTCGATCTCGGTCTGATCCGCGATCAGATACGCATACATCGCCGGAACGCGGTCGGAATCCGGCAACTGCGCGGAGACGAAACGCTCCGAGAACAGCGGGTTCAGGGACAGTCCTGAACGGAAGCCGCCGCCGACGTAGGCGCGGATCGCCTGCCGATCCGTGACGGGCCGGCCGAGCTGGCCTGACGTGAACTCCGCGTCGACGATGTCTGCGCGGCGGATCGTGCGCGCCCACCAGAACCGGTCGGCGGCGAGTAGCACCGCACTCAGGGCGGGCAGGGAGCGCGCGGCGCGCCAGAGTCCTCGGAGGCGGGTCAGCACCCTTCGGAGTCTATGCGGTCCCAGGGATGCGACAGCGGGAGATGGTAGCCTTCGAGCACCGAAGCCCCGGTTCCCACAGGAGAATCTCTTGCCTGAAACGTCCGCTCGAGTCGGTATCGTCGTCAGAACCAAGGATCGGCCGGTCTTCCTGGAACGGGCGCTGCGCGACATCGCACGGCAGAGTTTCGCCGACTGGACCGTCGTTGTCGTGAACGACGGGGGAGATCCCGCGCCCGTGGACCGGATCGTGGCGATGCTATCCCCGGAGCTCGGCTCCCGGGCCGCGGTGATCCACCGTACCGCGGGACTGGGCCGTTCGGCGGCGGCGAACGCGGGCGTACGTGCGCTGTCCACGGAGTTCGTCGTCCTGCACGACGACGACGATCTGTGGGCACCGCATTTCCTTGCGGATGCGGTCGCGTGGCTGCTCGGGGCTCCGGAGGACGCCGGGGTCGTGAGCCGCACCGAGATCGTCTACGAGCGTGTGGACGGCGAACGGCTCGTCGAGACGGGGCGCGAGCCCTTCTGGGGCGAGATGGCTCGCATCACGTATGCCGACGTGCTCCAGGTCAACAGATTCGTCCCGATCGCCTACGTTTACCGTCGCGCGCTGCACGACGAGGTGGGCTTCTATCGTGAGGACGTGCACGCGGCCGAGGACTGGGAGTTCAACCTCCGCGTGCTGCGTCTGCATCCGATCGGCTACCTCCGTGAGCGTGTGGGTGCCTACTGGATGCAGCGTCGCGGCGTGGAGGGGATCCTCGGCAATAGCATGTTTGTGCTCGCGGACGAGCACGACCGGTACGACCGCATGATCCGCGATGAGGCGCTGCGCGCCTTTGCTGCAGCGCACGGCGACGGGCTGATGCTCTATCTGTCGCGCTACATCCGGGACGAGGTCGAGCGCCAGCTGTCCGAGCACGCCTCGCTCGGACAGCGAGCCACGGAGGTCGCCCGGCGAGGATGGCGCCGGTTCCGTGGGCGCTGAGACCGAGGTCGTCGCCCAGCGCTTGGTGTTCCCCGTGGGCGGGTTCGCCGCCGACGTCGACGTCGACGCGCTGTACGTGCGTGGCGCCGCGGTGGTGGAGGGGCGCCGTGCCGTCCGGGTGCCCGCGGGCGGGCGTGTGTCTTTCGCGACCTATTTCAACGCGTTCCCGGCGGGGATCTGGGCGTCCGTCGCCGGTATCGACCGTGCCGTGCTGCATCTGCGCGCTGAGGGTGGAGGGACGCATCGACTCCGTGGGGTCACCGCTGCCGGCGTGCCGTTCGCACTCGCCGAGGCACGGGGCTCCGGCGCGCTCATGCTCGACTCCGGGGTGTTCCCTGAGGGCCTGACCTGGGTCTGGCTGGAGGTCGAGACGGGCCCAGAGCCCGTTCGGGTGAGCGCCGCCGAGTGGCACATCAATGCTCCATCTCGACCAGTCCGGATGGACGTGGCCATCACCACGATGAACCGTGTCGACGACTGCGCGCGGCTTCTGCAGTCGCTCGGCGATGCGGAGCTCGCAGAGGTGCTCGCGCACGTCGTCGTCGTCGACCAGGGCACGGATCCGATCGCTCCGCACGCGCCGGAGGGGTCACTGCGCAACGGCGCGCCACTGCGGGTGATCGTGCAGGAGAACTTCGGCGGCTCGGGGGGCTTCAGCCGCGGAATGATCGAGGCTCTCGACACCGGCGCGACGCATGTGCTGCTGCTGGACGACGACGTGCGGATCGAGCCGGAATCGATCCGGCGTCTGCACATCCTCGCCTCGATGGCCGTCGACGATCCTGTGCTCGGCGCGCAGATGCTCAGCATGCTCGAACCCACGGTTCTGCATTCGATGGGCGAGCAGATGGATCGCTCTCGGATGTGGTGGCATTCGACCGAACCGGAGCTCTCCGCCGCAGATCTCTCGACTCGGCCTCTGGAGAGCACGCCGGGACTGCGCCGGTTCCGTCCGGTCGACTTCAACGGATGGTGGATGTGCCTCGTGCCGACGGCCGTGGTGCGCGCCGTCGGTGCGTCGCTGCCGCTCTTCATCAAATGGGATGACGCCGAGTTCGGTCTCCGCTCCGCGGCAGCCGGACATCGAACGGTCACGGTGCCCGGCGTGGCTCTGTGGCACGTTCCGTGGACGTCGAAGGATGATGGGCTGGACTGGCAGGCCTACTTCCAGTTGCGCAACAGGCTCGTGACTGCTCTAGTGCACGAACGGCGTCCTCGGCGGGTGCTGTGGTCGACCTGGACGCAAGACGTGAACCATCTGCTGTGCCTGCAGTACGGGTCCGTCCGTTTGCGCAACGTCGCCCTGGAGGACATCCTGTTCGGGCCTGAGCATCTGGCCCCGACCCTGCGTGGCGGAAGGGCGAGGGCCCAGCGGATCCTGGCCGATGCCGGCCAGGCCGTCCGTCCGGATGCGGATGATGCGCCTGTGCCGCGGCGCGAGGAGTCCGCTCCGCGCGGCGCAGTCGCCCAGGCGCGGCGGCTCGCCCGGGTGGTCATGCACCAGCTCGCGCCGGTCAGACGGGGCGAGGGAGAGGCTGAGACGGTGGCGAGGGCTTCGGGCAAGTGGTGGCGACTGGGACTCCTCGACGAGGCGCGGCTGCGCAGTGCATCCGGTTCCGGGTACTTCCTGTTGCGTCGCTCGGTGTCAGAGGCCCTGACGCTGCTCCGACGCTCGGCAGGACTCCGGATCCGGCTGTGGTGGTCCTGGCGTACGCTCTCGCGGCGCTACCGGGATGCGGCGCGGGAGCTCGCGGGGGAGGCCTTCTGGCGGGAGATCTACGCCAAGGCGGAGTGACGTACGGGTGTCGCCTGCGCCGCGAGGCGAACCCCCGGCCGACACCGCCGGCCGTCACTTGAGCAGCTTGCGCTCGGCCATCTCCTTCAGAGAGCGCTCGTATCCGTCGGCTTCGACGGGCTCGGTCAGCACCCACTCGGCGAACCGCTTCACGCCGTCCTCGAAGGCGACGGTGGGTGCGAAGCCGAGGATCTCGCGCAGCGCGCTCGTGTCGGCGACATTGTGACGGATGTCGCCGAGGCGGTAATTCCCGGAGATGCGCGTCGGCACCTCCGTACCGTAGGCGGCGAACAGCGCGGCGACAACCTCGTTGACGGACGTGGCCACGCCGGATCCCACGTTGAAGATCCTGCCCGCCGCCGCGGGAGCGGTCGCAGCGAGGTACGTCGCCTCGACGACGTCGTCAATGTACACGAAGTCACGGCTCTCCTCGCCGTCTTCGAAGATGTTGATCTCCTTGCCCTGCCTGATCAGCGTGGAGAAGATCGACAGGATGCCGGTGTAGGGGTTCTTGAGCGACTGACCGGGACCGTAGACGTTCTGGTAGCGCACGGAGACGGGCTCGACGCCGGTGGTGGGAGCTACCGTCATGACGAGAGACTCCTGCATCTGCTTCGTGATGCCGTACACGGACGACGGGTGGACGAGGGCCGTCTCGTCGGTCGGGATGAGTCGCAGCGCGCCTTCGCCCGGCGCGTGGACCTCGAAGTCGCCTGCTGCCATGTCGGCGTCGGCCCGATGCTCGGGGTACACGCGCCGACCGCTCGAGGTTTCGTACGCTCCTTCCCCGTAGATGGACCGGGACGAGGCGATCACGATGCGGCGGACCGTGTGTTCCTCGTTGGCGAGGATGTCGAGCAGTTTGGCTGTTCCGCCCACATTGGCGTCCACGTAGCGGTCGATCTCGTACATCGACTGGCCCGTGCCCGTCTCAGCTGCGAGATGGATCACGATCGTCGCGTTGTGAAGGGCGCGCCGGAGATCCTCCTTCGACGTCACGGTTCCGACGATGACGTCTGCGATCCCGTCGAGAGAGCGCAGCAGAGTCGATGTCGTGGCGGGATCCTCGCCGTGCACCTGCGGGATGAGTGAGTCCAGGACCGTGACCGTGTGATTGTCGCGCACGAACCGTGAGGCCAAGCGGGTTCCGATGAAGCCGGCCCCGCCGGTGATCAGGACATGTTCTGACATCGATGCTCTCCTCAGACGTTCCGACGTGCTCAGCGGCGCTCGACGCGACGTCGTGCGAAACTCGGCCCGCGAAGACGCGAGCCGGCATCGACTTTAGCGCAGCGCTCTCGTCGGGCCGGATCCGGAGCGGAGGACAGCGCCCCGAACGCGGCGCTCGACGACCGCCCGCACGAGCAGGGCCGATCCACGGTTCGTCGAGTCGAAGACGTAGGATTGACGTGTTTTGCGATCGATCCCGAATGGTCGCAGGGCGTGTGGCGACCGAGTCGCGCCGCGCAGAAGGGCTTCACACATGGACCTCCTCATCGTCGGGTCGGGTTTCTTCGGCCTCACCATCGCAGAGCGGGCTGCGGCGGCCGGCCGCAGGGTCACCGTCATCGACCGCCGTCATCACATCGGCGGGAACGCGTACAGCGAGGACGAGCCGACCACGGGCATCGAGGTGCACCGATACGGGGCGCACCTCTTCCACACGTCGAACCCGACCGTCTGGGAGTACGTGAACAGGTTCACCACGTTCACGAGCTATGTGCACAGGGTGTACTCGACCCACCGCGGCGAGGTGTATCCTCTGCCGATCAACCTCGGCACGATCAACCAGTTCTTCCGTTCCGCCTACTCGCCCGACGAGGCCAAGATCCTCATCGCGGGACAGGCGGGCGAGTTCGATGCGCACGAGGCGAAGAACCTCGAAGAGCGCGGGATCGCGCTCATCGGCCGCCCGCTGTTCGAGGCGTTCATCCGCGACTACACCGCCAAACAGTGGCAGACCGACGCCAGGGAGCTCCCTGCCTCGATCATCAGCCGCCTGCCGGTGCGCTACAACTACGACAACCGCTACTTCAACGACACGTGGGAGGGGCTGCCCACCGACGGGTACACCGCGTGGCTGGAGCGCATGGCGGATCACCCGAACATCGACGTGAAGCTGAACGTGGACTTCTTCGACGAGTCGCAGCCGCTGAACAAGAAGGCGACGGTCGGGCAGGTGCCGATCGTCTACACCGGGCCGGTGGATCGCTACTTCGACTACGCCGAGGGCGAGCTGGGCTGGCGCACGATCGACCTCGAGCAGGAGGTCCTCGACGTGGGCGACTTCCAGGGCACGAGCGTGATGAACTACCCGGATGCGGACGTGCCGTACACGCGCATCCACGAGTTCCGGCACTTCCACCCCGAGCGGGCCGACCGGTACCCGACGGACAAGACCGTGATCATGCGCGAGTTCTCGCGTTTCGCGGAGCGCGGTGACGAGCCCTACTACCCGGTGAACACGTCGACCGACCGCGAGGGACTCCTCGCGTACCGCGAACTCGGCAAGGGCGAGGCGGGCGTGCACTTCGGCGGACGCCTCGGCACTTACCAGTACCTCGACATGCACATGGCCATCGGATCCGCCCTGTCGATGTGGAACAACCAGCTGGCATGACGGTCGACGCAGAATCCCGACGGGCCCCGCGGGCCGCGGCGGTGCGCCACAGCGCCGTGCGTCCGCAGGCTCCGGGCTACCGTCGCGACATCGACGGACTCCGTGCCGTCGCGATCCTCCTCGTCGTGGTGTACCACGTCTGGATCGGGCGGGTGTCCGGTGGCGTCGACGTCTTCCTGATGATCTCGGCCTTCTTCCTCACGGGTTCGTTCGTGCGCAGGATGGACGCGGGCAAGCCGCTCGCGGTCGGCTCCTTGCTGCTGAGCCGGTTCCGCAGGCTCATGCCTGCGGCGTCGGTCGTCCTGGCGGCGACATTGGGCGCATGCTGGCTGCTGCTGCCGCAGACTGCGTGGCCTCAACTCTGGAAAGAGGGGTGGGCATCCCTCGGCTATGTGCAGAACTGGGTGCTCGCGATCGATGGGGTCGACTACTATGCCCACGATTCCGCCCTTGCCTCCCCGCTGCAGCACTTCTGGTCACTGTCCGTGCAGGGGCAGGTCTTCGTGCTCTGGCCCGTGCTGTTCCTGCTCGGAGCTCTCCTCGTGCGGTGGACCAAGAAGTCCACGACGACGGTCATGGCATGGCTGTTCGGGCTGGTGTTCGCGGGATCGCTCGCGTTCTCCATCTGGGAGACCGTGGATCTGCAGACCTTCGCCTATTTCGACACCGGTGCGCGGCTCTGGGAGTTCGCGGCCGGTTCTCTGCTTGCGCTCGTCGTTCCGCTCCTGCGGCTGAACCGGTTCCTGCGCGCGGCGCTGGGCTGGATCGGGCTGGCGGGTATCGTGGTCTGCGGCATGGTGATCGACGTCCGCGGCGGATTCCCGGGGTACCTGGCGCTCTGGCCGATCGTGTCGGCGGCACTGGTGATCGTCGCGGGAACCCGCCCGAAGGGCGAGCACCCCGAACTCGGAGAGTTCGGCCCCGGCCGATTCCTCGCCACACGGCCCGTGCTGTTCCTCGGGCGCGACGCCTACGCGCTGTACCTGGCGCACTGGCCGGTGCTCATCCTCTGGCTGAGCGTGCGGGAGCGGCCCCAGGCGTCGTTCCTCGACGGTGCGGCGATCATCGCGATCTCGCTGGCACTTGCGCGTCTCGTAACCGTCTTGGTGGAACGCCCCCTCCGACTGCGCGCCGGCGAGCGCGGCGTCGGATGGCGGAATGCCGTGGTGATCCTCACTTGCGCTGCGATCGTTTCTGCGGTCCTCGTTCCCTGGCAGTGGGGAACGACGATGCATGTGGCGACTCTGCAGCAGGATCACAAACAGGCGTACACCGGGGCGCAGGGGCAGCCAGGCGTGGCGACCGTCGACGATGAGATTCCTGTCGTCCCGGGCGCGAACACGCCGTGGGATGACAATTGGACCTCGCTTGACCTGGATTGCACCGGACGTTTCGCGTCGCAGGCGGACCTCGTCCAGGAGCACTGCCGTCAGACTTCGAACGCGGAAGACGCGCAGCGCGTCGTCGTCGTCATAGGCAATTCGCACGCACAGCAGATGACGTCCGCTGTGCAAGCGGTCGCCGAACAGCGGGGCTGGGGAATCGTCATGATCTTCCGACCGTGGTGCTCGCTCGCGGCGGATCACCCCGTGGCGACGGAAGAGATGCGCTGCGACGAGTGGCAGACGGCCGCACTGGATCACATCGCGGCTATTCATCCGGACGCGGTGTTCACGGTGGTGACCGCGGCTGCCATGGATAGCCCGGACGAGCAGATGATCGCGGGACTGGACGATCTCCTCGACGGATTCGATGGCGCGGGCATACCCGTCGTCGGACTGCGCGACACGCCGCGTTCGGCCGTGACGAACTACTTCACGTGCGCGGTCGAGCGTCTGCCGTGCGATTTCCCCGTTGCCGGTGCGCTCGCCGCAGAGAACCCCGTGACCGCATACGGCGGGCGGATGAGGCTCGTTGACTTCACGCCTTGGATTTGCCCGCAGGGCACATGCCATGTGGTCATCGGCCATATCGCGGTCTACCTCGACATGAACCACGTCAGCGCACAGTTCGCCCGGACGCTCGCGCCCGCACTGGACCAGCAGCTCGGCGACTTCCTGAAGCCGTGACACAGGGATGGTCATCGCCGCCGCCTAGACTCGGAACCGTGAGTCACACGACGGCCGGCGCACCCGGAACGCCCCGGCGCTACTTCCATTCGCTGTGGCTGCTGTCCGCGCGCGACCTGCGCGTGCGCTACGCGACGAGCGTGCTCGGCTACCTCTGGTCGGTGCTGGATCCGCTTGTGATGAGCGCGATCTACTGGTTCGTGTTCACGCAGGTGTTCCACCGCGGGCAGGTGGGGGAACAGCCCTACATCGTGTTCCTCATCACGGCGCTGCTTCCCTGGGTGTGGTTCAACACCGCGGTGGGGGAGTTCACCCGCGCGTTCAAGAAGGACGCGCGCCTGATCCGCTCGACGGCGATCCCGCGATCGATCTGGGTGATCCGGGTCATCCTGACCAAGGGGCTCGAGTTCGCCTTCGCGATCCCCGTCCTCGTCCTCTTCGCGGTGTTCGCGGGAGCCGAGCCGAACTGGTCGCTGCTCCTCTTCCCCGTCGCGATGATCTGGCAGACCGTGCTGCTGATCGGCCTCGGCCTGCTCATCGCGCCGCTCTGCGTGCTCTGGACCGACCTCGAGCGCACGACGGCGCTGATCCTGCGCGCCCTGTTCTACGTGTCGCCGATCATCTACGGCTTCAAGGACCTGCCGCAGCAGCTGCACATCATCGGCGCGCTGAACCCGCTGTCCGGGATCTTCATGCTGTATCGGGTCGGGCTGTTCCCCGGTCAGTGGCAGCCCGAGCCGGTCATCATCGGCGTCGTCGTGACCCTGCTCTTCCTCGCCCTCGGACTGTTCACCTTCCGCTCGCTCGAGCGCGACGTGCTGAAGGAGCTGTGATGACCGAGCAGCACTCCGCGATCGAGGTCGACGGACTCGGCGTCCGGTTCCGGCTCGGCCGGCGCGGACGCCGCAGCTTCAAGGATCTCTTCGCGGGTAAGAAGCGGCGCAACCGGCCCGGTGAGTTCTGGGCCCTGCGCGACGTCTCCTTCCGCGTGCGGCAGGGCGAGGCGATCGGCGTCGTGGGCCGGAACGGTCAGGGCAAGTCCACGCTCCTGAAGCTCGTCGCCGGTGTCCTCCTTGCGGACGAGGGCCAGGTGCGCGTGCACGGCGGCGTGGCGCCGCTGATCGAGCTCACCGGCGGCTTCGTGGGCGACCTCACCGTGCGGGAGAACGTGCGGCTGACCGCGGGTCTGCACGGGATGGGGCGTGCCGAGGTCTCGGCGCGCTACGACGACATCATCGACTTCGCCGAGCTGGAGAAGTTCCAGGACACCCCGTACAAGCACCTCTCGAACGGCATGAAGGTGCGCTTGGCGTTCTCCGTCGTATCGCAGCTCGAGGAGCCGATCCTGCTCGTCGACGAGGTGCTCGCGGTGGGCGACAAAGCCTTCCGGGACAAGTGCTACCAGCGCATCGACGAGCTTCTCGCCGAGGGGCGCACGCTGTTCTTCGTCTCGCACAACGAGAAGGATCTGCGCCGGTTCTGCACGCGGGGCCTCTACCTGAACAAGGGCGCCCTCGTGCTGGATGCGTCGATCGGCGAGGTGCTGGACCGCTACAACGCCGACAATCCCTGAGCGCCGCCGACCGTGGCCGGCGCCAGACGCGGACCTGCGCCCGATCAGAGCCCGACGAGCGAGCGCAGCTGCGCGAGCGCGGCCTTCGCGTCGTCGAGCGCTCCGGACGGGTCGGATCCGCCGGCGTACGCCGAGCGCAGCGACTGCAGCTTGGCGGCGTAGGCGTTCACCGCCTCACCCCACTGCGTCGCGATCGCGGAGGGCGCGGGCTGGCCCGCCAGGTTCTGCGCATCGTTCTGCAGTGAGTCGACGACCTGCACCGCCGCGTCGCCGCTCTGGCTCTGCACCAGCTCGAGGCCGGTGGACGCGTCGTCGAGCCGGGGCTGCACCTGCCCGCGGAACGCGTCGACGGACGGGTCGGGAACCGGGGGCGGCGTGGTGGCCGGCGCGGTCGGGAGATCGGAGGGAACGGTCGTCGCCGTGGGGGAGGGCGCGTGTGTCGGGGTCGGGGTCGGGGTCGCCGTCCTCGATGCCGACGGGCTCGCCGTCGGGGTCGGGGTCCCGTCGCCCCGGGGGATCAGGAACAGCGCGACGACCCCCGCCACGACGAGCGCCGCCACCACGAGCCCGATGATCAGGGCGATGCGGCCGCCGCGCTTCTTCGGCTCATCGGGGAAGACCCAGACGGCTTCCGGCTTCTGGTCGCTCATCAGTCCTCCAGCGCGGGCATCGGACGCCAGCTGCGATCGCGGCCGATCCGGCCTCCGTCGCGCAGGCCGCGGAACAGGTTGCTCGTGCCGCGCACGGTCCGCTCGACGAACACCAGGCGGATGAGCTCCTTCGCGAAGGTCATCGCCGTGCCGAGGCCGAACAGGACCGGGTTGTACACGCGGTGCACGCGGTAGTACTGCTTCAGGTAGGCGCGGTTGCGCATGATGTAGTACCGGTAGGCGTTGCTGGACGCGTTCATGTGCCGCACGCCCATGTCCCACTGCTTGATCTCGCGGGTGCGACGCAGGACGAACTCGTCGACGATGACGGCCTGCGTGCGGCGGGAGGCGAGCCAGCCGTACATCTGGTCGTCCCAGTAGATGAAGAACCGCGGATCCGGAAGGCCGATCTCCTTGACGATCGAGCGGTGGATGAACATGCCCTCGAAGCAGCCGCTGTTCATCGGCTTGAACCCGGTGGCGTCGAAACCGGCGGGGGCGAACGGGATCGGGATGCCCATGCGCTCGGCGATCCGGTACTGCCAGTAGAAGGCACTGCCGTCGTAGTCGTAGCGGCGGCCCTGGATGCTCTTGAACCGAGGGGCCCACGCCCCCATGCGGGCGAGTCCGTCCGGCAGCACCTCGACGTCGTCGTCCATCATCCAGATCCATTCGGATCCCAGCTCGTACGCGGTGCGCATGCCCTCGCTGAACCCGCCGGATCCGCCGGTGTTGGTCTCCAGGCGCCGGTAGACGATCTCCGCGTCGATCCGCGACCGGTAGGAGTCGACGACGTCCGTGGTGTCGTCCGAGGAGGCGTTGTCGATGATGACGACGCGGCCCGGCTTCGGGTCCATCTGCACGATGCTGTCCAGCAGCCCCTGCAGCAGGTGCGAGCGGTTGTAGGTGACGACGACGATCGTCGCGGTGGCCGGGTCGAAGCCGGCGGCGCCGTTCTGGCGGTCAGGGGTCACGGATGTCGCTCCAGAGAGGGTGAAGGGGAGGTCTTCAGCCTACCCGCGGAAGCCCGTGCAACCCTGCGCACGTGTGCGCGCGCCTCGCAGCCCGTCCGCGGCGGCGGCGGGTCAGCGGTCCGGCAGCGGCGTCGAGCTCGTCTGCACGGCGTCGATGTTCTCCCGCCAGGACCGGGACTGGCCTGCCCGCAGGGCGCACAGCGCGAGCAGGAACCATCCCGCGTCGACGAGCGTGAAGCTCTCGAACACCGAATCCACGGCGAGGGCGACGAGCACGAGGGGCGTCCACGCGTACACGACCGAGCGGCGCACGCTCGCGACCAGCCAGGAGCGGACGAGGGCGACACCGCCGAGCAGGCAGAACAGCAGGAGGCCGCCGGCGCCGACCTGGAGCAGGGTGTCGAAGAAGGCGTTCAGCGCGCTGCCGTGGTGGTCGTTCGTGAAGTAGTTGATGGAGTTGAACGGGTAGAGCGCGTCGCTCCAGAGACCGAACCAGCCCCACCCCTGTGCCGGGCGCTGCTGCACGTAGGTGAGCAGGTTGCTCCACAGCTCGACACGGATGTTGAAGTCGCTGCCCGCATCCAGCACGGCGATGACGCGGGTGCGGAAGATCGCGATCGTGATGAGCACGGCGAGGACCACTCCGCCGATCGCCCACTGCAGAGGGCGCCTGCGGGCGGCGGGTGCCTGCCGCACGATCACCAGCGCGACGCTCGCCGCACCCACGGCGGCCGCGAGCACGAGCACCGTGGGGGAGGCGGAGAAGAGCGCCAGGAATCCCGCCACCACCACCGACGGGATCGCGATCGCCGCCGACAGCGACTGGGAGCGCCACTCCACCACGAAGGTGATGACCGCGATGACCGCGATGAACCCGAGCATGTTGCGCGTGCCGAAGAGGCCCTGGATCGGTCCTCCGGCCGCGAGTTCGCCCTGGATCCCGAGGAAGCGGAACGGCATGTCCAGCAGTATCCCGCTCATGATCTCGGCGATCAGCGAGGCGCCGAGAAGGATCCGCAGCGCGTCCCCGAGCGCCCGCACGGTCTGCAGGGTGTCTCTGATGTGGCCGACGACGACCGCGATCACCGCGTATCCGGCGAGCGCGGCCCAGGCCTTCAGCGAAGCTCCCGACGCGGTGGACCAGACCGCGCTCGCGAGCGTCCAGGCGAGGAAGGCGAGCAGCGTCGACGGCGCGAGGCGGAGCGGGCTGAGCTCCTCGCGGCGCACCCAGAGGATGCCCACGCCGATCACGCAGAGCACGGCGATGATCGTGTTGCGGGTCGCGGACGAGGTGAACGCGGCGATCGCGAACGATCCGAAGACGCTCAGCAGCGCGCAGGTCGTGTAGGCGCGCGCCATCTCGACCGAGGCGAGCGTCCTCGCCAGGCGTCGCCGCGGAGTGGTCATGCCGTCCGCCGGCGCGACTGCGGCGGCGCGCCCTCACCGGGACCGGATCCCACGAACGGCGAGATCTTCATCTTGAACGAGAGCAGGATCAGCAGCAGCCAGCCCCACAGCATGATCGGCGTGGATTCCGCGAGCCCCAGCACCAGGAGCATCGCGACGAGGACCGTCGGCAGCAGCGACAGCGCCGCATAGGGGCGGTCCTGCACGAGATCCCACCGGGGCCGGTCCACGGCGAAGAACCAGGCGCGCCATGCGAACGCGAAGAAGGCGATCGCGATGAGCAGCACGCCGATCGCGCCCAGCTGCAGGAACACGTCCAGCCACATGTTGTGCGCCATGAACACCGTGATGCGGTGGTCGATGATCCAGTCGTGGAAGGCCGGGTCCCACGGCACCCACGGGGAGGAGAAGCCGTTGCCGAACACCGGACGCTCGACGGCGCGTGACCAGACCTTGTGCCAGATCTCGAGGCGACCGGTCAGGTCGGAGGACTTGCCCAGGGCGCCGAACAGCACGTCGCGGGCGAACCAGGCGACCGCTGCCCCGATCACGGCGACCGCGGTGAACAAGGCGTACATCCTGGCGCGTCCGCGCGGCGTGCGCACGCGGCGCATGAGCAGGGCGGCGACGAGCACGAGCGCGCCGACCGCGAAGGACGCGTACGCGGTGGCGGAGCCGGCCCGGAGGAACAGGAACGCGGCGAGCACGATCCAGACGAGCAGGGCCGGTCTGCGTCGCGCTCCCTGCGCGTACAGCAGCGCGAACACGACCAGTGCGAAGGCGCACAGGATGCCGAGCGTGTTCGAGTTGCCGACGATGCCCTGCACCCTGCCGCCGTCGAACAGGTCGCCGCGCACCCAGTACCAGTGCGGATCCGGCTTGCCCGCGGGAAGTTCGGAGAAGAACGGCAGCAGTGGATGCCGCAGCACGAGCGCGACCCACAGCTCGAGCAGCAGCGAGAGCCCGAGGACCCACTTCAGCGCGCTCGAGAGCGCCCGCACGATCTCGTGCCAGCTCAGCGTGAACGCGATGAACAAGGCGACGGCCGTGATCGCCGCCTGCAGGGTCCAGGTGAGCAGCGTCGCCCACGGCCACCCCGACCAGAACACCGAGAGCAGGGCGAGCGCCGTGTAGCCGAGCGCCGTCCACGGCATCCGGCGCCACGGGAACCGCGCCGGCTTGGCCAGCGCGATGCGGGGGATCGCGAGGCCGAGCGTGCCGACGAGCAGCACGCCCAGCACGACGGCCGCCCCGTCCGCGCCGAGCAGGTTGAAGATCGCCGTGTGCGCGAACACGCAGAAGAGCAGCAGCACGATGTGCGCGCGCAGGAAGAGGTGTCCGGTGGACTCGCGTGCCGGAGCGCTCGGCGGGGGGGCCGTGGAGAGTCGGGAGTGCTGCGCCATCGTGGTTCAGAGTACCGCCCGCACCCTGTGACGTCGGGAGCGGGACCGGTCTTCGACACGCCGGCGCGACACGCCGTATGCGACGAAGAACGTTCAACGCGTGCTTGAGGGTTTACGATCCGCGACTTGACCGGGGCGAATGACACGGGTGTAATTAGTAGTGCAACGCGGCCCGCGGGGCACCCGGGGGGATACGAGGGAGAGGGCGACATGACGGCATACCGTTCAGACGTTCCCGACGACTGGTTCGTTGATCCGGTCCAGTTGGGGGTTCCGGGCGTCCGTCGCCCGACCGAGGGCGATGACAACGCACTTGCCTGGCAGAGCGACGCGCTGTGCGCGCAGACCGATCCGGAGGCCTTCTTCCCGGAGAAGGGCGGCTCGACCCGCGACGCGAAGCGCATCTGCACCTCCTGCGATGTGCGCGGCGAATGCCTCGAGTACGCGCTGAACAACGATGAGCGCTTCGGGATCTGGGGCGGTCTCTCCGAGCGCGAGCGACGCAAGCTCAAGCGCCGCGCCGGCTGAATGGTTCTGCCGGGAAAAGCGGGACGCGCCCGCGTCCCATCCCGCCTGCCGGCGGTGGCCCGCTTAGGCTGACCCCGTCATGTCTGCCCGAGTACACGCCGTCCTCGTCGCCCGTTCGGGTGCGACCTCCCTCGCGCGCCTGCTGCGCGCCCTCGATGCGCTCGGCGCCCAGACGCGCCGGCCGGATGCGCTGACGATCGTCGCGTGCGGCTCCTCGAGCGCGCTGCGGACCAGCGCCCGCGTCGCCGAGGCCGCCGAAGCGGTGATCGAGACCAAGGCGTCCACGACGCTCGCGGCTGCGGTCGCCCTCGCGCTCCCGCGCGTCGCCGACGACGCGGCGCTGTGGATCCTCACGGAGGACTGCGCTCCCGCTCCCGCGGCACTCGCACAACTCGCCGGGGCGCTGGAGCGCTCGCCGGCCGCAGCGATCGCCGCTCCCAAGCTCGTCAGCGCCCTCGACGAGCACCGCATCGTGTCGTTCGGACAGAGCATGACCCGTCTCGGCCGTGCCGTCGACCCCGCACGCGGGGAGCTCGACCAGGGGCAGCACGACGGCATGGACGACGCACTCGGCGCCGACGCGCGGGGTCTGCTCCTGCGCGCCGGCCGCGGACTCCGTCCCGACGCGGGGCTCGGCGGACGCGACGAGGGGCTCGACCTCGGCATCCGCGCGCGCCTCGCCGGCGGTCGCATGGTGCTCGCCGCCGGCGCGCGGATCGTCGTCGACGACGGCGCCGAGACGGAGGGCACCGCCGCGGACGCCTTCGCCCGTCGCCGCGCGCAACTGCATCGTCGCCTGAGCTACGCTCCCGCCGCCGTGGTGCCGCTGCACTGGCTCTCGCTGCTGCCGCTCGCGCTCTGGCGCTCGATCACGCACCTGACGGGAAAGCGTCCCGCCGCCGTGCTCCCGGAATGGGGCGCGGCCGCCGCCGCCATGGTCTCCGGATCCGCCGTCGCGCGCTCACGCCGGGCGATCCACGCCGACCGCAGCGCGAGCTGGGCGAGCATCGCCCCGCTCCGGGTCACCCGCGCGCAGCTGCACCAGCGCCTGGACGACGGCCACGGCACCGAGGCCGGCGTGCACGAGGACCTCGGGTTCTTCTCCGGCGGCGGCGCCTGGGCGGTGCTCGCGGCGCTGGTCGCCGGTGTCGCGCTGTTCGCCTCCCTGCTGGCCTGGCCGGCCCTCGGCGGCGGCGCACTGCTGCCCCTGCGGCAGACCGTCGAGGCGCTGTGGCGCGATGCCGCCTACGGACAGCGCGGCTTCGGGGTGGACGTGGTCGGCCCCGCGGATCCGTTCTCCGGCGTCCTCGCGGTGCTCGGCTCGCTCTGGCCGGGAGCGCCCTCCTACGCGCTGCTGCTGCTCTGGGTCGCCGCTCTGCCGCTCGCCATGCTCGGCGGCTGGTTCGCCGGCACCCGGATCACCGACAAGCCGGGACTGCGCATTCTCGCCGGTGCCGTGTGGGCGCTCGCACCGACCTTCCTGATCGCGCTCGCCGAGGGGCGCCCCGCCGCGGTGCTGTTGCACCTGCTGCTGCCGTGGGTGCTCCACACGGCTCTCGTCGCCCAGCGCTCCTGGGGCGCGGCAGGGGCGGCATCGCTGCTGACCGCGGCGGCGCTGGCCTGTGCGCCCTCGCTCGCACCCGCGTTCGTGCTGCTCTGGCTCATCGCCATCGTGTGGCTGCTCGCGCGCCGCTCGGTGCGCGGCGCCGTCCGCATGGTCTGGGTGCTGGTGCCCGCGGCCGTGGTGTTCGCCCCTCTCGCGATCTGGCACGCCGCGCACGGAACCCTGTGGGCGCTGCTCTCTGATCCCGGCGCGATCGTGGCGGCGCCGCAGGCGAGCGCGGACGCGGCGGGGCGGCTGTCGCTGCTCGCGGGGCTGCCGACCATGGACCAGGCGGGTTGGCCCGCACTCCTGGGGATCAAGGACGCCGCCTGGGTGCTCTGGCTGGCCGCCCCGCTCGCGCTGCTCGCACTGCTCTCCACGATCACGCGTCGCTGGAGCGTGGGGATCGGAGCTCTTCTCGTCGCCGCGGCGGGCCTCGCCACCGCATTCGCCGCGGTCGGCGTCACGGTCGCCTTCGCGCAGTCGCAGGCGGTGCCGCTCTGGCCCGGCACCGGGCTGAGCCTCGCCTGGATCGGCGTGCTGGCCGGAGCCCTGGTGACCCTGGACTGCGCGATCCGCCGCCCTGCTCTGCGCAGCGCCGCCGCGCTCATCGCCGTCGCCGGCGTCGTGGTGTGCGCGGTGCCGACCGCCGTGTCGTTCGTCGCGGGGACCGCGACGATCCAGCGCGGCGACCTGACCACGCTGCCGGCCTACGTGAATGCGCAGGCGCGCGCGGATCGCGAGCTCGGCACGCTCGTGCTCAGCGCGCAGCCGGACGGCGCCCTCGCCAGCACCGTCGTCTGGGGCGCGAGCGCGACTCTCGGTGCGCAGTCCACGATCATCAACACCGCGCCCTCCGTGCCGGGCAAGGACTACACCGAGCTGACGGTCGACCTCGTCTCCGCGCGACAGTTCGACGCCCCCAAGGCCCTCGGCGCGCTGGGCGTGCGCTTCGTGCTGCTGCAGGCGGGAACGGACAAGGAGACCTCGGCCGAGCGTGCGCTGCGGCTGCAGTCCGCGACCGCCCTGGACCAGCGCGCGGGCTTCGTGCGCGTCGGCGAGACGGTCCGCGGCGTGCTGTGGCGCATGGACGCCGAGCCCGCAGCCCGCGAGGGGCTCAGCGTCGGACAGCGCGCGACCGCGCAGCTCGTGGTGACGGTCGAGCTCATCGTCCTCCTCGCTGCCCTCCTGCTCTCGATCCCGACCCGTGCCTCGCGCCGGGCCGCGCGAGCGGTTCCCCGCGCGGTCGGCGTGCTGCCGGAGAGGGCTCCCCGCCCGGTCAAGCCGCAGCGGGAGCGCCCCGCGCGCGCCCCGAAGAAGCGCAAGGCCGCGCCGGCGTCCGTCGTGGTCCCCGCCGCCGTGGCGGCACCCGGCGACGCGACCGCGACGGATTCCGTATCCGCGTCCGATTCTGAGAACGAGGTCGAGGCTGAGGCCCCGGCCGTCGTCGAGGCTCCTGCGGAGCCGGAGCACGAGGCGGCACCGGCCGATGGTGAGGACGAGCCCGGCGCGATCGCGGCTGAGGCCGCCGTCCCGAACGAGCCCACCGCCGGCGAACCCGCGGCCGCCGGCGAGCCCGCGGGGGAGGAACCCGGCCAGGGCGCCGCGGACGCCGTCGCGGAGTCCGCGGATCCGGAACCCGACCGCGAGGAACCCGATCCCGAACCCGGTGCCGAGCCCGAGCACGGACCCCAGGTTCCAGGATCCGCACCCGCCGAGACCGCATCCACACCCGAGAAGGAGGCCGACGCATGAGCAGCAGGACCTCCGTCCGGCTCGTCGCCACCGGCGCCCGGCTTACGGTCGGCATCGTCGTCTCGGCCGCCTGCGTCGCGGGCGCGGTGATCGCGATCCCCGCGGCCTGGCCCACGATCGCGAGCGCGCCCGCGCACACGACGGTCACGCCCGTCGCGGGCGACACGCTGCTCAGCTGCGCAGGATCCTTCCTCGCGCTCGGGCGCGATGCCGCCCAGGCCTCCCAGCTCAGCGTGGCGGGCACGCCGAAGCTCGTGAGCGGCGCCTCGGAGGGCGCGAACCTGACCTCGACCGAGCTCGCCATGTCCGACGTGGTGGGCACCGGCGCTGCGCCGGGATTCACCGCTTCCGCGCAGGACAGGGAGCCGGCGCTGGCCGCCGCCGCCCAGTCCGTGACGGTCTCCGCCGACGACCTGTCCGGCTTCGCGGCGTCCGCCTGCCGTCCGCCCAGCATGGAATCCTGGATCGTGGGCGGCGCCGGCACCACCGGCTCGAGCGACATCCTGCTGATCGCGAACCCCGGGGCTGTCACGGCGACGGTGACGTTCACCGAGTATGGATCCGCCGGCGGCACGCACTCCTCGGAGCTCGTGGTTCCCGCGGGCACCCAGTCCACCGTGCCGCTCGTCGCAGGCTCGGCGGGGGAGAGCAGCCCCGTCGTCAAGGTGACCTCGAGCGGCGCCCCAGTGCGCGCAGCGCTGCAGTCGAGCCTGATCCGAACCCTGGATCCGGTCGGCATCGACGTGCAGGACGCGATCGCGCAGCCGCAGAAGGACTCCTCGCTGCTCGGTGTGCGCGCCCTGGTCGGCTCCGACGACGATGACAACGCCTCGACCGCCGTGCGTCTGCTCGCCCCCGAGGCCGATGCCACCGTGACCCTGCAGCCCCGCAACGCCGCCACCGGCAGCAAGGTCGGCGACCCGAAGACGGTGAAGCTCACCGCCGGCCAGGTCGGATCCGTCAACTTCTCCGCGCTGAAGCCCGGGCTGTACGCGATCGACGTGAAGGCGAGCACCCCGGTGGTCGCCGCAGCCTGGCAGACCACCGGCTTCGCCAAGGGATCCGACTTCGCCTGGATGACGCCGGCCCCGCTGCTCACTGGAACCACGGCCTTCGCCGTGGCCGAGGGGCCCGCGCCGCAGCTTCATCTGCAGAACGCCTCCCCTCAGGCGACCACGGTCGAGCTGACGCCGCTTCAGGGCGGGGCGACCCAGCGGGTCGTGCTGCAGCCGGACGGCGCGGCGACGGTCGCGCTCAGCGCGTCCACGACGTACACGCTCTCCTCTCCCACGTCGGTCCGGGCCGCGGTGGTCTACTCGGGCATCGGTCTGCTCGCCGGGTATCCGGTCTGGGCGACGGATGCCGCGGCGGCCCCGATCACGGTCTACCAGCGGTAGGCGCGGGAGCGCACAGCCTCCGACGTCCTGGGGTGCGTCACTCGTCGGCGTCGAAGCCGCGTGGATCCATCTCCCACGGCTCGCGCCCGATGTACTGCGCGGCGGCGCGGAACACCGCGCCCTCGATCGCGACGCGACGGTGCGACGCGTCGTCGTGTCCTGGTTCGAGCAGCCGCTCGATGGGCACGCGGAACAGGACGATCCGCTGCGCCTGGGTGTCCACGAGCCAGCGCGGCAGTCCGTCCGGATCCGAGTGGGCGGGCATCGCGGCGATCTCGATGCGCACGGGGCGCAGATCCGGCCACATCGAGCGCAGCAGCTCGACGGCGGATCCGACGTGCAGATCGAACGTGTCGAGTCGTCCGTCGAGGGGCGGAAGCGGCGGTCGCACGACGGAGCTGCGGCCCAGGCGGCCGTGCCGGCCGTGCCGGTCGCCACGACGCGGGACGACCGTGCGGCGGGAGGGGCGGGCACGGCGCATGCCGCAAGTCTAGGCGTCGCCGGCGCGCTCTGCGGCAGCGGTCGGATCCGGCGGTCGTGCGCGCGGCCTCCCGGCGTGCGTCCTGCGGGCCCTTAGCCTGAGGGGGATGTACGGACGACTCTGCTCCAAGGTGGGCTGCGCGCGCGAGGCCGTGGCGACCCTCACCTACGATTACGGCGACCAGATGGCGGCGCTCGGCCCCCTCGGCGCCGAGAACGACCCGCACGCGCACGACCTGTGCGCGATCCACGCCGACCGCCTCTCGGTGCCGGCGGGCTGGATCGTCGTCCGGCACGAGACCCTGCAGGCCTGACCCTTCGTCTCGCCGCGCTCGCTCAGGGACCGGCGAGTCCGGTCAGACGCCGACGTCGACGCCGCTGAGGCGCTGCACGCGCGTGTCGGCGAGAGCAAGCCCCCGCCGCTCCCGCTCGCGGCGCAGCACGGTCGCCGCGACGAGCACGGCCTCCGGGGGAGCCGCAGGCAGGGGCGAGATGTAGGCCGACGCCTCGGTCAGCAGTTCGTGCGCGATCCGCGCCCGGGCGGCGGGCAGCAGCTGCGGCGTGCTGTCCAGGAACTGCGAGATCCGCCGTGCGAGCCGATCCGGCATGCGGGCGACGTCGGCGATCGCCGCCCATGATTCGAGCCCCTGGGGCATCACGAGCACCCGTGCGGCCAGATGCGGGGTGCGCACCTTCTGGCTGTACGTCCCGGCGACGAGGTCGCCCAGCCGCTGCGACCGCGCGGTGAAGGCCGCGGTCAGGAAGGCCACGGCTCCGAACGTGAGATAGGTCTCGAACACGCCGATCAGGGCGCGGATGAGGGCGTGCCGGAATCCGGCGGCGCCGCCGTCGATGCGCACGATCCGTCCGCCCACCGCGAGCTTGCCCAGGCTGCGGCCGTGCGTGAGGGTCTCGATCGTGCACGGCACGATCAGGAACGCCGTGACCAGAGCCAGCACGGCGAGGATCCGATCGAGGGCGGGATCGCCGAAGGCGCCCAGCAGCCAGTAGCGCACGGCGATGTACCCGAGGAAGACCGCCCAGCTGAGGACGGCGTCGATCATCGCGCCCAGCGTGCGGAAGAACAGACCGACCGGCTGGACCTCGATCGCGACGGCCTCGCCGGACAGCACCTCGTCGTCGCTGTCGAGCGCCGCGATCGAGTGCGCGGCGCCCACGGCGTTCGAGGCGCTGGCATCCGACATGGGTACAGTAAAACACGTGGACGCCGACGCACTCGCCGATGCCAGGAGCCGCGAGTGGGCGCGCCTGGACGAACTCAGCCGGCGGTCGCTGGACGGCGCCGGCGTGGACGAGCTCATCACGCGCTACCGCGCGGCCTCGGCGGACCTCGCCGACCTGCGCAGCTCGGTGGGCTCTTCGCCGCAGAGCGCGCACCTCTCCACGATCCTGGCCAGAGCGCGCCTGCGGCTGACGGGGCAGAGCGAGAACGTCCTCCGTCAGACCGCCCGCTTCTTCACCCTGCAGCTGCCCGCCGCGCTGTACCGGCTGCGCTGGACCACCCTCGTGATCGCGCTCGCGAGCCTCGCCGTGATCGTCGGGGTCGCGATCTGGATCACGTCGGATCCCGCTCTCGTCGCCGCACTCGGCTCCCAGGCCGACCTGCAGTACTACGCCGAGCACTCCTTCACGGACTACTACACGGAGAATCCCGCGGCCGAGTTCGCCGGCATGGTGTGGACGAACAACGCCTGGATCGCGGCGCAGTGCGTGCTGCTCGGGGTCACCGGGATCTGGCCCGTCATGGTCCTCATGCAGAACGCCGTGAACGTCGGACTCGCGGTCGGCATCATGTTCGCGTTCGGCCGCGGCGACGTCGTCGTGCTCTACCTGCTCCCGCACGGCATGCTCGAGCTGACCTGCATCTTCGTCGCGGCAGCGGCGGGCCTGCACATCTTCTGGGCCTGGCTGGTGCCGGGGGAGCGCACCCGTGGCGAGGCGCTCGCGGTCGCGGGACGCTCGCTCGGCACGGTCGCCATCGGGCTCGTGTTCGCGCTCGGGCTCTCCGGCATGGTCGAGGGCTTCGTGACCGGCTGGGGGCTGCCCTGGCCCGTGAAGATCGGGATCGGCGCGCTCGCGCTCGCGGTCTTCCTCGCGTACATGCTGATCCTGGGCCGTCGCGCGCAGCGCCTCGGGGAGAGCGGCGACCTCACCGAGTTCGAGGCGGGAACGCCGACGCTCGTGGCCGGCTGAGCGCGCCGTCGTCCGCGGGCGGGCCGCCTCAGAAGTCAGGCCTGCGTGGCGGGGTTCGGCTGGTCGAACAGCGCGCGATAGGTGAAACCGGCGATCAGCGCGCCGAGGATCGGGAAGATCAGGAACACCCACAGTTGCGCGAGCGGTGCGATTCCTCCGTAGATCGCCGTGGCCAGCGAGCGTGCCGGGTTCAGCGAGGCGTTGTCGATCGGCAGGGTCGCCAGCACGCCGAGGGTCAGCGTCAGCCCGATCGCGACGCCCGCGAAGGGGGTGCCGCGCGTCGGATGCGTGACCCCGAGGATCACGAAGAGGAACAGCGCCGTGAACACGACCTCGGCGATGATCGCCGCCCACACCCCGAAGCCCCCTGGAGAGAGCGCTCCCCAGCCGTTGCTCGCGAAGCCGGCGTCCTGCGCCCGGGGCAGCCAGCCGTCGGGGCCGAACGTGCCGATCAGCGTCAGCACGGTCGACGCGACGACGCCTCCGACGCACTGCGCGACGATGTAAGGACCGGCGTCCCGCCACGCGATCCGCCCCGCGGCCGCCGCGCCGAGGGTGACGGCGGGGTTGAAATGCCCGCCCGAGATCGGCCCGAAGGCGTAGACGCCGACGAGCACCGACAGGCCGACGGCGAGCGCCACGGCGAGGTAGACCGAGCCCTGCGCGCCCGGATCGGTGAAGTGGCTGGACGCGAAAAGGGCGGTGCCCATCGCGGCCGCCACGAGCAGGAACGTGCCGAGGCCCTCCGCGATCAGGCGCGGAGCGAGCGACGAGGCCGGAGCGGCCGGTGCGTCGATGGGGGAGGAGGACATGGGGCTCCTTGCTCTCTGGCGCCGCGGGAAGTCGGGCGCCGCTGTCCGTCAGCGACACTACCGGCGAAGGCGCTTCCGGCGTCGCAAGGGCGACGCCGTTGCGCGAAGAGGGGTCGTTGAGCGAGCACGGCCGAAGGCCGCGCGAGACGAAACGCGATGAACCTGCGGGATGACCGCGTTTCGTCTCAGGCGCCTGCGGCGTCTTCGCTCAACGACCCCGAGGGGCGGATCCGCTCAGCGCACGTCGTAGCGGTCGAGCTCGGCGACCTTGACCCAGGCCTTCACGAAGTCGTCCACGAACTTCGCGCCCGCGTCGTCGCTGGCGTAGACCTCGGCCAGCGCCCGCAGCTCCGAGTTCGAGCCGAACACGAGGTCCGCGCGCGTGCCGACCCAGGTCTTCTCACCCGTCGCGTCGTCCGTGGCCTGGAACGCGTGGGATCCGGGATCCAGCGGCTTCCAGGTCGTATTCAGGTCGAGCACGTTCACGAAGAAGTCGTTCGTGAGGACGCCTGGCGTGTGCGTGAACGCGCCGTAGGAGGAGCCGTCCCAGTTCGCGCCGAGCACGCGCAGGCCGCCCACGAGCACCGTCATCTCGGGCGCGGAGAGCGTCAGCAGTCCCGCTCGGTCGACCAGCAGGACCTCTGCGGGGATCGCCCTGGCGACGTCGCTGACGTAGTTCCGGAAGCCGTCGGCCTGCGGGTTGAGGTACGCGAACGAGTCGATGTCCGTCTGCTCCTGCGTCGCGTCGGTGCGCCCCGGGGTGAACGGGATCTCGACGGCGCGCCCGGCGGCGGCCGCAGCCTGCTTCACGCCGACGTTGCCGGCCAGCACCACGAGGTCGGCGAACGACACCGGCGCGCCGCCCTCCGCGTTGAACGCCTCCTGCACGCCCTCCAGCGCCGCGATCACCCGCGCGAGCTCGGCGGGCCGGTTGACCTCCCAGCTGCGCTGCGGCTCGAGCCTGATGCGGCCGCCGTTCGCGCCGCCTCGTTTGTCGCTGCCGCGGAACGAGGCCGCTGCGGCCCACGCGGTCGACACCAGGTCGGACACGCTGAGGCCGGTCGCGGCGATGCGCCGCTCCAGCTCGGCGATGTCCGCCGCGCCGATGAGCGTGCCGGTGCGCGCGGGGACCGGGTCCTGCCAGAGCAGGTCCTCCGCGGGCACCTCGGGGCCGAGGTAGCGGGCCTTGGGCCCGAGGTCGCGGTGGGTCAGCTTGAACCACGCGCGGCTGTAGGCGTCGGTGAACGCGGCCTGGTCGTCCTTGAATCGCAGCGAGATCTCCCGGTAGATCGGGTCCTCGCGCAGCGCCAGGTCGGTCGTGAGCATGCGCGGCTCGCGACGGCCCTCGCCCTGGGCCTCCGGCACCATGTCGAGGCCGGCGCCGTCGGCGGGCTTCCAGTGCTTGCCGCCGCCGGGACCCGTGGTGAGCTCCCACTCGTAGGCGAACAGGATGTGGAAGAACTCGTTGTCCCAGCGGGTGGGGTGATAGGTCCAGGTGACCTCGAGGCCCGATCCGATGGTGTCGATGCCGGATCCCGTGCCGTGGCTGCTCTTCCAGCCCAGGCCCATCTGCTCCATCGGCGCGCCCTCGGGCGATTCGCCGACGTTGCCCGCCTCGGGGGCGGCGCCGTGGGTCTTGCCGAACGTGTGGCCTCCGGCGATGAGGGCGACCGTCTCCTCGTCGTTCATCGCCATCCGGCCGAACGTCTCGCGGATGTCCTTCGCTGCGAGCACCGGATCCGGGTTGCCCTCCGGTCCCTCGGGATTGACGTAGATGAGGCCCATCATGGTGGCCGCGAGCGGCTTCTCGAGCGAGCGCTCTCCCTGCTCGTCGGTGCCGATGCGGGCGCTGGAGTCGAGCCAGATCTTCTCGGAACCCCAGTACACGTCCTCGTCGGGCTCCCACACGTCGGGCCGTCCACCCGCGAAGCCGAATGTGGGCATGCCCATCTGCTCGTGCGCGACGTTGCCGGCGAGGATCATCAGGTCGCCCCAGCTCAGCGCCTTGCCGTAGGCCTTCTTCACGGGCCAGAGCAGACGGCGCGCCTTGTCCAGGCCCACGTTGTCGGGCCAGCTGTTCAGCGGGGCGAAGCGCTGCTGGCCGGTGCCGCCGCCGCCTCTGCCGTCGAACACGCGGTAGGTGCCCGCGGAGTGCCAGGCCATGCGGATCATGAGCGGGCCGTAGTTGCCGAAGTCGGCGGGCCACCACGGCTGCGACTCGGTGAGCAGGGCGGCGATGTCGCGCTTGACGGCGTCGAGATCGAGCGCCTCGAACGCGGCGCGGTAGTCGAAGTCCTCGCCGTGCGGGTCGCCCACGGCGGGGTTCTTCGCGAGCTGGCGCAGGTTCAGGCGCTCCGGCCACCAGTCGGTGTTGCCGGTGCGGCCGCCCGCGGGGCGCGGGGCGGGCGTGCTGCCGGCATGGTCGATCGGGCAGGTGTTCTCAGACAAGGCTGGTCCTTTCCTCTTCTTTCGGTCGGTCGATGGTGCGCCGGGCACCGCTCCGAGGCAGTGGTCCCGGGGCGGAGGCGGCGCGAGTCTCGGTCATGCGGACGCGGGCGCCTCGTCGCACGCGCGGCAGACCGCGCGGTAGGTGACGGAGGCCTCGAGCAGCCTCATGCCGTGGTCTTCGGCCGGGTGCAGGCAGGGGGAGGCGCCGACCGCGCAGGAGACGACCTCCAGGCGGCCGCAGCGCACGCACTGCATGTGGTGGTGGTTGTCGCCGGGCTCGACCTCGAAGAGCGCGCGGTCGGCGTCGGGCAGGCTCACCCGGCGGATGATGCCGGCCGTCGCGAGGTCTCCGAGGATCGCGTGCACGGTGGGCAGGGCGATGCCGGCGCCGTCGACGGCGGTGTGGATGCGATCCGCGGAGCTGTGCGGAGCGAGCGCGAGGGCCTGCAGCACCGCGATGCGCTGCACGGTGACGCGCAGACCCGCGCCGCGGAGGATCGCCGACGTGTCCATGACTCCACCGTATCCTTTTCCTGAATGATTCAGGAAAACCCGCGTTCACACTGGCGTGTCCCACCCCCTCCCTGACCGCGAGACTGCAACTCCGCGACGAGACTGCGCCCGCGCACTGCAGTCTCGTCGCGGAGTTGCAGTCTCGCGGTCAGTGGAGAGGGGGAAGTGGCCGGGTCAGAGGCGGCCGGCGGCCTTGAGCTCGAGGTAGCGATCGGCGATGCGCGGGGGGAGATCGTCCGGATCCGCGGTGAGGGGCTCGCCGCCCGCGCGCCGGATCGCGTCGGCGACGCGCGCGGCGTCGGCGAGGGTGCGCTCGGCGGCAGCGGCGAGATAGACGTCCTCGCGGGACTCGCGCGCGCGTGCCAGCGCGTCGATCGAGAGATCCGTGGCGGATCCGACCAGGATCGTCGTCGCGCGCGAGGCGTTCGGGAAGGCGCCGAGGAACGACCGCGCGCTCTCCACCGCGTCCTGCGCTGTCAGCACGACGATGAGCGAGGGCCGCGTGGTGAGGGTGCGGATCGCCGCGAACGCCGCTCCCCAGTCCGTGTCGACGAGGCGGGCGTGCACGGGGGCCATGGCATCCGAGAGCGCGGGCAGCAGTGCCGGTCCGTCCACGCCGCTCACCCTGGCGCGCACGGCGCGGTCGAACAGCAGCAGATGCACGTGGTCGCCGGCGCGCTGGGCGAGGGCCGACAGGAGCAGCGCCGATTCGTAGGCGGCATCCAGGCGGGTGCCGTCGCCCACGCGCGCCGCGGCGGTGCGGCCCGTGTCGACGAGGATCACCACGTGCCGGTCGCGCTCCGGGCGCCAGGTGCGCAGCATCGTGGTGCCGGCGCGGGCGGTGGCGCGCCAGTCGATCGAGCGCACGTCGTCGCCGCGCACGTACTCGCGCAGCGAATCGAACTCCGTGCCCTGCCCTCGCACCTGGACGCTGGTGTTGCCGTCGAGCTCCCGCAGTCGGGCCAGGCGCGAGGGCAGGTGCCGCCGGGAGGTGAACGGCGGCAGGATCCGGATCGCCCCGCGCGCTCTGTGGCGTCCCTGACGTCCGGCGAGCCCCAGCGGCCCCCGGGAGCGGATCGCGACGAACTCGCTCGACAGCTCCCCCCTGCGGCGCGGCAGCAGCATGATCGGCACCCGCCGGCGCTCGCCCGCGGGCAGGTCCAGCACCGCCCTGCCGTGCCCCGCGGCTCCGGCCGTCGGCTGCCAGGCATCGCGGAGCTGCCCGCGCAGCCGGCGCTCGCCGAGGTTCTGCACGATCACGGTCGTGGTCACCGGCTCGTGCTGCCGCACACGGTTCGGCACCTCGCGGGTCACCCGCAGCGCGCCGAGCGGGGCGGCCGCCAGGACGTCGACGCCGACGAGCAGCGCGCACAGCGCGAGCCAGCCGAGCAGGACGAACCACGGCGGCACCCCGAGGGCGTCGAGCAGCACGAGCGGCACGACGCCGAGGGCGGCGACGATGACGAGGCGACCGGTGAGGAACATTCAGATCGGCACCCTGGTCTGCTGCACGACGCTGGTGAGCACGGCGTCGGCGGAGACGCCCTCCATCTCGGCGTCGGGACGCAGCTGCAGGCGGTGCCGCCAGACCGGGATCAGCATGGTCTGCACGTGGTCCGGGGTGACGGCGCTCGAGCCGTTCAGCCAGGCCCAGGCCTTCGCGGCGGCCAGCAGCGCGGTCGAGGCGCGGGGGCTCGCGCCCAGCTGGACGGAGGGGGACTGCCGGGTGGCTCTGGCGAGGTCGACCACGTAGCCGAGCACGTCGTCCGTGACCTGCACGCGCCCCGCGGCCTGCTGCGCGGCGAGGATCTCCGCGGCGCTCACCACGGGGTGCAGATCCGTGAGCTCGCGCGGTGAGAAGCCGTCGGCGTGCCGGCGCAGCACCGAGACCTCGGCGTCCCGCTCGGGCATGCCGACCACGAGCTTCATGAGGAACCGGTCCAGCTGCGCCTCCGGCAGCGAGTACGTCCCCTCGTGCTCGATCGGGTTCTGCGTCGCCGCGACGAGGAACGGATCCGGAAGGGGAAGGCTCGCGCCGTCGGAGGAGACCTGACGCTCCTCCATCGCCTCCAGCAGCGCCGCCTGCGTCTTCGGCGGGGTGCGGTTGATCTCGTCGGCGAGCAGGATGTTCGTGAACACCGGGCCGCGGCGGAACTCGAACTCGCCGGTGCGCGCGTCGTAGACGAGGGATCCGGTGACGTCGCCCGGCATCAGGTCGGGGGTGAACTGCACGCGCTTGGTGTCGAGCCCCAGGGCGCGGGAGAAGGACCGCACGACGAGGGTCTTCGCGACGCCCGGCACGCCCTCCAGCAGCACGTGGCCCCGCGCGAGCAGTGCCACGAGCAGCCCCGTGACGGTGCCGGCCTGGCCGACCACGGCCTTGTCCACCTCGGCGCGCACGCGCTGCATAGCCTGGCGGAGCGCCGCGTCGTCGGATCCGGAGGCCGCCGGGGACGCCGCCGGTGAGGCCTGCACGGGCGTCGTCGTGTGCGGGGCGGATGCCGCCGTGAGCGGGCTCTGCACGACCGCAGGAGGGGCGGGCGGCGCCGGAGGGTATCCGAGCGGGGCGGATCCTGCGGGGTCGGTGCCGGGACGATCTGTCACGGGGTGCTCCTTTCGATGCGGACGGCGTTCTCGACGGCGGTCTCCAGCTCGGCGAGACGGCGGGCGTAGGGGACGAGCTCGGCGTCGCTGCCGGGCAGCAGGCCGGTGAGGAGGGCTCTGGCGCCTGCCCGGTCCACGCGGATCCGGTCGGCGGCGGCATCCGCGACGGCGGCGGGATCCGCCCTCGCGGGCAGGCCCAGCCGTGCGGCGAGGCGGGAGATCGTGCCCGCGCGCAGCGCGTCCGCCGCGTGTGCGGCGTCGGCCGCCTTCGCGGTGAGGCGCGCCCGGCCGAGCATGGTCTCCGAGGCGCGCACCGTGACCGGCAGCGTCTCGGCGACGAGCGGCCCGAAGCGCCGTCCGCGCCACGCCGCGGCGAGCAGGGCCGTGATCATGCCGAGCACGATCACGGGCGTCACCCATCCGGGGGTGAGGTCGGCCAGGCTCTTCGGCACGTCGATGTCGGTCCGGTCGGAGTCCTCGTACGAGGGGACGTACCAGACGACGTGCGGCTGTGCGCCGAGCATCCCGAGCCCGAGCGCTGCGTTGCCGTTCTCGGCGAGGTGCTCGTTCGTGAACAGTGCCGCGCCGTCGACCACGGCGCGGCGGGCGCCGTCGTGCTCCGAGATCAGGACGGCAGCGCCGTCGGTCGCGTCGCCGAAGCAGGCCGTGACGTCCGGGTCGGGGAGGAAGAGCTGGCCGGGCGCGATGGTGCCGACGTGCGCGAACGCGGGGACCTCGCAGTCGGCCTCTGCGGTCGGAGGCGAGGACGGGGATCCGTACGTGCCGAGCTGCAGCATCCGCAGCATCCGCGAGCTCGGGGAGATCAGCACGATGTCGCTTGCGGCGTCGGTGAGCTCCGTGACCGCCGCCTCGCTGAGCGTGTAGGGATCGCTCATCACCAGGGTCGTGTGCGCGTCGAGCCGGGCGGCGGCGTCCGCGCGGGAGCGCACCACGTCGACGCTGACTCCCTGCTGCCGGAGGATCTGCGCGAGCGCCTGCATGCCGCCGGGGCCCGGCCGTTCCGGATCGAGCGCGTCGCGCTGCGTGGGCGAGGGCGCCGTGAGCAGCAGTCCGGCGGCGGCGACGACCAGCAGGAGGGCGGAGACCAGGACCCAGCCGAGTGCGCGGCGCAGCCGGCGCGGGGCGCGCACGAGCGTTGCGGTGCCACGCGCCTCGGCGGAGGCGACGCCGGATCCGTCGTCCGCGGCCGTGTCGGGCGCGGGCGGGGGAGCGACGGCGCTCATGCGGACACCGCCTCGGGCAGCGCCTGCGGACGCAGTGCGCGCAGTCGGTCGTCCGTCTCGGCGAGTGCGCGGTATTGGGCGGCCGAGCCGGGGTGCCCCAGGTAGCGCACGTCGTCGAACGCCACGGCGGCGGCGTGCAGCGCCTCGCCCTCGGCGGGGAACGGCGCGGCGGCCTCACGGGCGATCGTCTGCGCGGTCGCGCCGGGAGCCGGGGCGATGAGGTCTCGTTCGAGGAGAGACCGGGCGACCGCGCGGTAGCGCAGCACGATCGCCTCGGGCCAGTCGCCCTCGCGCGCGGCGCGGTCGGAGTCCGCGCGCAGCTGCGCGGCGGTGCGATCGTCCGCGGATCCGAGGAGGACGGCGCCCGTCGTGCCGGTCCGGGAGCGGCGCGGGCGTCCCCAGATCAGCAGCACGGCGATGAGCGCGGCGACCAGGAGGGCGCCGATCACGATCGCGGCCCAGGGACCGAGGTCCACGGCGTGCTGCGGGGTGAGCAGGTCGATGAGCCAATCGATCACGGCGCGCGCCCACTGATCGATCAGGGTGGGCTTCGCCTCCTGATACTCGGGCTTGGACAGCTCCTTCTCCGCGAGCGCGCGAGCGTCGTCGCCGTCGGGGATCAGCGGGATCGCGGCGAGCTTCGCGCCGAACGCCTCGGGGAGGGCGATCAGCGCGACGCAGAGGGCGCGGGAGATCATCGCGGATCGGATCCCGGCGCGGTCCACCCCTCGTCCTGCGGCGGCACGGCCCAGGGGCTCTGCTGCGCGGGCGGGATCGGCGCGGGCGGCGCAGGTGGCGCGGGGGGAGCGGCCGGGGGCGCGACAGGAGCAGCGGAGGGCGGCGCCGTCGGAAAGGCGGAGGGCGCGGTCGGGTACCCCGGGGGCATGGCCGGGTAGCCCTGCGGTGCCGAATAGCCGGGAACGGGGCCGGGCGGCAGGGGATACGGCACCGCGGCGGGGGCGGGTCGGAAACCGGCCCGCACGGCCCTGGTCGGATCCACTCCGAACGGATCCGTCCCGTCCTCGTAGCCGGCCGCACGGCGCTCCATGGTCGCCATCAGGTCCTGATCCAGGCCCTCGTACCGCATCCGGCAGTCGATGTAGACGAGCGCACCTGCCGTCGCCTGCACGACGGAGCTGATGGACTGCAGCACGACGACGATGACCTGGGTGATCACGAGGCCGACGATCGCGCTCACGCCCAGGGCGAGCTCCGTGCTGCCCGTGGGGTTGAGCACGGGGCCGAACAGCGAGGTGACCAGCCCGCCGATCATGCTGATCGCCTGCGTGCCGACGTACATGATCGCGCCGATGAGGAACACGATCCCGAAAGCGAACCAGAACCGCCCACGGGTGAGGCGCCAGGACCGGACGATCGCGGCGCGCACCCCCGCGCCCTCGAGCACCAGGAGCGACGGCACGAGCATGAGCTTGGTGCCGACCCAAACCGACAGCACCACGAGTCCGGCCATCCCGGCCAGCACGGCGAGGACCGCGAAGATCATGCTCGGTCCGTCGAAGCCGGTCGGAACGCCGATCGCGACGAAGGGCACGCCGATGATGAGCACGGCGGCGACCATGCCCGCGACGCCGTAGAGCAGCGTGTAGCCGATCAGGCGCCAGACGGCCGGCCGCACCCGACGCCAGAGCACGCCGAGCGTCGCGCTCTCCCGCAGCACCGCCGCGCGCACGTCCGCGGCGACGATGCCCTGCACGATCGCGGTGAAAGCGACCGAGAACAACCCCATGAGCACGCCGGCCAGGCCGATGAACGCGATCGATCCGAGGTACAGGGTGAGCCATTCGTCGCTGCCGGGACGCACCGTGCTGAGGCGGCTCAGGGTGGCGAAGGAGACCGCGCCGACGACCGCCAGGACCACGATCATCACGATCAGCTGCACGACCACGGCGAAGCCGAAGAGCACCTTGGGGTTGTGCCGCAGCGCCGCGAAGGACTTCCCCAGGATCGTGCCGAACCCGAGGGGTCGCAAGGGGATCAGGCCGGGTTTGGGCGCGGGGGTCCAGCCCTGCGCATTGACACTGTGCTGGCTCACGAGTCCTCCGGTTCGCGTGTGCGTCCATCGTGTCATACCGCCGCGACGCCCGGATCGGCGACGCGACAGCGTGCGTGCGGTGCCCTTCGGCCGACTTCCGCGGGTCGTGAAGTACGCTGGACCGACGTGGGGCGCTCATCCGTGCCCACGTCCCGCAAGAGATCCGATACACCGCGAGATCCGAAAGACGACTGCCCGCCCATGACCTCACGCATCCTCGTGGTCGATGACGACACGGCCCTGGCCGAGATGATCGGCATCGTGCTGCGCACGGAGGGCTTCGAGCCCGTGTTCTGCGCGGACGGCGCGAAGGCCGTGGACGAGTGGCGCGCGCAGCGCCCCGACCTCGTCCTGCTGGACCTCATGCTCCCCGGCATGGACGGCATCGAGATCTGCACCCGCATCCGCGCCGAGTCCGGGGTTCCGGTGATCATGCTCACCGCCCGCAGCGACACCGCCGACGTGGTCCGCGGCCTCGAGGTCGGCGCCGATGACTACATGGTCAAGCCCTTCAATCCGAAGGAGCTCGTCGCCCGCATCCGCACCCGGCTGCGCCCCACGCCGCAGTCGACCAGCGAGGTGCTGCGCATCGGGGATCTCACGATCGACGTCGACGCGCACGAGGTGCGGCGCGGAAGCGCCCGGATCGCGCTCACGCCGCTCGAGTTCCAGCTGCTCGTCGCGCTCGCCTCGAAGCCGCAGCAGGTGTTCTCGCGAGAGATGCTGCTCGAGCAGGTCTGGGGCTATCACTACAAGGCCGACACCCGTCTCGTGAACGTGCACGTGCAGCGCCTGCGCGCCAAGGTCGAGCTCGACCCGGACAACCCGCGCATCGTCACCACCGTGCGTGGCGTCGGATACCGCGCGGGGAGCGTGGTCTGACCCGCACCCGGGTCACGCCGACGCCCCGGTCGAGAAGAAGCGGTCCCCGCCGATGCTGAAAGTCCGCTGATGACGAACACCGTGGCGCTCGCGAACGCGGCGGTGCGCGGCGCGCGCGGCGGAGGGCACCGCATGGCGCAGCTGTGGCGGCAGTCGCTGCGGTTCCGCACGATGGTGATCGCCCTCGCCCTCACCAGCGTCGCCGTGCTGGTGACGTGCGTGGCGATGGCCCTCGCGGTGCAGAACAATCTCTGGGAGTCGCGGAAGGACCAGGCGCTCAAGGACGCGGGGCGCGCGGCGAACTCCGCGCAGTCGATGCTGTCCTCGGCGGACACGCAGGGCAACCGCACCGCGCTGACCGGGCTCATGCGCGACGTCAGCGTGCAGGTGCAGTCGGTCTCGGCTTCCCCGTTGTACGGAGTGATCCCGCTCGATTCGCAGGCCGGCCTCGGATTCACCCAGACCGGCTTCAGCCAGGATCTCGTCTCGGACCAGCTCACGCAGCGCGTCGCGAAGGACGCCACGAAGCAGTGGTGGCAGCCGGTCGCGCTGCACGACGCCGACGGCTCCGTGCGTGCAGGGATCCTCGTCGGCCAGCAGCTCAGCGTCCCGGGTGCGGGGACGTATGCGCTGTACATCGCCTACGACCTCGCCGACACCGAGCAGACGCTCGTGCTCGTGCAGTCGAGCCTGTGGATCGCCGGGATCGTGCTGGTCGCCCTGATCGGCGTGATCGCCTGGTTCTCGCTGCGCACCGTGGTGCAGCCGATCACCGAGGCCGCGGAGTCCAGCGCGCGTTTCGCCGGCGGCGATTTCGACGTGCGCCTGCCGGTGCGAGGGCAGGACGAGCTGGCGACGCTCGGCCGGTCCTTCAACGCCATGGCGGACAGCATCGAGGCGCAGATCAAGGAGCTCGGGGAGCTGTCGCTCGTGCAGCAGCGCTTCGTCTCCGACGTCTCGCACGAGCTGCGCACGCCGCTCACGACCATCCGGCTCGCCGCCGAGATGCTCAACGACCGCCGCGAGGAGTTCGACCCGACCACCGCCCGCACCGCGGAGCTGCTGCAGGCGCAGGTGCACCGCTTCGACACGCTGCTCGCGGATCTGCTGGAGATCAGCCGCTACGACGCCGGATCCGTGCAGCTGGAGACCGAGGCGGTGAGCCTCGCCCATCTCGCCGAGGACCTGGTCGACGAGATGCGGCCGCTCGCCGAGACGCACGACACCGAGCTGCGCTTCGTCGCTCCCGGCGGGCACACCCCGGTGGATCTCGATCCGCGCCGCGTGCGCCGCGTTCTGCGCAACCTCATCGGCAACGCGATCGAGCACGGTGAGGGGCATCCCGTCGTCATCACGGTCGACAGCAGCCAGAACGCGGTGGCGGTCGGCGTGCGGGATCAGGGCATGGGCATGACTCCGGAGGACGCGGAGCGCGTGTTCGACCGGTTCTGGCGGGCGGATCCCTCGCGCAAGCGCACGATCGGCGGCACGGGGCTCGGACTCTCGATCGCCCTGGGCGATGCGCGGCTGCACCGGGGCACGCTGACCGTGTGGTCGCAGCCGGGGGAGGGCACCAACTTCGTGCTGATCCTTCCGCGCGGATCCCGGCCGCTCGACGGCGCGTCACCCGTGCCCTTGGAGCCGGTCGAGGCGATCGCCGAGATCGGCGTCACCACCGCGCCGATCGTCCAGCCGGGCGACCAGGCGCAGCCGGAGTCGCCGGCGCACGGACAGGAGGAGTCATGAGGGTCGGACGGATGCTGCGCGGCGCGGTCGTCGCGCTCGCCCTCCTGGGGCTCACCGCCTGCGCGTCGCTGCCGGTCACGGGTGATGTGCGCCCCGGCCTCGCCGCGGGGCAGAGCGGCGGCGGTTCGGACCTCGCCTTCGTGCCGCAGGGTCCGTCGGACGGCATGGATCCCAAGGACATCGTCCGCGGGTTCATCGACGCGGCCTCCAGCCCCAAGGACAGCTGGGGCATCGCGCGGCAGTTCCTCACCGCCGACGAGGCGCAGAAGTGGAAGCCGGACGCCGGCGTCACGATCGACACCGGGTCCGCCGAGCGCCGCTTCGACGTCCCCGACGTCCCCAAGGAGGCCGCCTCGACCTCCGTGCACCTCGGGCTGCAGCAGACCGGCACCGTGGACGAGACGGGCGCCTACTCCGGGGCCCCCGTGAACCGCGCGGCCGAGCTGATGTTCACCCTCGCCAAGAACAAGGACGGCCAGTGGCGCATCTCGGCGGCGCCGGACGGCATCGTGCTGGACGCGGACTCGTTCGCCGCCGCCGATGTGTTCGCCCCCTATGCGCTGCAGTACTTCGACCCGACCTGGACCTACCTGGTGCCCGACGTGCGCTGGTTCCCGAAGCGGGAGAACACCGCCAGCAGGATCGTGCAGTCCCTCGTCAGCGGCAAGCCCAGTCCCTGGCTGGCCGGGTCCGTGCGCACCGCCTTCACCGGGGACATCGCGCTCGGCCGGAACGCGGTGATTCCCGACTCTCAGATCGCCGAGGTCGCACTCAACGACGCCGCGCTCAAGGCGGAACCGATCACGCTGGCGCGGATGCGCACCCAGCTCGAGCGCAGCCTGAGCAGCCTGAGCGGCGTCGGCGTGCTGCAGGTCAAGCTCACGGTCTCGGGTCGCGATCTGGAAGCGGGATCGACCCCCGTCCCCGCGCCGACGACGGTCGACCCGCGTCCGCTCGTGCTCACCGACAAGGGGTTCGGCTATCTGGCCGGCGGCGAACTCAGCCCGATCGCCGGCGTCTCCGCGCCGGTGGCGAACTTCCCCGAGCCGATCACCTCGATCCGCGCGGCGAGCGGCGGGCAGCGCGTCGCGGTGCAGGGGGCGAGCGGCGTCGTCTACGCGGTCACCGACGGGCACGCCGACGAGATCGACGGGCGTCCCGGTCTCATCCCACCGGTCCTGGATCCCTTCGGCTACATCTGGACCGTTCCGCGTACCTCGCCCTCATCGATCCTGGCCTGGTCGAACTCGGGTTCGGCCTCGGCGTCGCGCCCGATCGCCGGCCCGCCCGACGCGGGGCAGATCACGGCGACGGCGGTGAGCAGGGACGGCGCACGGCTCGCGATGGCGGTGACGGCGAACGGGCAGGTCCGCATCGAGGTCGTCGCGATCACGCGGGATGACCGTGGCGCGCCCACGGCGATCGGCGTGGCGGATCCGAACGTGATCGCCTGGCCGGCCGCGGCGCTCGACATCGCCTGGCTGGACGACACGACCGTCGGCGTGCTCGCGACCGACGGGGTGGCCCCGGTGCTGCGCCAGCAGCAGGTCGGCGGACCGGCGAGGACCGTCGACGTGCCGGCGGCGACCCAGACGATCGCGCCGGCGTCGCCCACGACCACGGTGCAGCTGTTCGGCAACGGCGTGCTGTGGGTGCGCAGCGGCCCCGCCCCGACGCAGGTGAGCACGAACGTGAAGGTGCTCGCCGTGCAGCTCGGCGGCCAGCTCGGCGGTTAGCGCCTCGTCCTCCTCGACGCGGAGAGCGCTCGCGGAACGGGTGCACGCGCCGGGCTGATCATCCTGCACAGCCCCTCTGGAGCGGCGGCTGTGCACGGATCACGGCCTGTCCTGCCCGCCGGCGCTCCTCCGCGTGCAGACTCGCGGGATGACTTCCGAGCCCCGATCCTCGTCGCCGAACGACGGGCGGCCCGCGCGGTCCTCCGTGCGCCGGCTCGTCCAGGAGATCGCCGATCTCGTCTTCGCCTCGGTGTGCGCCGGATGCGGAGCCGCGGGGACGGCGTTGTGCGCCTCATGCGAGGCCGCGCTCGCGCCCCGGGTGGTGCGCCCTCGGTCCGAGAGCGTGCCGCTGCGTGCGGGCCTCGTGTTCGACGGGGTCGCGGCGTCGGTGCTGCGCGCGGTCAAGGAGGACGGGCAGACCTCGCTCATCCGGCCCCTGCGCGCGGCGCTCGCCGCAGCCGTGGACGACCTGTGCGCGGGAGCGGCTTCGCCAGGCCGCATCGATGTCGTGGTGCCGGTGCCGAGCACGCGAGCGGCCTTCCGGCGGCGCGGGTACCGCGTGCCGGAGATCCTCGCGCGCGGCATCGGCATCCCGGTGCTGCGAACGCTGTCGTACGTGCGCCGCGTGCAGGATCAGCGCGGGCTCGGCGCGCACGAGCGCCGGACGAACCTCGCCGGCGGCCTCGTCGCATCCCGCCTCGGAGGCGGAGCGTCGGCGCTGATCGTCGACGACGTGATCACGACCGGGGCGACCTGCGCGGAGGCGGCCAGAGCCCTCCGATCGGCAGGGTTCCGGGTCGTCGGCGCGGTGGCCGTCGCCGCCACCCTGCGGCGCGGATGAGCGCGGCGGGAGGACGCCCTGCGGCTCTGCGCGGTCGGCATCAGGGGCGTCGTAGCGGATCCGCACGACACGCAGATGAATTGTGGATGACATGTCGGGGTCGGGCGACTACGGTGGGGACTCACAAAGGCGACCACGGTCCGCCCTTGGCCGGGCGGACCGGAACAAGGAGGTCAGGATGGAAACGAACATCGTCGGTGTCGGAGTCGGCATCAGCGATCGATTCCGAGCGGTGGTCGAGGAGAAGACCGCGCGGATCGCGACTATCGCGACGAAGGCGCAGAGCCTGGACGTGAAGGTCACTCATCGTTCCTATCGCGGCGGTCACGTGGAGGACGAGACCGTCGAACTCACCCTCATCGGCAGGGGCCCGCTGGTCCGCGCCGAGGCTCGTGACGCGGACAAGTTCGTGGCGCTGGACCTCGCCGTGGACAAGCTCATCGAGCAGGTGCGGCGTGCCAAGGAGCGCCGCATCGACGGGCGGCACCATCCGCGCGGTGCGCGGTTCGAGAAGGGCACCGGCGAGCTCGCGGGCATCGACGTGCACCCCGTCTCCGCCGACACTCTGCACGCGGTCGCCACCGGCGCGATCCCGACGCTCGAGACCGAGGAGGAGTACTCCCCGGTCGTCATCCGCACCAAGAACTTCGATGCCGAGTGGATGACCGTCGAAGAGGCCGTGGACCGCATGGAGCTGGTCGGCCACGACTTCTTCCTCTTCGTGGACGCGCGCAGCGACCACCCGAGTGTCGTGTACCGCCGCAAGGGCTGGGACTACGGTGTGATCTCGCTGACCACCCAGGCGGCCCCCGCCGAGGAGCTCGTGAGCTGACGCCGCCCTGACAGACGACGCTGCTCTGACAGACGACGCTGCGCCCCGGTCCACGAAGGCCGGGGCGCAGCGCTGCGCACGGGAGCGCAGCAACGAGTCGTCCCCGTGAGCGCACGCCAGAGGGTGCGCTCACGGGGACGACGCGAGGAGTTCGGGCCGAAAAGCGGTCAGTCGAAGATGTCGCCGAGAAGGCCGCCGATGACGAGGCCGCCGAGCACGCCGGTCACGACGTCGCCGCCGCCGGAGCCGCGGCCGCCGCCGCCCCAGCTGTTGCCGCCGCCCCAGCCGTTGCCCCCGCCGCCGCCCCAGCCCTGGTCGGGGCGGGATCGGTCGATGTCGTGCTGGGCGAGCTGAAGCGCCTCCGCGGCGAGCTGGGCGACGCGACGCGCGGTGCTGAGGGCCTGCTCGCGGGTCTCCTCGGCGGGCAGCAGTCCCGGCGCGTCCACGCGGAGTCGTTCGGCCTCGGCGAGACGCGTGCGGGCGTCGGCGCCGATCCAGCCGCGGTGACCCTCGATCAGGCCGCGGGCGACGCCGAGCTGCCGGTCCGCGTCGTCGAGCGCGTGCTGCACGGTGGAGATCGTGGGCAGCGGGTTCTCCGCGCGATACCGTGCGGCCGCGATCGCCGCGTCCAGCGCGGTGTTCGCCGCGCGCAGGCGAGTGAGCTCGCCGAACGGATCGGTACGGCTCCCGGCGGGCGCGAGGGCGTTCAGCGCGCGCTGCAGCTCGGTGGCCGCAGCGGCGACGGCCGGCGCGTCGGGCGCCATCGGCAGGGCGGCCAGGTCGCCGCGCGAGTCGGCGACGACCTCGGCGAGCGTGGACTCGGCGCGCAGCGCCTCGATCTCGAAGTCGTCCACGGCATCGAGAAGCGCGGCTGCCCGACGCGTGGCCTCCGTCGCCGTCTCGAGCGCGAGCACGGCCTCCTGGTTGCGGCCGGCGTCGCGGCGACGCTCGAAGACGTCGGCGCCGTGGTTCGCGAAGACCACGAGCTGGGCGGCCTCCTCCGCGCTCTTGGCGATGCGCTGCATGGCGGCGTCGGAGTAACGCGTGGCCAGCCGCTCCACGGATGCCTGCGCCTGCGGCACCCTGCCCTCCAGCGCGGCGGCGTCCGCACGCACCCTGGCGACGACCTGCGGCGCGTTGCGCACCCGGGCGACGGCGTCGGCGATCGCGGCGGACTTCTCGTCGATCAGATCCTCGGCCCACTGGCACAGCTGCACGATGCGGGCGTTGCGGGTGCGCAGCTCCTCGGCCGTGTCGGGGATCTCGTCGTGGTTCAGCTGATGCAGCTGGAACGCCTCGCCCATGTGCGAGCGCACCGCCTCCAGCGCGGAGTGGAAGTCCGCGGTCATCTCGTCGCCGAGCTCGGCCGTGGCGAAGGCGAGCTCATCGGAGGACGTGCGGATCCGCTCGTCGGCGGCGACGATCGCCTGCTCGGCGCGGCGCGCGAGATCCGCGTCCTGCGCCTGCAGCTCTTCCTGTTCACGTTTGCGTCTGCCCCAGAATCCGGCCATGCGCCGATCCTATGGTCCCGGACCGTGCACGGGCTGTGGATCCCTTACGCCCTCGGCGATCAGAGCGCGACGGCGCGGGAGGGCCTGCCGCGCTTCGGGTGCTCCGTGGAGAGCTCGAGCTCCAGCGCGTGCCGGGGGTGCTGCGCGAGGCGCTGCTCGGTGTGATCGAGCCAGCGCGCCTCCGCCTCCGCCTGGAAGATCATGCTGTCGATCACGAGCGTCCAGGCCAGCTCCTGCGGGCTGTCCGGCTGGGGGCCGGCGTACTTCGTGCGCTGCAGTTCCTGCAGCTGGGCGAGCGAGGCCTTGCGCTGCGACTGGATGACGGCCGTCACATCGACGCCGGGCAGGGTCGCGGCGACCGCGAGCTTGATGGCGAGCTCGTCGCGGGTGCCCGTGCCACGCTCGACAGGGGAGGAGAGCCAGCCGGAGACCTCGACGGATCCGGCCGGCGTGATCGCCCAGTACACGTGCCCCTGGTCGTCGGCGTCGCCGCGTTCGACGAGCCCGTCGCGCTCCAGGCGCTCGAGCGTGTTGTAGATCTGGCCGACGTTGAGCGGCCAGGTCGAGCCGGTGCGGCGATCGAACTCGGCGCGCAACTGATACCCGTAGCAGGGACCTTGATCGAGGATGGCGAGGAGGCTCTGGCGAACGGACATCGGTATTTCCTTTCCCGGAATCTGTTTCCGAGTATATGCATACTCGGAAACATCCGTCTGCCTCCGCCGCGCGGCGGGTCGTCGCCCGGAACGCCGCGGGCCGGCTCGGATCGGATCCGCCGACCCGGTGCAGGGGATCGACAGGTCACGGCCCGGTAACATGGGGTTCGTATGCCGTGCGCGCGTCGCGCGCGGGTCAGACCCCTAGGGAGATGGAATCCGTGGCGAATCCTCTTGAGAAGCTGCTGCGCGCGGGCGAGGGACGGATCCTGCGCCGTCTGAACGGCGTCGTCAAGGCCGTGAACGCGCTCGAGGACGACTTCGCGAAGCTCAGCGACGAGGACCTCCGCAACGAGACCGTCGAGCTGCGCGCGCGGTTCGAGAAGGGCGAGACCCTCGACCAGCTGATGCCGGAGGCGTTCGCCGCCGTTCGCGAGGCCGCGAAGCGCACCCTGGGCATGCGGGCGTACGACGTGCAGATCATGGGCGGTGCGGCCTTGCACGAGGGCAACATCGCCGAGATGAAGACCGGTGAGGGCAAGACCCTCGTGGCGACCTTCCCGTCCTACTTGAACGCGATCGCCGGGCAGGGCGTGCACGTCATCACCGTGAACGACTTCCTCGCGACGTACCAGTCCGAGCTCATGGGCCGCGTCTACCGCGCGCTCGGCATGACCACCGGTGTGATCGTCTCGGGACAGACGCCCGAGGTGCGCCGCGAGCAGTACAACGCCGACATCACCTACGGCACCAACAACGAGTTCGGATTCGACTACCTGCGCGACAACATGGCGTGGCGCAAGGAGGATCTCGTCCAGCGCGGGCACTTCTTCGCGATCGTCGACGAGGTCGACTCGATCCTCATCGACGAGGCGCGGACGCCGCTCATCATCTCCGGGCCGTCGTCGGGAGAGGCGAACCGCTGGTTCGCCGAGTTCGCGAAGATCGCGCGTACGCTCGAAGCGGGCGAGGACTACGAGGTCGACGAGAAGAAGCGCACCGTCGGCGTGCTCGAGCCCGGCATCGAGAAGGTCGAGGACTACCTCGGCATCGACAACCTGTACGAGTCGGCGAACACGCCGCTCATCTCGTTCCTGAACAACTCGATCAAGGCGCTCGCCCTGTTCAAGCGCGACACCGACTACGTCGTGATGAACGACGAGGTCATGATCGTCGACGAGCACACCGGCCGCATCCTGGTCGGACGCCGCTACAACGAGGGCATCCACCAGGCGATCGAGGCCAAGGAGGCCGTGCCGGTCAAGGCCGAGAACCAGACTCTCGCCACCGTCACGCTGCAGAACTACTTCCGTCTCTACGACAAGCTCGCGGGCATGACCGGAACGGCCGACACCGAAGCCGCCGAGTTCATGTCCACGTACAAGCTCGGCGTCGTGCCCATCCCGACCAACAGGCCGATGATCCGCCAGGACAAGTCCGACCTCGTCTACAAGAACGAGACGGCCAAGTTCGCGCAGGTGGTCGAGGACATCGCGGTGCGCCACGAGAACGGGCAGCCGGTGCTGGTCGGCACCGTGAGCGTCGAGAAGAGCGAGTACCTCTCCCGGCTGCTGAGCAAGAAGGGCATCAAGCACGAGGTCCTGAACGCCAAGAACCACGCTCGCGAGGCCGAGATCGTCGCCCGCGCGGGACGCCTGGGCGCCGTCACCGTGGCCACCAACATGGCCGGCCGCGGCACCGACATCATGCTCGGCGGCAACGCCGAGTTCCTTGCGGTGCAGGACCTGAAGGCCAAGGGACTGGATCCGGTGGAGACGCCGGACGAGTACGAGGCCGCGTGGGACGAGACCTACGAGGCGATGAAGGAGAAGGTCGCCGTCGAGGGCGCCAAGGTCGTCGACGCCGGCGGCCTCTACGTGCTCGGCACCGAGCGCCACGAGTCGCGCCGCATCGACAACCAGCTGCGCGGACGCTCCGGTCGTCAGGGCGACCCCGGTGAGAGCCGGTTCTACCTGAGCCTCACCGACGACCTCATGCGTCTCTTCCAGCAGGGCGCCGCCGAGGCCATCCTCGCGCGCACGAACTTCCCGGAGGACATGCCGATCGAGTCGGGCCTCGTGACCCGCGCGATCCGCAGCGCGCAGAGCCAGGTCGAGGCGCGCAACGCGGAGATGCGCAAGAACGTCCTCAAGTACGACGACGTCCTCAACCGTCAGCGCGAGGCGATCTACACCGACCGCCGGCACATCCTGGAGGGTGACGACATCGCCGACCGGGTGAAGCACTTCGTGGAGGACGCGATCGGCGCGGTCGTCGACGACCACACCGCAGAGGGCCACACCGAGAGCTGGGACTTCGACAGTCTGTGGACCGAGCTGAAGACGCTCTACCCGGTCGACGTCACGATCGACGAGGTGGTCGCCGAGGCAGGCGGACGCAAGGGCGGGATCACCGCGGAGGGACTCAAGCGCGAGCTCGTCTCGGACGCGATGGTCGCCTATGAGAAGCGCGAGAGCGCCCTCGGCGAGGCCGCCACGCGCGAGCTCGAGCGACGCGTCGTGCTGCAGGTGCTCGACCGCCGCTGGCGGGACCACCTCTACGAGATGGACTACCTCAAGGACGGCATCGGCCTGCGCGCGATGGCGCAGCGCGACCCGCTGGTCGAGTACCAGCGCGAGGGTTACTCTATGTTCCAGGCCATGATGGGCCAGATCAAGGAGGAGTCGGTCGGCTACCTCTACAACCTCGAGGTCGAGGTGCGCCAGGCCGGCGACGAGGGCATCACCGAGGTCGAGGCGAAGGGTCTCGCCGAGTCGGCGGGCGATCAGCGCCTCGAGTACTCCGCTCCCAACGACGCGGGTGACGTCGAGGTCCGCAACGACCGCGGCCAGGTGCAGCAGGTGGCGACGGATCGCCTCCGCCAGGCGGCCGCACGCGCCCAGTCCGAGAGCGAGGAGCCTGCAGAGCCCGCCGCGCGCGGCGCCTTCGGGCAGCGCGTCGAGGCCGACGAGGCCGCTCCGGTCAACCGCGCAGAGCGCCGCGCCCAGGCCAAGAAGAAGTAACTCCGGTTCCAGGACGCGAAGGAGGCCGGCACCCGTCCAGGGTGCCGGCCTCCTTCGCGTGGCGTTCCGGGCGATCGCTCGATGGAAGAAGGAGGCCGTGATCAGCACGGGGGACGTCAGCTCGAATCCACGCGGATTGCGTCGTGGTTGCGGGACGCGATCCTCGACGGCATGCGCGCCCCCGGCGGCGGGTAGCGAGACCCGCGTGCACGAGGAGGCCTCGCGCGGGCGGTAATCTTGGCCGATGACACCGAGAACCTTCGACCAGTCGTCCAAGCTGAAGAACGTCCTGTACGAGATCCGCGGCAACGCGCTCGTCGAGGCGGCGCGGCTGGAGGCGGCAGGCCACTCGGTGCTCAAGCTGAACACGGGCAACCCCGCGGTCTTCGGATTCGAGGCGCCGCAGCAGATCGTGCGCGACATGCTCGCGACGCTGCCCAGTGCGCACGGCTACAGCGAGAGCAAGGGCATCATCTCCGCGCGCCGCGCCGTGGTCAGCCGCTATGAGCAGGTCGACGGCTTCCCGCTCGTCGATCCCGAGGACGTCTACCTCGGCAACGGCGTCTCCGAGCTCATCACGATGACCATGCAGGCGCTGCTGGACGAGGGCGATGAGGTGCTCATCCCCGCCCCGGACTATCCGCTGTGGACCGCGATGACCAGCCTCGCCGGAGGCACCCCGGTGCACTATCTGTGCGACGAGGAGAACGGCTGGAACCCGGATCTGGAGGATCTGCGCTCCAAGGTGACCCCGCGCACCAAGGCCATCGTCATCATCAACCCGAACAACCCGACGGGCGCCGTGTACTCGCGCGAAGTGCTGCAGGGCATCGTGCAGGTCGCGAGGGAGAACGACCTGCTGCTGCTGTCGGACGAGATCTACGACCGGATCCTGTTCGACGACGCGCAGCACATCCCTACCGCGACGCTCGCGCCCGACCTGCTCTGCCTGACCTTCAACGGGCTCTCCAAGACCTACCGCGTCGCCGGATACCGTTCGGGGTGGCTCGTCATCACGGGCCCGCAGCAGCACGCGAGGGGCTTCATCGAGGGGATCACCCTCCTCGCATCCACGCGCCTGTGCCCGAACGTGCCGGCGCAGCACGCGGTGCAGGCGGCGCTCGGCGGGGTGCAGTCGATCGCGTCGCTGATCGCCCCGAGCGGGCGCCTGCATCTGCAGCGCGACGCCGCCTGGGAGGGGCTCTCCGCGATCCCCGGCGTCAGCTGCGTGAAGCCCACGGGCGCCCTGTACGCGTTCCCGAAGCTGGATCCGAACGTTCACGAGATCCACGACGACGCGAAGCTCATCTATGATCTGCTGGTCGCGGAGCACATCCTGCTCGTGCAGGGCACCGGTTTCAACTGGGCGACGCCCGACCACCTCCGCGTGGTGACGCTGCCGGAGCCGCGTGTGATCACCGAGGCGATCGAGCGTCTCGGGAACTTCCTGGCGAGCTACAAGCAGTAGCCCGCGGTCGGTGGGGATCAGACCCCCGCGGCAGCCCCGAGACGCCGTTCGCGCCGCGTCCCGGGGCTGTGCGCGTCGCGCAGCAGTGTCAGGGCAAGGGCGCGCGCTCCGATGGTGAGCGCGGAGCGCCCTGCCACGTCGGGCACAGGCCTCGCGTGCAGGACCGAGGCGTCCAGCGCGCGTCGATCGTACGGCAGGAAATGCACGTCGCGGATGCCGGAGAACCGGTCGAGGGCGCGCCGGACCTGACCGCGCGCGTCGACGCCGAGGGGGCCGGGACGCACCTTGTTCACCACGACCGTGACGGGGATGTCGCCGACCTCGGCACACAGCTCCGCATAGCCGCGCACGAACCGGGCGATCCCGAGCGGGTCAGCGGCGGCCACCGCCACGATGCGGTCGGCGCTGTGCAGGGCGGTGAGCGTGGCGGCGTTGCGTCGTGGGCCGTCCAGATCGCTGCTGATCTCCTCATCGGCCTCGAGCGAAGCGGCGACATCGACGAGGGTGATCGTGCTCCAGCGCCGGCAGACGTCCAAGGCGGCATGCAGGCGCGCGGCGGACAGCTCGGGCCAGCGCGACGGGCGGTTGATGCCGACCAGCACGTCGATGGTGCCGCCGGAGGACTCGGCGGGACGGGAGAGACGGCTGAGCTCGGCGCCGTCGAGCAGGCCCAGCTCCGCACGGCGGCATGCCGCGGCGATGCCGGGTCCGTCGTCGGTGAGACCCAGCAGGAGGGCGAGGGCCGGCGCGTGGGTGTCGGCATCGACGAGGGCGACCCCGCGATCCGGTGCCGCAAGGAGCGCGGCGAGCTGCACCGCGACCGTGCTGCGTCCGGGCGCGCCGTGCGGACCCCACACCGTGATCAGCCGGTTCGCTGAGGCTCCGGCACCGGGGCTGTCGGTGCTCGTCTCATCCCTCTCCGAGTCCGCGCCCCCGTCGCGGAGCGCGTCCGCGACGTCCCATCCGCTCGCGGCCGCGGGCAGCGGCGCGCTCAGTCCGTGCCGGTGCGCGAGCCGTGCTGCGGCCGATCCGTCGCCCAGGGTCAGGATCCGCACGCCCGCGCGGTCGCAGGCCCCGCGCAGCGCCGGGCTCAGCCACGTCCGCTCCGCCGGGATCAGCAGAGCCTCGGCATCGCGGAGCTCCTCGGCATGTGCGACCAGGCGGGCGGCCTGGTGCGGCGGCATCCGCGCGATCACTGCGACGCCCGCGAGCTCCAGCTCTTCCGCGAGCGTCTCGGCGCGGTCCGGGGGCATGGCCAGGACGACGCCGGTCACGAGCGGGCTCCGACCGGCACGACGGATAGGGAGGATCCGCCGGTCAGCGCCGCGAGCACCTCGCCGACCGTCGCCCGGCTCACCACGAGCTCGAGCGTCGTGGACTTCGCCGACAGCGGACCGTCCTCGCGGTCGACCGAGGCGACGGTCGCCTCGGGCAGCAGCACGCGCGGTGCATCGAAGCCCTTTCCCTCGGCGCGCGGATCGGCCGCCCACAGCTCGACCACGGAGCCCCGGCCGATCGAGCCGGGAACCGGCACTGCGCTGCGCACCACGACGGAGGTGGTGCGCCCCTCGTCGGCGTCGGCGGCAGCGGCCGAAGGCACGAGCTCGCCTTCGGTGATCGTGCGCGTCGCGATCAGGCCCGGCTCGAGCGTGGCGGGGGTGAGATAGCCGGATCCGACGGCGCCGAGCACGACGTCGACCACCCGCACGTCGGCCGAGGTCAGCGGATCGCCGGGAACGATCGTGCGCACCGCCTGCAGCGCAGGACGGGTCTGCTTCGCCGCGTCCACGATCAGCCAGACCCCGGCGACCGACAGGACGATCAGAGCGAGGCCGATGAAGAAGCGCAGATCGGTCCAGGGCCGGCGAACGGCGCGTGCGGTGGTCATCCGCCCATGGTCACAGAATCCGGACGCAGGCGAGGAAGTTATCCACAGCGCCCCCGCCTCCGCCTCGGATGCTCCGCCGCGGAGCACAATGGAGGCATGCCGGACGCATTCACGCCTGCCGTGCGCTATCTCGCCCTGGCTCAGGCGGCAGAGCTCCTCGGGGTGCAGGTCGACGAGATCGTCGAACTCATCATGCAGAGCCGGCTGCGCGGAGCGAGGCTCGGGGCTCCTCCCGTATGGCGGGTCGAGGAGGCCTCGATCGCGGAGTACCTCGCCGAGCAGGCGGAGGACGCGCGGCGCAGGGCGCTGTGGCGGCAGGCTAACGCGGCGAGCTTCCCCGAGCTGTGGGGGCCGCCCGTCCGCCTCGGCGAGTGAGGCCCGCGCCGTCCGAACCCCTCATCCGAGTCGTCCCCGTCAGCGGAGCCCCCGGCGTGCGCTGACGGGGACGACTCGGAACATCGGGGCAAACCTCCTTCGGGTCGTCCCCGTGAGCGGGGGCTATGGCGTGCGTTGGTGGGGACGACTCGGATCCTTCAGCCGAGGCCGGGGGCGGGGCGGTCCGTGCCGAGGGAGAGCACCGAGGCGAACGGCACGATGCGGAACCCCGCGACCGCGCGGGCTCTTCGCGGCGAGCCTGCGTCGTGCAGTGCGAGATCGAGGTGGTCCGATCCCGCGCGGTCGATCGTCCCGGCCAGCACCGTGCCGGAGCGGGTGCGCACCGTGACGCCGCTGCGTCGCCGGGCGAGGTCCCGCAGCACGAACCCGAACGTCATCCGCTCGCGCAACGGCGAGAGCGGCGCGGGGGCGCTGCTGCTGTTCAGAAGCGCCCCGTGGTCCAGCGCCCACAGTTCCACGGCGTGCGAGGGCAGCAGCAGGATCCCCGGCGCACCCTGCGGCTGCACGGCCGTCCAGTCCGCGCCGACCGCGCGCAGCCGGCCATGCACCCGGGTGGAATCGGTGAGGACGGCGGTGAGCGCCGCGCCGTCGTCCACGAGCGCCCCCAGCCGCGTGCGAAGGTCGAGCCGGGCGATGCGCAGACGCTCGGTCTCGGCGTCGAGGGCTGCGCGCTCCGCCTCCCAGCCCGAGGCCACCTGGTCCTCGAGGTCTTCGAACAGCCGGTCCCATTCCATGCCGTCGAGAGTAGGGGATGCGTCGCAGGCGGCATACGGGTTGTCCACATGCCTCGGCCGATCCGCCTCTCTGCCGCACGGGGTGTGCTCGAATGCGAGTCATGCCATCCGAGTCTTGAGAGGGAGATCGCCGATGATGACGCTCGAGGATTTCGCGCCTCAGCCCACGCCGAGCGCGGAGCTGCCGGATCCGACTCCGCTCCTGCAGAGCCTGACGCGCGGCGTCCTCGAGGTGCTGGCCGGAGTGCGCGAGGCGGATCAGCTCGCCCGCTGGTTCACCGAGGACGCGTTCGTCACGCTGATGACGCGCGCGAACCTGTCGGCACGGGCGCGGAGCGCGCGCGGGGTGCCGCCGGCGCGGCCCGTGTTCCGCATCCTGTCCACGCACGTGTCCTCGCCCGCGGACGGCGTCGTCGAGGCCACCCTGATCGTGCAGACCCCCGGGCGCACGAGGGCCGTTGCGGTGCGGCTGGAGGGCCTGGACCGCCGCTGGCGGGCCACGTCGCTGGCGATGCTCTGAGGCCGACCTGGCGATGCGCCGAGCCCCTTCCGGGGATGATCCGAGCCCGGTCTCGTCGCCCTCTGCCCGCGCGTTCGGGGCGGAGGATACGCCTTAGGCTGTGTAGGGTGTCGACACTCAGTGATCTCGCCCAGGCCCAGGGCTGCCTCGAAGACGAAGACGTCGAATGGCTGCACCGACTCGCGAGCGACGGGCAGCTGCTGGCGGATCTCGCCTCCGCGGACATCGTGATCTGGATCGCGACGGCCGACGGATCCTTCATCGCGGTCGCGCACACCCGCCCGAGTGGCGCGGCGACCCTGTTCTACCGCGACATCGTGGGGGAGCGGGTGCGGCCGCAGTGGCGCACCCAGGTGCAGGGCGCCTTCGACACGGCAGGGATCGTGGATTCGGCGAATCCCGACTGGTTCGAGGAGACGCCGACCAGGGTGAGGGCCGTGCCGATCGTCCGCACGCGCAAGAGCAGTACCGACGGCGCGCGCCCGCAACCGGTCGGCGTGCTCACCCGGCACACGAACCTCGGCGAGGCGCGCACGCCCTCCCGGCAGCAGATCACGTTCAACGAGGGCGCGGACGACCTGTTCCGCATGATCTCCGGCGGCGAGTTCCCCGACCTGTCCGCGCCGACCTCGCCGCGCCGCGGCGCCCCGCGCGCATCCGACGGCCTGATCCGGATCGACGTCGACGGCGTCGTCACGTTCGCCAGCCCGAACGCGTTGAGCGCCTTCAACCGGATGGGCTTCGACGAGGAGCTCGAGGGGGAGTCCCTGGTCGAGGTCACGACGCGCATCGTGCCGCCCTCGCGGCAGGTCGACGAGTCGCTGCCCGTCGTGGTCACGGGACGCGCTCCCTGGCGCACCGACGTGGAGGCGCGAGGGGTCACCGTCTCGTTGCGCGCCATCCCGCTCAAGGATCACGGCACCCGGATCGGTGCGATCGTGCTGTGCCGCGACGTGTCGGAGCTGCGCCACCAGGAGCAGGAGCTCATCACCAAGGACGCGACGATCCGCGAGATCCACCACCGAGTGAAGAACAACCTGCAGACCGTCGCGTCGCTGCTGCGGATCCAGGCCCGCCGCACGCACTCCGAGGAGGCGCGCGACGCGCTGACCCAGGCCATGCGCCGCGTCGAGTCGATCGCCGTCGTGCACGACACCCTCGCGGGCGGGCTCGCGCAGAAGGTCGACTTCGACGAGGTCTTCGCACGCGTGCTCAAGCTCGTGGCGGAGGTGGCGTCTGCGCCCAACACGCGGGCGCGCACCCAGTCGACGGGACGGTTCGGCGTGCTGCCGAGCGAGTATGCGACGCCGCTGGCGCTCGCCCTCACCGAGGTCGTCACCAACGCCGTCGAGCACGGGCTCGCGGGGCAGGAGGGCCTGGTCACCATCGAGGCGCAGCGCACCGATGAGAACCTGCGCGTGATCGTCAGCGACACCGGACACGGTCTGCCCGAGGGGCGGATCGGTCAGGGACTGGGCACGCAGATCATCCGCACGCTCATCCAGGGCGAGCTCGGCGGGACGATCGTGTGGGAGGGCACGGACGGCGTAGGGACGAAGGTCACGATCGACCTCCCCATGCGCTGGGTGAACGGCTGAGTCGACACCACTCGCGTCCGCGCAGCGGACCAGTGACGTGCCGACTCACGGCTGCGCGGGAACCGCGCAGCGGCCCGAGCCGAAGTCCGCGGGCCGCTCGCCCGTCGTGACCCGACCCGGGCGGGGATCAGCCGGCGCGACGGGCGCGGGCCGCGCGGCGCTTGAGGGCGCGGCGCTCATCCTCGCTGAGTCCCCCCCACACGCCCGAATCCTGGCTGGACTCGAGGGCGTACTGCAGGCAGACCTCGGTGACGGTGCACCGGGCGCACACGGCCTTCGCCTTCTCGATCTGATCGACGGCCGGACCGGTGTTCCCGACGGGGAAGAACAGTTCGGGGTCGACGGTGAGGCAGGCGGCCTTGTCGCGCCAATCCATGGGGGCTCCTCAGTGTGGAAATGTCATGGGCGCGCGAGTCTCGCGTGCCCGGAATTCAGAAGGCGGCGTTCGGGGGGTCGACGCCCATCGGTGATGCGAGCGGATGCTCGCCCCACGCCGCTGTGGGAGCACATGGCTGTGATCTATTCTCTTACATGAAAGGCGAACGATCAAGGATTTTCTGCACTCCGTGCGAACGCGAGGCGAACCGCGAGCGAACGCCATCGGCCCGACAACCCCCTCAGGAGCCCGCATGCGCCCGTCGAGACTGACCATCGCGGCAGCGGCCGTGCTCGCTCTGGAAGCGGTGGCGCTGCTCGTGGTCACGCTCATGGAGGTGTTCGGCCTGAGCTCGGGCGCCGCGACGTCGCTGCCCTCCGCCCTCGGACTGATCGGGCTCAGCGCGGTGGGAGCCGTCGGGCTCGCCGCACTGGCCTTCGCCGTGTTGCGCGGACGCTCGTTCGGCCGCAGCGGCGGCATGGTGGTGCAGATCCTCGCGATCGCGGTCGCGCTGAGCGCTCTGACGGTGCGGCCGTTCCCGGTCGCGTTCGTGCTCGCGCTGCTGATCCCTGGCGCGATCGGCGCGGTGCTGCTCTTCCTGCTGACGCGGCGCGCGGGGGCCGAAGCCCGCCGGAGCGCCGACGCCGAACGGCAGGACGACTGACGTGCGCTACGCCGCGAGTCCCACGAGCTTGCGGATGCGGGCGACGTGCCCGGTGGCCTTGACGTTGTAGAGCGCATGCGCGATCACGCCGTCCGCGTCGATGACGAAGGTGGAGCGGATCACGCCCTGGATCACCTTGCCGTAGTTCTTCTTCTCGCCCCACACGCCGTACGCGCGGTGGACGGCGAGGTCGGCGTCGCTCAGCAGGGGGAAGGAGAGCGCGTCGCGCTCGGCGAACTGCTTGAGCTTCGCCACGTCGTCGCGGGAGACGCCCAGCACCGTGTATCCGGCGCCTTGCAGCGAGGCGAGACTGTCGCGGAAGTCGCAGGCCTCGGTCGTGCAACCCGGGGTCATCGCCGCCGGGTAGAAGTACAGGATGACGTTCCTGCCGCGCAGGTCGTGCAGCGAGACGGACGCGCCGTCCTGGTCCTGCAGGGTGAAGTCGGGGGCGGTGGATCCGGGTTCGAGGCGCTGCGCAGTCACGCCTCCAGGCTACCCGCATGCCCGAGGGCGGATCCGCTCAGAGCTTGTCCGCGAAGGTCGCGAGCAGCCGCTGCAGGGATTCCAGCCGTGCCAGGCCCGCCTCGCCGAGCGCTCCGTCCGCCGCGGCCTCGTTGAGCGCGCAGTCCTCGGCGTCCGCCCTGTGGGTGCAGCCGCGCGGACAGTTCTCGGCGATCGCGGCGAGCTCGGTGAAGGCGGCGAGGATGTTCTGCGGCTCCACGTGTCCGAGTCCGAAGGAGCGGACTCCGGGGGTGTCGATCACCCAGCCGCCGCCAGCGGAGCGGCCGGATGGCACCGCCCCGTCGGAACCGGGGACCGGGGGAGGGGTGACATAACGCAGCGACACGGTCGACGAGGAGGTGTGCCTGCCGCGCCCGGTCACCTCGTTCACGTGCCCGGTGGCGCGTCCGGCCCCCGGCACGAGTGCGTTCACGAGCGTGGACTTGCCCACGCCGGAGTGCCCGACGAATACGGTCGAGTGCCCGATGAGCGCCGTGCCGATCTCATCGACCGGCATCTCGGCCTGCGCGCTGGTGAAGACCTGGAGGTCCAGACCCTCGAAGTGCTTCAGGAACTCGGACGGATCCGCCAGATCCGTCTTCGTGACCACGAGCAGCGGGCGGATCCCCGCGTCGAGCGCCGCGACCAGGTAGCGGTCCACCAGACGCTCACGGGGTTCCGGATCCGCTGCGGCGACCACGATGAGCATCTGGTCGGCGTTCGCGACGATGACCCGTTCCACCTGATCGGTGTCGTCGGCGCTGCGGCGCAGCAGCGAGGAGCGCTCGAGGATGCCGACGATCCGGCCGAGGCTGCCGTCCTCGCCCGAGACGTCGCCGACCACCCGCGCCGCGTCCCCCGTGACGATCGGGGTGCGGCGCAGCTCCCTGGCGCGCGCCGCGGTGATCGTGCGCTCGTCGTCGCCGCCCTCGCCGAGCAGGACCGCGTAGCGTCCGCGGTCGACCCCCAGCACACGCCCGATCTCGGCGTCGCTGTGCGCGGGGCGGCGCTTGGTGCGCGGGCGATTGGCCTTCGGATTCGGGCGCATCCGGATCTGGGACTCGTCGAAGTCGTCGAGCTCGTCGTCGCCGTCGTCGTCCAGCCAGCTCACGCGCGGGCGCTCCCCGTGCCGTCGACCGCGAGCAGACGCTCCCACAGCTGGGTGAACTCGGGCAGCGTCTTCGCCGTGGTGCCGATCTCGTCGATCTCGACGCCCGGCACGCGCAGGCCGATGAGCGCGCCCGTGGTCGCCATGCGGTGGTCGTGATGCGCGGGCCAGGTGCCTGCCTCCAGCGCGGCGGGAACGACGCGGATGCCGTCCTCGAGCTCCTCGGCCTCGCCGCCGAGCGCACGGAGGTTGCCGGCGAGAGCGGCGATCCGGTCGGTCTCGTGGAGGCGGATGTGGCCGATGCCGGTGATCGTGGTGGGTGCGTCGGCCAGGGCGGCGAGGCCCACGAAGGTCGGCGCGAGCTCGCCGGCCGCGGACAGGTCGAACTCGCCGCCGCGGATGCGACCGGTGCCGCGCACCGTGAGCACGCCGTCCGCGCGGCGCACCTCGGCGCCGAGGTGCGCGAGCAGCTCGGGCAGCAGGGCGCCCGGCTGCGTGGAACGCGCCGGCCAGCCCTCGACCGAGACCTCGCCGCCGGCGACGAGGGCGGCCGCGAGGAAGGGCGCGGCGTTGGACAGGTCGGGCTCGATCGCGATCTCCCTGGATCGCGGCACGCCGCTCTCGACCATCCATTCCCCGGGCGCCGGACGGGACACCTTGATCCCGCGCCGGGTCAGGGCCTCGACGGTCATGTCGATGTGCGGCATGCTCGGCAGCCGCTCCCCGGTGTGCACGAGGTGCAGACCCACGTCGAAGCGCGGCGCGGCCAGCAGCAGGCCGGAGACGAACTGGCTGGACGCGGAGGCGTCGATCTCCACGCGCCCGCCGCGGATGTGCCCGCGCCCGCGGATCGTGAAGGGGAGGGACCAGCTGCCGTTGTCCTCGACGTCGACGCCGAGGTCGCGCAGTGCGTGAATCATGGCGCCCATCGGGCGGTGCAGCGCCGTCTCGTGCGCGGTCAGCAGCACGTCGCCGCGGGCGAGTCCGGCGAGCGGCGCGACGAAGCGCATGACGGTTCCCGCCTGACCGCAGTCGACGGTGGTTCCGCCCGTGAGCCGCGCGGGGACGATGCGGAGGTCGGGTCCGAATCCGCCGGTGCCGGGCTGCTCCTCGACGCCGACGCCGAGGGCGCGCAGGGCGTCGATCATCCGGGCGGAGTCGTCCGAGTGCAGAGGGGCGGAGACGAGTCCCGGCGCGTCCGCGATCGCCGCCAGCACGAGCTCGCGGTTGGTGAGCGACTTGGATCCCGGCACGCGCAGGCGCGCACTCAGGGTGCCTGCGGCGAGAGGCGCGGACCAGCGTCCGCGCGGTGCGGGGGAATACATGGAGGCGCTCATCGGTTCCTACCCTACTGAAGGCCTCCGGCAACGGAGGGCGGGAAGACGGAAGGCAGTGCGCATGCTCGCGACTCTCGAACCGGTGATGGTCGACGAGATCGGCCTAAACTGGCTGGCGATGAACGATCACGCACCGTTGGACGCGCAGCCGGACACGGATTCCTCCGCGCGCCGGGAATTCGAGGAGCAGGCGATCCCCTTCATGGATCAGCTGTATGCCGCCGCTATGCGCATGACACGCAACCCGTCCGATGCCGCGGACCTCGTCCAGGAGACGTTCGTGAAGGCGTTCGCCTCGTGGTCGAGCTTCACGCAGGGCACGAACCTCAAGGCGTGGCTGTACCGGATCCTGACGAACACCTACATCAACATCTATCGCAAGCGCCAGCGCGAGCCCTATCAGGGCACGATCGACGAACTGGAGGACTGGCAGCTCGGCGGCGCCGAATCGACCACGGCCTCGCACAGCCGCTCGGCCGAGGCGGAGGCGATCGACCGGATGCCCGCGTCGGTCGTCAAGGAGGCGCTGCAGGCGGTCCCGGAGGACTTCCGACTGGCGGTGTACCTCGCCGACGTCGAGGGCTTCGCCTATCAGGAGATCGCCGACATCATGAAGACCCCCATCGGCACCGTCATGAGCCGCCTGCACCGCGGGCGCCGCATGCTGCGGGAGCTGCTGGCGGACTACGCCGCGGAGCGAGGAATCGCCACGGCCGGCACGAGGAGCACGAAATGACGGACTGCGGATGCGCCAAGGCGCGGCAGGACCTGGAGGAATACCTCCGCAACGAGATGTGCAAGACGGAGCACTCGGACATCCGCGAGCATCTCGACAACTGCCCGTCCTGCGCGGAGGAGGCCCTGGTCGCGACCACGCTGACCGAGGTCGTGTCGCGGGCGTGCAAGGAGACGGCTCCCGAGGAGCTGCGCGACCAGGTCATGGCACGGCTGCGCGCCGTGCAGGCCGCCGTCCACTGACGAGTCGGTCCGCGTCCCGTGGGCGCCGCATCGTCGGCGGCCGTGGTTAGGCTGGGGGCATGGCAGACCTCGACGCCCGTGACGTCCCCGTCGACCCGACCTCGCAGGAGCGCCTGAGCGCCTCCGGTCTCGAGTACCGCGTCGTCGACCTCTCGGATCCGGTGCAGCTGCGCGGGTTCGCGCGCGCCGACGCACGCGGCTTCCTGGACAAGGAGCCCGACGACGAGACGATCCGCGTCATGGGCGAGATGATGTCGGGGCGACGCAACATCGGCGTCTACGCACCCGGTGCAGGCCTTCCGGTCGCGACCGTGGACTCCTGGGTGACGCCGATGACCGTGCCGGGCGAGTCCGGGGCGCATGTGGACATGTGGGCGATCAGCATCGTCACCGTCGCCGCGACGCATCGCCGGCGCGGGATCGCGCGCAACCTCCTCGAGGGGGAGCTCCGCGCGGCGGCCTCGGCCGGCGTTCCGCTCGCGGGGCTCACCGCCACCGAGGCGACGATCTACGGGCGCTACGGCTTCGGCCCTGCGATCCCGGTGTCGCGCGTGCGCGTGGACGCACGGCGCTCTGGCGGCATCACGCTGCCGGCGGCGGACGGGGTCCCGACGGTCGAGTACCTCGAGCCGGATGCGCTGCTGGCGGCGCTCGGCGAGGTGCATGAGCGAGCACGCCTCGACCGGGTCGGCGACATCCCGGGCTGGCCGCTGCGCTGGCGCCGGATGGCGGGGCTCGCGCCCGGGGACGAGAGGTCCCGCGCCGTCCGCGGCGTCAGGGCGGTCGACGCCGAGGGCGACACCCGCGGCGTGCTGGCGTACACGCTCGACGAACTCCCGGACGAGTTCGGCGCCGACCTCGCGGTCCGCCACCTCGACGCCGAGACGCCGGAGGCGCTGCGCGCGCTCTGGGCGTTCGCCGTCAACCACGACCTCATCCGCACCGTGCACGCGGACCTCCGTCCGATCGACGATCCTCTGCCGTGGCTCGTCGCCAACCAGCGCGCCGTGCAGAGCACGGTGCACGACCACGGCTGGTTGCGGATCCTGGACGTGCCCGTCGTGCTCGCCGCGCGCTCGTATCGCGCCCCGCTCGATCTCGTGCTGCGGGTGTCGGACCCGCTCGGCCTCGCCGAGGGATCCTGGCGTCTGCGGGTCGGCCAGGACGGCACGGGCGTCGTCGAGGTCACGACGGATGCGCCCGACGTCGAGCTCGGCGTCGATGCGCTCTCCTCGCTCTACCTCGGCGGCGTGAGCGCACCGACGCTGCGCGCGGCGGGCCGGATCTCGGCGTCTGCGGAGACGGCGGCGGCGATCCAGAACGCCTTCGGCACCGCCACGGCGCCCGCCCTCACGATCTGGTACTGAGATGTCCGATGCCCTCGCTACCGTGAGGGCATGACCGCACTCCGCCCCGCCGAGGGATCCGACGGCGCCGATCTCGGCACGCACGCGCCATCGGGCCTCGGCCTGGCGCAGGGGATCGCGCTGTACCTCGCCTCGGTCCTCGGCACGGGACTGCTCGTGCTGCCCGGGCTCGCGGCGAAGACCGCCGGCCCGGCCAGCCTCATCGCGGTGGGGGTGATCACGCTCCTGGCGGTGCCGCTCGCCGGGGCGTTCGCCGCCCTCGCGGCCCGCCATCCGGATCCGGGCGGCGTCGCGAGCTACGCGCGTCGCGCCCTCGGGCCGACTGCGGCCAGGGCCACCGGATACTGGTTCCTCTTCGGCGTCGCGGCCGGGGGCCCCGTCGTGTCGGTGCTCGGCGCGCGCTACATCGCGACCGTCGTGGGGATCGACAGCGCGGGCATCCCGTGGCTCGCCCTCGGGTTCCTCGTCGTGCCGTTCGTCGCGAACCTGTTCGGCGTGCGGCTCACCGGCTGGCTGCAGCTGGTGCTCACGGGTCTGCTGCTCGCGATCGTCGTCGTGGTGGTCGCGGTGGCGGCGCCCGCGGTGCGACCGGAGAGCTTCACGCCGTTCCTGCCGCACGGGTGGGGCGGGGTGGGCACCGCGATCGTGATGTTCGTGTGGGCGTTCGCCGGCTGGGAGGTCGGGACGCACATCTCCGGGGAGTTCGCGCGGCCGCGACGCACCATCCCGCTCGCGACGGCCATCACCCTGGTGCTCGCCGGCGGATCCTATCTCGCACTGCAGGTCGTGACGGTGGGCGCCCTGGGGGAGAGAGCGGGGCACGGCGACGTCGTCCTGCTCGATCTCGCCGAGGCCGGAGGGGTGCGCGCGGCGCCGACCCTGATCGGCGTGGTGTCGGCGGTGGTCGCGCTCGGGGTGCTCAACGTGTACCTCGCCGCGTTCGGCAAGCTCGGCGCGTCCCTCGCGTCCAACGGCGATCTGCCGCGCTGGTTCGCGAAGGGCGCCGAGCCCGGCGCGGTGCCGCGGCGCGCCCTGCTGCTCTCGATGGCACTCGTGCTGGCCTACTTCGGGGTGTCCTGGGCGACCGGCTTCGACCTGCAGCCGTTCATCCTCATCCACACCGCGAGCATGGTCGCGGTCTACGTGGTCGGCATGATCGCCGCGATCCGGATCCTGCCGCGGTGCACGCCGGGGTGGTGGATGGCGGTGATCGCCTCGGTCTGCACCGTCGGACTGCTGCTGCTCGCCGGGGTCGCGCTCGTGGTCCCCGCCGCCGTCGCCGTCATCGCGCTCGCCGTGACCGCAGTGCGCCGGGCGCGGGAACGACGACGCGGTGCCCCGGAGAACCGGGACACCGCGTCGATCGGCTGAGTGGACGGCTCAGAGCGTCAGCGCCCGCGAGAGCAGGTCGGCCTGCTCCGCGGCGTGCACCTTCGAGGATCCGGTCGACGGCGCGGCCGATGCGGGACGCGTGATCGGACGCACGACGCGCGGGCCCGGCACCGTCTGGAAGTGCAGCGCGAGGAACGGCCAGGCGCCCTGGTTCTCCGGCTCCTCCTGCACCCAGACGATCTCCGCGTTCGGGTACGTGTCGGCGACGGTCTTCAGCGCGCGCAGCGGCACGGGGTAGAGCTGCTCGACGCGCACCAGCGCGACCTCGGGGTTCGGGTTCTTCTCGAGCTCCGAGACCAGATCCCAGTGCACCTTGCCGGAGTGGAAGATCACGCGCTTGACGGCGTTGCGATCCAGCTCGCGGGTGTCGTCGATGACCGTCTCGAAGCGGCCCTGCGTGAAGTCCTCCACCGGGCTGGTCGCACCGCGCAGACGCAGCATCGCCTTCGGCGTGAACACGATGAGCGGTCGGCGGGGCTTCGCGTAGGCCTGGCGGCGCAGCAGGTGGAAGTAGCTCGCGGGCGTGGAGGGGCGCGCCACGGTCATGTTGTCCTGCGCGCACAGCTGCAGGAAGCGCTCCATGCGGGCCGACGAGTGGTCAGGCCCCTGGCCCTCATAGCCGTGCGGCAGCAGCAGCACGACGCTCGACTGCTGGCCCCACTTCTGCTCGGCCGCCGAGATGTACTCGTCGATGACCGACTGCGCGCCGTTCACGAAGTCGCCGAACTGCGCCTCCCAGAGCACCAGCGCCTCGGGGCGCTCCACCGAGTAGCCGTACTCGAAGCCGAGCGCGGCGTACTCGCTGAGCAGCGAGTCGTAGACGAAGAAGCGGGCCTGGTTGTCGGAGAGGTTCGCCAGCGGCAGCCACTCCTGGCCGTTCGCGCGGTCGTGCAGGACCGCGTGGCGCTGCACGAACGTGCCGCGGCGGGAGTCCTGACCGGCGAGGCGCACCGGGGTGCCCTCGACGAGCAGCGAGCCGAAGGCGAGCAGCTCGCCGAAGCCCCAGTCGATCGAGCCGTTGCGGCTCATGTCGACGCGCTTGTCCATCGCCTGCTGCAGCTTCGGGTGCACGGTGAAGCCCTCGGGCTTGTTCGCGTGCGCGTCCCCGATCAGATGCACGACCTCGAGGGGCACGCCGGTGACATCGGGGGTGCCGATCTGCTCGTCGACCGGAGGGAGATCGGGGGCGATCGGCGTGGCGCCGGTCTCCGCCGCGTGCGTCTCCGCGAAGGCGATCTCCAGGCGGTTCTGGAAGTCGGCCTTGGCCTGGTCGTACTCCTCCTGGGTGATGTCGCCGCGGCCGACGAGGGACTCGGTGTAGAGGCTGCGCACCGACCGCTTCGCCTGGATCAGGTCGGTCATCAGGGGCTGCGTCATCGACGGGTCGTCGCCCTCGTTGTGACCGCGGCGGCGGTAGCAGACGAGGTCGATCACGATGTCGCGGTGGAACCGCTCGCGGTACTCGAACGCGAGCTGGGCCACGTGCACCACGGCCTCCGGGTCGTCGCCGTTCACGTGCAGGATCGGCGCCTGGATGGTCTTGGCGACGTCGGTCGCGTACACGGAGGTGCGCGAGTCGTTGGGCAGCGTGGTGAAGCCGACCTGGTTGTTCACGACCACGTGGATCGTGCCGCCGGTGCGGTAGCCGCGCAGCTGCGACATCTGCAGGGTCTCCACGACGACGCCCTGGCCGGCGAAGGCCGCATCTCCGTGGACGAGGATCGGCAGCCAGGTGAAGGTGCCGATCGGCTTGCGGTCCTGCTTGGCGCGGGCGATGCCCTCGAGCACACCGTCGACGGTCTCCAGGTGCGAGGGGTTCGCGGCGAGGAGGATCGGCAGTTCGGCGCCGTCGTCGGCGACGAAGGTGCCCTCCTTGCCGAGGTGGTACTTCACGTCACCGGATCCGCGCTGGTTGCCCGGCTGCATGGATCCCTCGAACTCGCGGAACACCTGGCCGTACGTCTTGCCCGCGATGTTCGCGAGCACGTTCAGGCGGCCGCGGTGCGCCATGCCGATCGCGGCGCCGTCGAGGCCCGCGCCGGCCGCACCCTGCAGGATCTCGTCCAGCAGCGGGACGAGCGACTCCGCGCCCTCCAGCGAGAAGCGCTTCTGGCCCACGTACTTGGTCTGCAGGAACGTCTCGAAGGCCTCGGCTTCGTTGAGCTTGCTGAGCACGCGCAGCTGCTCGTCGTGGCCGGGCTTGACGTACTTGACCTCGACCTTGTCCTGGAACCAGCGGCGCTGATCCGGGTCCTGGATGTGCATGTACTCGATGCCGAGCGTGCGGCAGTAGGAGTCGCGGAGCACACCGAGGATGTCGCGCAGCTTCAGCTGACGCTGGCCGCCGAAGCCGTTCGTGACGAACTCGCGGTCCAGATCCCAGAAGGTGAGCCCGTGGGTCTCGATCTCGAGGTCGGGGTGCGTGCGCTGCACGTACTCGAGAGGGTCGATGTCGGCCATCAGGTGGCCGCGCACGCGGTAGGAGTTGATGAGCTCCTGCACGCGGGCGGTCTTGTCGATGCGCTCGGCGAGGTCGACCGCGATGTCCTTGTTCCAGCGGATCGGCGCGTAGGGGATCCGGAGGGCGCGGAAGATGCTCTCGTAGAAGCTGCGCTCGCCGATCAGCAGCTCGTGCACCTTCTTCAGGAACTCGCCGGAGCCCGCACCCTGGATGACGCGGTGATCGTAGGTCGAGGTGAGCGTGATGGTCTTGCCGATGCCGAGCACGTCGATCGTCTTCTGGCTCGAACCCTGGAACTCGGCCGGGTACTCGAGGGCGCCGGCGCCGATGATGCAGCCCTGACCCTTCATCAGGCGCGGCACGGAGTGCACGGTGCCGATGCCGCCGGGGTTCGTGAGGGACAGCGTGGTGCCCTGGAAGTCGGCGGCCGTCAGCTTGTTGCCGCGGGCGCGCGAGATCAGGTCCTCGTAGGCCGACAGGTACTCGCTGAACGTGAGGGACTCGGCGCGCTTGATGCTCGGAACGAGCAGGGCGCGGGTGCCGTCGGGCTTCGGGATGTCGATCGCGATGCCGAGGTTCACGTGCGCGGGGGCCACGACGCTGGGCTTGCCGTCGACCTCGGCGTAGTAGACGTTCTGGCTCGGGAACTCCTTGAGCGCCTGGATCAGCGCCCAGCCGATGAGGTGGGTGAAGGAGACCTTGCCGCCGCGGGTGCGGGACATGTGGTTGTTGATGACGATGCGGTTGTCGATCATCAGCTTCGCGGGGACCGTGCGTACGCTCGTCGCGGTCGGGACCGTGAGCGACTCGTCCATGTTGGCGGCGAGCGTCTTCGGCATGCCGCGCAGCGGTGTGACGACGTCCTCGTGCTGCTCGGTCCCGGGCTCCGCGGCGGCGCGGTCCTGCGCCTGGGCGGGGATCGGAGCCTGGCGCGCGGGCTTCGTGGTGGTGCGCGCGACCGGCTGCTGGCCGATCACCGGGATCGGCGCGGTCACCGGATGCGCATCGGCCGCGGCGGCCGGTGCCGCCGACGGCGCGGCGGGGGTTGCGGGGGCGGAGGGAGCCGCCGAGGGCTGGGAGGGATGGTAGTTCTCGAGGACCGGCCACCACTCCTTGTCGACGGAGTTGCGATCGACTTTGAACTGCTCGTACAGCTCGTCGACGAGCCAGGAATTGGCCCCGAACTCTCCATCTCCAGAAGTCCCGACGCCGGTCACCTGGCTCGACACGCTCGATCGCCCTCTTTCATCGCTGAATCTGGTGGGATCCGTCCCCGGTGGTCTCCGGGTATGGCCACTCATCCGGGAGTCAAGCCTAACGTGTCGGCGGTGCGGTGCGGGCGTGGATCGCGGCGTATGGCAGGACCTTTCGCCGCCGCCTCGCACGGAGGCCGTCCCGGGCGGTCCGCCGGACGCGATCCCGTGGCGATCCGGGCGGGGGCGGCTACCCTGAGAGCATGCAGTTCTCCGGCGAACAACCCATGGTCGACCTCACCTACTCCGACGTGTTCCTGGTGCCGCGACACTCGGATGTGACGAGCCGCCTCCAGGTCGATCTCGCGCCGCAGGACGGCACCCCCGCGACCATCCCGCTGGTGTCCTCGAACATGAACTCGGTGACCGGTCCTCGACTCGCCGCGACCCTCGCGCGCCGCGGCGGCATCGGCGTGCTGCCGCAGGACATGCCGCTGCAGGAACTGGACGAGGCGATCCGCTGGGTCAAGCGCCAGCCGGTGTCCTGGGACACCCCGCTGGTGCTCTCCCCGCTGGCCACCGTGGAGGACGCGCTCCGGCTCCTGCCCGCCACCGACGGTCACGGCATCGTGGTCGCCGACGCTCCGGGCGGCCCGGACGGCCTGCACGTCGATGCGATCCACGGGATCCTCCCCGCGGTCCGCCTCGCAACCGCACTGCGGGACGCGCAGCTGGGCGACCTGGTCCGTGCGGACTCCCCGTCGCTCGACGCGGAGGACGTCGCAGACCCTCGTGCGGCGTTCGACGCGATCACGGCCGTGGAGGCCGAGATGGTGTGCGTGCTCCAGCACGGGCACCTGGTCGGCACGCAGACCTCGCGCGGCGCGCTGCGCTCCACGCTGTACCGCCCCGCGGTCGATGCCGCGGGGCGCCTCGCCGTGGCCGCGGCCGTCGGCATCAACGGCGACGTCGCCGCCAAGGCCAAGGCCCTCGCCGCGGCCGGGGTGGACGTGCTCGTGGTCGACACCGCGCACGGTCACCAGGAGGGCATGCTCCGGGCGCTGCGCACGGTGTCCGCGCTCGAGCTCGGCATCCCGATCGTGGCGGGCAACATCGTCACGGCCGACGGTGTGCGCGATCTCGTCGAGGCCGGCGCGTCGATCCTGAAGGTCGGCGTCGGACCCGGCGCGATGTGCACCACCCGCATGATGACCGCCGTCGGCCGCCCTCAGTTCTCCGCCGTGCGGGAGACCGCGCAGGCGGCCGCCGAGCTCGGCGCGCACGTGTGGGCGGACGGGGGAGTGCGCTACCCGCGCGACGTCGCGCTCGCGCTCGCCGCGGGGGCCGCGTCGGTCATGGTCGGGTCCTGGTTCGCCGGCACGATCGAGGCGCCGGGCGAGCTGCAGCTCGACGCCGAGGGGCGCCTCTACAAGGAGTCCTGGGGCATGGCCTCGACCAAGGCCGTGCAGGCGCGCTTCGGCCGTCTCGACGCCTACGAGCGCGCCCGCAAGGAGCTGTTCGCCGAGGGCATCTCGTCCTCGAAGATCTATCTGGATCCGCTTCGTCCCGGCGTTGAGGACCTGCTCGACATGATCACCTCGGGCGTGCGCTCCTCGTTCACCTACGCCGGCGCCTCGTCCGTGCCAGAGTTCCACGAGCGCGCCCTGGTCGGCCTGCAGTCCGCGGCGGGCTACGAAGAGGGCAAGGCGCTCCCGGTCAGCTGGTAACGCATCCGGGATCGGGTATCCGTTCAGCTTCGCCTCCTCCGCCGCACAGTAGAATCGTTTGCACCATGGACGACCCTCCCTCGTGTAGTACATCGCCCCACTGCCCGCTCTCCGCTTCGTCGGAGGTGACACCGTGATGGATTACATCTGGTTGGGCGTGGGGCTTCTGCTCATCGTGGGGACGGGCCTGTTCGTCGCCAGCGAGTTCGCACTGGTCAATCTCGACCGTGCCGATCTGGAGGCGCGACGGGATCGCGGCGAGAGCCGCCTCGGCATGACCATCGCCGCGCTCAAGATCACGTCGACGCATCTGTCGTCGGCGCAGCTCGGCATCACGCTCACCACGCTGCTGACCGGTTTCACGATGGAACCGGCGCTGTCGAACCTGCTCCGTCCGGTGCTCGGCTCGTGGGGGATCCCCGAGCCCGTCACCGTCACGATCGCCGTGATCGTCGCCATGACGATCGCCACGATGCTGTCGATGATCCTCGGCGAGCTCGTGCCGAAGAACTTCGCCCTGGCCCTGCCGGTGGCAACGGCCAGGGTCGTCATCCCCTTCCAGACCGCGTTCACGATGGTGTTCCGCCCCATCGTCTCGCTGCTGAACGGCAGCGCCAACGGCGTGCTGCGGGCGATGGGCATCGAGCCCAAGGAGGAACTCAGCGGGGCCCGCTCGGCGGAGGAGCTGAGCTCGCTCGTGCGCCGTTCCGCGAGCGCCGGCCTGCTCGAGGAGGACACCGCGACGCTGCTGGACCGCAGCCTCGGCTTCGCACGGCTGACCGCGGCCGACGTGATGACCCCGCGGCCCAGCATGCACGCGATCGCGGCGGCGGATTCCGCCGACGACGTGATCGGCCTCGCCCGACGCACCGGCCACAGCCGCTTCCCGGTGTTCGACGAGGACCTCGACGACATCACCGGCGTCGTGCACCTGAAGGCGGCCGTCTCGGTGCCGCGCGACCGCCGCACCGACGTTCCGGTGGGCGCGCTCGCCTCCGAACCGCTGCGGGTGCCGGAGACCGTGCACCTGGACGCGCTCGTGGCGGAGCTGCGCGGCGGCGGCTACCAGCTCGCGATCGTCGTGGACGAGTACGGCGGCACCGCCGGGATCGTGACCCTCGAGGATCTCGTGGAGGAGATCGTCGGCGAGGTGTCCGACGAGCACGATCGCAGCAGGGCCGGCGTCGTGAAGGGCCGCGACGGGATCACCTTCCCCGCGGAGCTGCGTCCCGACGAGCTGCGCGCGAGCACCGGCATCGAGGTGCCGGAGGGCGACGTGTACGACACGATCGGCGGCTACGTGATGAGCGTGCTGGAGCGCCTGCCCAAGGCCGGCGACGAGGTGCCGGTGCCCGGCGGCATCCTGCACGTCGTGCGCATGCAGGGGCGCAGGGTGGACCGGGTCCGCTTCACGCCCGAGGCAGCCTCCGAGGAAGGGGGCGAGCGATGAGCGACTGGGCCGGAATCGCATGGCTGTTCGTGCTGCTCGCCTTCAACGCGTTCTTCGTCGCGGCGGAGTTCGCGGTGATCTCCGCACGCCGCTCGCAGATCGAGCCGCTCGCCGAGCGCGGATCCCGATCCGCGCGCACCGCCCTGTACGCAATGGAGCACGCCACGCTCATGCTGGCGACCTCGCAGCTGGGCATCACCGTGTGCTCGCTGCTGATCCTGAACGTCTCGGAGCCCGCGATGCACCACCTGCTCGCCGCGCCCCTGGGCGCGCTCGGGCTGGCGGAGGGGGTGGTCGATGCGATCGCGTTCATCATCACGCTGGTCATCGTGTCGTTCCTGCACGTGGTCTTCGGCGAGATGGTGCCGAAGAACCTCGCCTTCTCGGTGCCGGACCGGGCCGTGCTGATCCTCGCGACACCGCTGGTGTGGATCTCGAAGGTCTTCTACCCCGTGATCCGCACGCTGAACGCCACGGCCAACGGCGTCGTGCGGCTCTTCCGCGTCGAGCCGAAGGACGAGGCCGCCTCGACGTTCACGCTCGATGAGGTCGCCACGATCGTCGACCACTCCCGGCGCGAGGGCATGCTCGCCGACTCCGCCGGAACGGTCAGCGCGGTGGTGGAGTTCACCGACAAGGACGCGCGGGACGTCGCGGTGCCGCTCGCCGGCCTCGTGACGTTGCCGCTCGGCGCGACCCCCGACGATGTCGAGCGGGCCGTCGCCAAGCACGGCTTCTCGCGCTACGTCATGGTCGACCCCGAGGGCGTACCCGTGGGATACGTGCACCTCAAGGATGTGATCCGCTCGGCGGAGGGTCCGGATGCGGCGGCGAGGGCGGCCGCGCCGATCCCCGCGAAGCGGATCCACCAGATGGTGCCGATGCAGGAGGACACCGACCTCGAGGACGCGCTCGCGATCATGCGGCGCGCGGGCCGCCACCTCGCGCAGGTGCGCGACGCGGCCGGTCGGACCACGGCGATCCTGTTCCTGGAGGACATCATCGAGGAACTCGTCGGCGAGGTGCGCGACATCACCCGTCGCGGCTTCGGGCGCTGATCAGGAACCGTCCGGTGATCGATCCCTGAGCGAGCCGAAGGCGAGACGAACGGCGCTGCGCTCGCTCAGGAACCGTCCTGTGATCGGTCCCTGAGCGAGCCGAAGGCGAGACGAAGGGCGCTCAGCGCCAGCGGGCGCGCAGGTACTGGTCGGGCCAGGCGATCTCGTCGCCGAGCTCGTGGGCGGCACGCAGGCCGAAGTGCGGATCGCGCAGCCACTCCCGCCCGGCGAAGATCGCGTCGGCGGCGCCCTCGGAGAGCACGGCCTCCGCCTGCGCGCCGCTGGTCAGCAGCCCCACGGCGGAGGAGGGGATGCGGCCGCCCCGGCGCACGGCCGCGGCGAGCGGCACCTGATACCCCGGGTGCACCTCGATGCGCTGGTGGGCGACGAGTCCGCCGCTCGAGACGTCGATGAGGTCCGCGCCGCGCGCGACCGCCCAGTCCGCGACCGTGGCGGCCTCGTCCGGGGTGAAGCCGCCGGGGGCGTGATCCGTGGCCGAGATCCGCACGAACACGGGGACGTCCTCGCCCGCGGTCCGGCGCACGGCCTCGGTGACCTCGAGCAGCAGGCGGGCCCTGTTCTCCAGCGATCCGCCGTATGCGTCCTCGCGACGGTTGCTGAGCGGCGAGAGGAACTGGTGCAGCAGGTAGCCGTGCGCGCCGTGGATCTCCAGCACGTCGAAGCCGGCGTCCAGAGCGCGGCGCGCGGCGGCTGCGAAGGCGGTGACGATGTCGGCGATCCCTGCCTCGTCCAGGGCGTCCGGCGTCGCGAACCCCTCGAACGCGATCGCCGAGGGGGCCAGCGTCGTCCAGCCGCCCTCGGCGGCGGGGACGGATCCGTGCTCCTGCGCCCACGGCCACCACGTCGAGGCCTTGCGCCCGGCGTGCGCGAGCTGCACCCCGATCCGCGCGCCGCGCGCGTGCACGGCGTCGACGATCGGCGCCCAGGCGTCGCGCTGGGCATCGTTCCACAGGCCCGCGTCGCGCGGGCTGATCCTGCCCTCCGCCACGACGGCGGTGGCTTCAGCCACGATGAGTCCCGCACCGCCTGAGGCGAACTGCGCGAGGTGCGTGTGGTGCCACTCCTGCGGCACGCCGTCGACGGCGCTGTACATGCACATGGGGGAGACCCACAGGCGGTTGCGCAGGGAGAGGGAGCGGATGGTCAGCGGGGAGAACAGAAGGCTCACGGGACGACGCTACCCGTCGCGGAGGGGGTGCGGGCGCGCGCGGGCCGGATCCGCCCCGGCGGCATCCTGCGGCGGCGCGCACAGCGTCGGCCCAGTACCGTTGACCCCATGCCTTCTCCGTCCGCCGGCGCTCCCGATGCGCAGAACCGCATCGCGTGGACGAGCCGCGACGTCCGCCGCCTGTTGCGCGTGCCGGGCGAACGCGACGACAAGCGCAGCCGCGGTGTCGTGGCGCTGCGCACCGGATCCGACGCGTATCCGGGGGCGGCGGTGCTCGGCGTCGAAGGCGCGTGGCGCGCGGGCAGCGGCTATGTGCGCTACGTCGGACCCCGGCGTGCCGCGGACCTCGTGCTCGCGCGGCGTCCCGAGACGATCGTGACGGATCCCGGCTCCGGTACGGTCCGTGCCGACGCCTGGGTGATCGGCTCCGGCACCGATCATGCGGGACAGGCGGAGAGCGAGACGGCGGCGCTGAGAGAACTGCTCGCCGGGACCGTCCCCGTCGTGGTGGACGCCGGTGCGCTGGCGCTGCTGCCCGCGACGGCGCCGGTGATCGCGACGCCCCATGCGGGGGAGTTCCGCGGGCTTCGGGCGGCGCTCGGGCTGGATCCGGTCGACGCCGAGACGCTGCAGGATCCGGCGCGGCGCGCGGATGCCGTGCGCGAGACCGCCGACGCGCTTGGCGGCACCGTGCTGCTGAAGGGCGCGACCACGCTCATCGCGGACCCCGGCGTCGCGCAGGCGATCGCGGTGGACGCGGGCACGGGGTGGCTGGCCACCGCCGGCACCGGAGACGTGCTCGCGGGCGTGATCGGCGCGCTCCTGGCGGGCCGCGCCCTGAATCCGGTGACGCCCCTCGCCGAGGTCGCCGCGACCGGCACCTGGCTGCACGGAACCGCCGGCCGCATCGCCGCGGAGGTCGGCGCCCGCCGCCCGGGCCACCCCATCGTCGCGCTGGACGTCGCCGAGGCGCTGCCGGCCGCGTTCGCGTTCGCACTCGCCGCCGACGACGCCGGGGCCGACGACATCGAACACCACGAAGAGACAGAGGAGGGCCGCGCGTGAGCGGTGCCGAGCCGACGGGCGCGACCCGTGCCGAGCCGACCAGAGGCGCCGTGCGGCGCGCATCCACGACCCTGCGCAGGGCCGGTCTGCCGCTCACCGTGCTGTGGCTGGCCTTCGTCGTCGCGCATCTCTACGTCGCGACCATCGGCTGGGTCATGCCCGCGCTGCCGATGGGCGACACGGTGTTCGTCTACGAGCCGTGGGCGCGGAACGCCCTGGGCGGGGGCGCGATCGTCGGGGTCACGGAGAGCTGGGTCTACCCGCAGCTCGCCCTCGTGCCGATGCTCATCGCGCAGGGACTGTCGCAGCTCATCCATCCGCTTTTCCCCGGGTCGTACGCCGTCGGATCCGCGAGCTACGTCGTCGCCTGGTCGATCCTGGTGACGGCGCTCGACGCGGTCGGATTCGCGTTCCTGCTGCGCGGCACCGCGGCGCGACGCAGCCGGATCCGCCGCGGCGCGGCGCTGCTCTGGATGGTGGCGCTCGTGCTGCTCGGCCCCATCGCGATGTTCCGGATCGACGCGATCACCGTGCCGCTCGCGGTCATCGGCGGGCTGTGGCTGTTCTCCCGCCCCGCGGTCGCGAGCGCGCTGTTCACGATCGGCGCCTGGATCAAGATCTGGCCCGGCGCCCTGTTCGTCGCGGCCCTCGCGCTGCTGCGCGGCAGGATCCGCATGATCGTCTCGGCCGCGATCGTCACGTTCGTCGTCGTGCTGGGGCTCGTGCTGCTGGGCGGATCCAAGAACCTGCTCGGCTTCCTCAGCCAGATGAGTGGTCGGGGGCTGCAGATCGAGGCGGTCGGCGCGACGCCGCTGCTCTGGCTCACCCAGGTCGGTGTGACACGCATCCAGTACGACCGCCAGATCCTCACCTTCCAGCTCGCGGGCCCCGGCGTCGACCTCGTCGCCGCGCTGCTCACCCCGCTCATGGTCGTGGGCGTGGTCGCCGTGGCGGCGCTCGCGCTGTGGAAGCTGCGCGCCGGCGCCTCGGCGTGGCGCCTGCTGCCGGCGACCATGCTCGCCCTCGTCGCGATCCTGATCGCATGCAACAAGGTGGGCTCGCCGCAGTTCCAGGTGTGGATGCTCGCCCCGCTCATGCTGTGGTGCCTGTTCGACGGGCCGCGCGTGCGGATCCCCGCGATCCTCGTGCTCGTCGACTACGCGCTTACCCAGGCGGTCTACCCTGTCGTGTACGACCACCTGCTGGCGGCCGAGGCGCTGCCGATCGCCCTGCTGAGCGCCCGCAACATCCTGGTCGTGGTCATCTGCGTGATCGCGATCCGCGCGATCGTGCGTACCCCGGTCCGCCGCGCCTCGTCCCTCGCCCTCGAACTCCCCGAAACCCGGAGGTCCTGATGCTCGTCGCCTTCTCCGTCGCCCCCAGCGGATCCGCCCCCGAGCGCGCGGAGAGCGCCGACGCCTCGGTGCACGACGCGGTGGCCGCCGCCGTGGCGGTGGTCCGCGCCTCCGGCCTCGCGCACCGCACCACGAGCATGTTCACCGAGATCGAGGGTCCCGACTGGGACACGGTCATGGATGTCGTCAAGCGCGCCACCGAGGCCGTGATGCCGTTCGGGTCCCGCGTGTCCCTCGTGCTCAAGGCCGACATCCGCCCCGGCTACACCGGAGAGATCGACGGCAAGATCGAGCGCCTCGAGCGCGCGATCGAGGACTCCGGCAGCCTCTAAGCTGGACGGATGAAACCCTCGAGCCTCTCGAGGGGTGCGGCGAAGCGGGCGCTCCTCTCCCTCGCCATCGGCAGCTTCGGCATCGGCATGACCGAGTTCGTCGCGATGGGCCTGCTGCCGAACATCGCGCAGGACCTGCTGCCGGAGCTCTGGGCGCAGAACCCCGACGAGGCCATCGGCCGCGCCGGGATCCTGGTGTCCCTCTACGCGCTGGGCGTGGTGCTCGGCGCACCCACGATCGCGGGCCTCGTCGCGCGCTTCCCGCGCCACAGGGTGATGATCGGCCTCGCGATCGCGCTCACCCTCGGCAACGGTCTCGCGGTGGTGCTGCCCACGTTCGAGACGGTCGGACTCGCGCGCTTCATCGCGGGGCTGCCGCACGGCGCCTACTTCGGGATCGGCGCGCTCGTCGCCTCCGATGTGCTCGGCCCCGGCAAGCGGGCCAAGGGTGTGGCCTTCATCCTGACCGGTCTCACGATCGCGAACGTCGTCGGCGTGCCGGCGGGCACCTACCTCGGGCAGCACGTCGGCTGGCGCAGCGCCTTCCTGGTCGTGACGATCGTGTTCGCGCTCGCCACGGTGTGCATCGCCTTCTTCGTGCCGGAGCACGAGGGGGATCCCGGCCGCACCTTCCGCGCAGAGCTGCGGGTGTTCCGTCGTCCCCAGGTGTGGTTCGCGCTCGCGACAGGAGCGATCGGCTTCGGCGGCTTCTTCGCCGTGTACAGCTACATCGCGCCGGTCGTCACGGAGCGGGCCGGAGCGCCCGAGTGGATGGTGCCGGTCACGCTCGTCGTGTTCGGCCTGGGCATGACGGTGGGCAACCTGCTCGGCGGCTACTTCGGCGACCGCAATCTGCGTCTCACGCTGCTCGTCGGCCTCGGCGCGATGTCCGTGGTGCTCGTGCTGCTCGCGATCCTGTCGTTCTCGATCTGGCTGCTCGTGCCGCTCTCGTTCGTCATGGCGCTGCTCTCCTCGATCCTGAGCCCGGCGATCCAGACCCGGCTGATGGAGGTCGCGGGCGACAACCAGTCGATCGCGGCGGCGCTGAACCACTCGGCGCTGAACATCGGCAACAGCCTCGGCGCCTTCCTCGGCGGACTCGTGATCGCGTGGGGCTGGGGCTTCGCCGCGCCGTCCTGGGTGGGGGCGGGACTCGCCGTGGTCGGCCTCGGTGTCGCGATCGCCTCCTATGCCGTGCAGCGCCGCTTCCACACCGAGACCGGATCCGTGCGGGTGCGCGACCTGGTCTGAGCCGGTCCCGACCGCGAGGCCGTTGCGAGCGGCGCATCCTGGCGGCCTAGCATGGGCGGATGAGCGCCGCCGAAGACGAGGACCTGCCCGTCGCGGGCACCGCGGTGATCCTGCGCGACGGGACGCGCGGGGTCGAGGCGCTCCTGATGCGCCGTCCGGACCGCGGCTCATTCGCGGGCGCCTGGGTGTTCCCCGGCGGCATGCTCGAGCCCGGCGACTGCGTCGAGGGGGCGGAGGAGAGCGAGGACGCCGGGCGGGCGGCGTTGCGCGAGACCGCCGAGGAGGTGGGTCTCGCCCTGGAACGGCTCGTGCTGCTCTCCTGCTGGGTTCCGCCGGCGGGGATCCCGAAGCGCGTGCGGACCTGGTTCTTCCTCGCGGAAGATCCCGCCACAGGGGCGATCGCGGCGGAGGACGAGGCGGTGGACGTGCGCTGGTTCGCGCCGGAGGCGGCCCTGGCCGCGAACGACGCGGGGGAGATCTCGCTCATGCCGCCGACGTGGCGCACGCTGCACGGGCTGCGCGACGCGTCCACCGTGCAGGACGCGTTCGCCCTCGCGCGCGTGCCGGATCCCGCCGTCTTCCGGACACGGATGGAGCGTACCGAGACCGGCACGATCTTCTACTGGGACGATGACGAGCTCGCCGGGGGAGCATCCGGCGCGCGCGATCGGCTCGTCGCCGAAAAGCCGCTCTGGCGGTACGAGCGGGGCTGAGTCCGTGCGGCGTGGCAGCGCCCTTGTTCAGGATGCGAGCAGGCGTCCCAGGTGCCTGCCGACGTCGTCGGTCTCGATGAGGAACCCGTCGTGGCCGAAGTCGCTCGCCAGCACGACCGCCTCGTTCCCGTCCAGCGTGTGCGGGATGCCCCGGGCGATGCGGTGCTGGCCGTCCACCGGGAACAGCCGGTCGGTGTCGATCCCGAGCACGAGAGTCGTCGCCGTCACTCGCTTGAGCGCGTCCTCGACGCCGCCGCGGTCGCGTCCGATGTCGTGCGAGTTCATCGCCTCCACGAGCGTCAGGTAGCTGTTCGCGTCGAACCGCCGGGTGAACTTGTTGCCGTGGAAGTCGAGGTAGCTCTCGACCGCATAGCGTCCGCCCTGGCCGAGCGGCGACACGTCGGACTGCCAGGAGCGCTGGAACCGCTGGTTGAGCTCGATCGGGCTGCGGTAGTTCAGCAGTGCCATGCGCCGCGCCAGGGCGAGGCCGCGGTGCGGCCCTTCGCCGACGGGCGCGTCGTAGTACTCGCCCCCGGCGAAGCGCGGATCCATCCGCACGGTCTCGAGCTGCACGAAGTTCAGGGCGAGCTGGTCGGCGGTCGTGATCGGGGGTGAGGACAGGATCGCCAGCCGCTCGACGCGCTCCGGATGGCCGACGGCCCACTCCAGGGCGTGCATGCCGCCCATGGATCCGCCGATCACCGCGCCCCAGCGCGCGATGCCGAGCGCGTCCGCGAGCAGCACCTGTGCGGCGACCTGGTCGCGGATCGTGAGGTACGGGAAGCGCGAGGCCCACTCGTAGCCGTCGGGCGCGATGCTGGCGGGGCCCGTGGATCCCTGGCATCCGCCCAGCATGTTCGGGGCGATCACGAACCACTCGTCGGTGTCGATCGCGCAGCCGGGGCCGACGATCTCGCCCCACCATCCGCTCGTCGCGTGCCCACGGCCGGCCTCGCCGACGACGTGGCTGTCGCCGGTGAGGGCGTGCAGGATCAGGATCGCGTTGTCGCGCGCCTCGTTCAGCTCGCCCCAGGACTCGTAGGCGAGCCGGATCAGCGGAAGCTCGGCTCCGCCCTCGGTGCGGAACGGTCCGAAGGCCTCGAACCGGCGGTCGCCGGCGGGATCCCCGTCGCGCCAGGCGCCGGTGGACGGCGGGCGGGCGCGCAGCAGGCGGGCGTCCGCCTCCGACACGCGTGCCGAGGGCACCGTGTCCTCCGAGGTCGTCTGCCAGTCCATGGATCCATTCTCCCGGGTGAGGGACGGTGTGCGCGGAAGGTTACGGTCCCGCGGGTGTCGGTGCGGTGGGTGCGGGCTGGTGCGGTGCGGGCCGGTTGCGTCGGCGCCCCCTCGCAGGATCGGCGCCCCCTCACAGATGCGTTCCCCTGAGGGGGCGTGGACGCTCAGAGGGGGCGTCGAGCTGTCGCGTCAGGCGGGCGGGCGGACGCCGAAGGCCTGGAGGCGAGCCGCGAGCGCGTCGGGAGTGCGGACGTGGCGATCCTCCCAGCGGGCGAAGCGCCAGCCGGTGACACCCCGGATGTCGTCCTCGCGACGCTTCTCCGCGAGCACCGCGTCCTCGGCGCTACGCGTGCTGCGGACCTCGGGATCCACGTACTTGCCCTGACCGTCGAACTCGCCGAAGACCCGGTTGCGCGGGAACCCGAAGTCGATCCAGTACTCGTCGCCCCCGGATCCGATCACGTGCGGCTGGAGTTCGAGGCCGGTGAATCCGAGGCGGTGCAGCTGCAGCCGGCTGACGCTCTCTCCCGGCAGCTGGGCGCGGCCGTCCGCGAAGTCGAGGATCCAGCGCGCCCGACGGACTCCCCGGGACCGGACGGCGGCGGCGCGCAGGGACAGCCGCCGGTGCCAGTCCGCCGCGCGGTCGGGATCCTGTCGATGCCGCTCGACGGCGACGCGCCTCAGCGCGGCGTCTGCGGCAGGCAGAGCTGCTCCGGGCGAGGTGGTGCAGGCGAGGTCGAGCACCGTGCGGTCGAGTGAGGTGCAGCGGAGCCCGTCGACGTCCACGAGGTCCGCGTCGTCGATCCCGACGCCGTGCTGCGCGATGCCCGCGCGCGTGCGGCCGTGCCGCGCACCGAGGATGACCGTGTGCACCCTGTCGGGGGCGAGACGGTACAGCGGGAGGCCGAGGAGCACGGCGGCGGATGGTCCCCAGAAGACGGGACCGGGGGGATCCGCATTGAGATGGGCCGCCATCACGACGAGGAGGTGACGACCCTCGCTCCAGAGTGCGTCGTGCGCCGCCGCCTCGACGTAGCGGTCGCGCCGCACCCGGATCAGCCGGCGGTCGGCGACCAGCGAGTGGATCTCCCGCGGGGTGTATCCGGAGTCCAGGAGTTCCTCACGCGTCTGCAGCAGATCGCGTGCCTGGGTGAGGCCTATGGTCGTCTTCATCCGCGCAGCCTGACGGCCGGCGCATGCGGACGGCGCGCCGCCCCCGTGATCGCTGCGAAGTCCGCGTCGTCCCCGACCTGTGCGGACCGACCGCTCCCGCACGACCCGCCTTGCGCCGACGCCCCCTCACAAGATCCACGCCCCCTCGCAGGTACGCATCTCAGAGGGGGCGTGGATCCTCAGAGGGGGCGTCGGCGCGCAGGGCAGCGAGAGTGCGCGCACACAAGAGGGGGCGTCCCGGATCCGAAGACCCAGGACGCCCCCGCTCAGGGATCGGTCAGGCGCGGGCGGCCTCGGAGACCTTGCGCGCCGCGATGAGGGCCTGGTCGAGGTCGGCCTTCAGGTCCTCGATGTTCTCGAGGCCCACCGAGAGGCGCACGAGGCCCGGGGTGACACCCGCGGTGAGCTGCTGTTCGGGGGTGAGCTGGGCATGCGTGGTGGAGGCCGGGTGGATGACCAGCGAACGCACGTCGCCGATGTTGGCGAGGTGGCTGAACAGGGACAGGCTGTTCACGAACTCGCGGCCGGCGTCGACGCCGCCCTTCAGCTCGAAGGACAGCACGGCGCCGACGCCCTTGGGGGCGTAGGTGTTCGCGGCCGCGTACCAGGGCGAGGTGGGCAGGCCGGAGTAGTTCACGCTGGCGACGTCGTCGCGGCCGTCCAGCCACTCGGCGATCTCCTGGGCGTTCTGCACGTGACGCTCGATGCGCAGCGACAGCGTCTCGATGCCCTGGATGAGGTTCCAGGCGCTCTGCGGCGCGATCGCGGATCCGAGGTCGCGGAGCAGCTGCACGCGGGCCTTGATGACGTAGGCGAGGCCGTCGCCGACCGCGGCGGTGTAGCTGGCGCCGTGGTACGACGGGTCCGGCTCGGTGAGACCCGGGAACTTGTCCACGTTCTGCGACCAGGCGAAGGATCCGCCGTCGATGATCGCGCCGCCGATCGTGGTGCCGTGGCCGCCGAGGAACTTGGTGACGGAGTGCACGACGATGTCCGCGCCGTGCTCGAACGGGCGGATCAGGTACGGGGTCGCGATCGTGTTGTCCACGATGAGCGGCACGCCGGCCTCGTGCGCGGCGTCGGCGACGCCCTTGATGTCGAGGACGTTGATCTGCGGGTTGCCGATGGTCTCCGCGAAGAACAGCTTGGTGTTCGGGCGGACCGCGCGGCGCCACTCCTCGATGTCGTCCTGGTTCTCGACGAACGTGACGTCGATGCCGAGCTTGGCGAGCGTGTACTTGAAGAGGTTGTAGGTGCCGCCGTAGATCGAGGAGCTGGAGACGAAGTGGTCCCCGGCCTGGGCGATGTTGAGGATCGCGAACGTCGATGCGGCCTGCCCGGAGGAGAGCACCAGGGCGCCGGTGCCGCCCTCGAGCGCGGCGAGGCGCTGCTCGAGCACGTCCTGCGTCGGGTTCTGGATCCGGGTGTAGATGTTGCCGAACTCGGCCAGCGCGAAGAGGTTCGCCGCGTGGTCCGCGTTGTCGAACACATACGACGTGGTCTGGTAGATCGGCGTCGCCCGAGCCTTGGTGACGGGGTCGGGCGCAGCGCCGGAGTGGATCTGCTTGGTCTCGAAGCGCCAGTTCTCCGCAGCGGTCATGATGTCTCCTTCATGGATGCGCGACACCGGAACCGCGTCGCAGGGCAGTGCGCCGTTGTTCCTCGACGGGTGCGGGGAACGGTGGCGTTGCATCGAGAGTACGAACAGGCGGGCGCTGTCAACAAGGCGTGAGAAATGTGACGTAACACGCCCCTGCCGCGGAATCCCGGGGATCCACGGGAGTGATCCGGCGCGATCGGTCGTCGAAGCGCGCTCGCGGATCCCGTAGCGTTATCGCATGGTGAACAGCGTGACGAACGACGGTCCCCAGAACAGCAGACGCGCGGTCGTGACCGGTGCGAGCACCGGAATCGGCGAGGCGGCGGTACGGGCGCTGCGGGCGAGCGGGTGGGACGTCGTGGGCGTCGCACGTCGCGAGGACCGTCTGCAGGCGCTCGCTGCGGAGACCGGATCCACCGCGTACGCGGCCGACCTCACGGATGCCGACCAGATCGCGGGTCTCGCCGAGCACCTCGCGCAGACCGGTCCGCTGCACGCGGTCGTGCACGTCGCCGGCGGAGCACGCGGCACGGAGCGGGTCGAGGACGGATCCGCGGAGAAGTGGCGGTGGATGTTCGAGGCGAACGTGCTCGCGGTGCAGCAGCTCACGGCGGCGCTGCTGCCGCAGCTGCGCGCCGCGGCGCGGGACGGCGGTCACGCCGACCTGCTGTTCCTCACCTCGACCGCGGCGCGTCAGTCCTACCCGGGCGGATCCGGCTACAACGCGGCGAAGGCCGCGGAGTCGATGATCCCGCAGGTGCTGCGCCAGGAGCTGAACGGCGAGCCGATCCGGGTGACCGAGATCGCACCCGGCCTCGTGCACACCGAGGAGTTCACCCTGCGCCGGCTGGGCGGGGACGAGGTCGCCGCCGAGGCGGTCTACTCGGGCGTGGAGGCGCCGCTGGTCGCGGAGGACGTCGCCGACGTGATCGCCTACGCCCTCAACGCGCCGGCGCACGTGAACCTCGACCTCGTCGTCATCCGCCCGGTGGCACAGGCCGCCGCGCACCTGCTCGCACGAGGGCCGCTGCGCCCGCGAGGAGAGGACTGACCGTGGGCGTGCACCTGGTCGGCGGCGGTTTCGGCCGCGCCGCGTTCGCGCCGTTCACAGCGGAGGCGACGGCGCTCGCCGCGGCGGCGGGACGCGAGCGGCCGTCCGTCGTGGTGGTGACCGTGCGCGAGGACGCCTCGACGACGCATGCGGGCGACCTCCTGGACGCGCTCACCGCCGACGGGGCGGCGCCCATCGACCCCACGGTCGTGGCCGTGGGGCTCGACGACGTCGTGGATCCCGGTGTGTTCGACGGCGTCGACGCGATCGTCATCGGCGGGGGCCTGACTCCCGCCTACCACTCCGCTCTCGAGGCCGGATACGACGTCATCCGCACCGCGGTCCAGGCCGGCACCCCGTATCTCGGGTTCTCGGCGGGCGCCATGATCGCGGCCGAGCGCGCGATCCTCGGCGGCTGGCGGATCGGCGAAGTCGCGATCGCGCCGGAGGAGACCGCGGAGGACCTCGACGAGATCACCGTCGTCTCCGGGATCGGCCTCGTCGACGTGGCGATCGACGTGCATGTCGCGCAGTGGGGCACGCTCAGTCGCCTGATCGCCGCGACCGAGGCGGGCGCGATCGACGGCGGACTGGGGATCGACGAGAGCACGGTGCTCATCGCGGACGCCGAGGGATTGCGGATCGCCGGAGAGGGCAGCGTCTGGCGCGTGTTCGCCGGATCCGAGGGCGTGACGGTCTCGAGCGACCGGGCGGTGCTCTGATGCCGAAGTCGCTGACCGAGCTCGCCGCGGACGGCCTGCTCGACGAGGGCTGGGCCGAGGCGCTGGCGCCCGTCGCCCCGCTCGTCGCGGAGCTCGGCGACCGGCTGCGCGCGGAGAACGCGGCCGGACGGGGCTATCTGCCCGCCGGCGAGAACGTGCTGCGCGCCTTCTCCCGCCCGCTCGCGGACGTCAAGGTGCTCATCGTCGGGCAGGATCCCTATCCCACCCCCGGGCATCCGATCGGACTGTCCTTCGCGGTGGACCGGGCCGTGCGCCCGCTGCCGCGCAGCCTCGGCAACATCTACCGGGAGCTCGAGACGGACCTCGGCATCGCACCCGCGCCGCACGGCGACCTCTCGGCATGGAGCGACCAGGGCGTCATGCTGCTGAACAGGGTGCTCACGGTGCGGCCCGGCACGCCCGCCTCGCACCGCGGGTGGGGCTGGGAGAAGGTCACCGAGCTCGCGATCCGCGCCCTCGTGGAGCGGGACGTCCCGCTCGTCGCGGTGCTGTGGGGCCGTGACGCCGAGGGGCTGCGGCCCATGCTCGGCGAGACCCCGATCGTGTCCTCCGCGCACCCGTCGCCGCTCTCGGCGAGCCGCGGATTCTTCGGATCCCGGCCGTTCTCCCGCGTCAACGCGCTGCTCGAGGAGCAGGGTGCCGCCCCCGTCGACTGGAGGATCGCATGAGCGACACCCCGACCGTTCCGCAGACCGGCGCCGCGGCGGAGACGACGCAGCCCGCACCCGCCGCGCAGATCCGTGCGGCGCGGACGGAGGACCTCGCCGCGGTCCGCGACATCTACAACCACTACGTGCGCACGAGCACCGTCACCTTCGACGAGGAGGAGACAGAGCTCTCGGTCTGGGAGCACAAGCACGAGCTGCTCGCCTCGACGGGGCTGCCGTTCCTCGTCGCGGAGGATGCCGACGGCGCCGTGCTCGGCTTCGCGTATGCGCAGCACTGGCGTGCGAAGTCGGCCTATCGGTTCAGCGCCGAGAACACGATCTACCTGAGCCCCGAGGCCGCAGGGCGCGGACTCGGGAAGACGCTGCTGGAGGCGCTCCTGGACGCGTCGGCGAGGGCGGGGTTGCACGAGCTCATCGCGGTGATCGAGCCGACGGCGGCTGCGGCCTCGATTGCGATGCACCGCCGGTACGGCTTCGTGGACGCCGGGCATCTGAAGGGCGTCGGCGTGAAGTTCGGCCGCACCCTGGACGTGCTGTTCCTGCAGAAGTCGCTGTAGGGCTCAGCGCCCCGGGATGACCGGGATCGCCGCGAGCAGCCGCTTCGTGTAGTCCTGCTCCGGGTGGCGCAGCACGCGCGCGGTGGGACCGTGCTCGACGATCCGGCCGTCCTTCATCACGGCGACGTCGTCGCAGAGGTTCTGCACCACGCCGATGTCGTGCGAGACGAGCACGAGCGTCATGCCGTCGCGGCTGAGTCCGCGCAGCAGGTCGAGGATCTGCGCGCGCACGGTGACGTCCAGAGCCGACAGCGGCTCGTCGCCGATGAGGATCCTGGGGTGGTGCGCGATCGCCCTGGCCAGCGCCACGCGCTGACGCTGACCTCCGGAGAACTCGTGCGGATAGCGCGATGCCGCGTCTGGGGCGAGGCCGACCTGGGCCAGCACCTCGGCGACCCTGACACTGTGGTCGTCGTCGATGTCGAGCGCACGCAGCGGTTCGGACACGATCCGTCCCACCGACTGCCGAGGATCCAGCGAGGCGTACGGATCCTGGAAGACGAGCCCCGTCTCGCGGCGCAGCCAGTGCAGCGCCCGTGCCGAGGCGGAGGCGTCCACCGGGCGTCCGTCGACGTGGATGGTCCCCGAGGTCGGGCGGTCGAGCCCCAGCAGCAGCCGGATCAGGGTGGACTTCCCGGATCCGGATTCGCCGATGATGCCGAGTGCCCGGCCCGCGGGGACGTCGAGGTCGACATCGTCCAGCGCGACCGTGCGGGCGCGGCGGCCGAACGGCTCCTTCCTGGCGGCGAGGTACTCCCGGCGCAGCCCGCGGGCGCGGATCAGCGGGTTCTCGATCATCCCTCGTCCTCCCCGCGCCACAGGGTCGCGGTCGCGTCGCGCAGCAGGCCCTGCGTGATCGGCGACGCCGGCGCGGTCAGCAGCGTGTCGAGGGGCCCGGACTCGACCACGCGGCCGTCGGCGAGGACCACCGCGTGCGTGGCGACCTGCGCGAGCACGGCGAGGTCGTGCGTGATGAACACGAGCGACATCCCGTCCGACTCCACGAGCGACAGCAGCAGCCGCAGCACCCCGGCCTGGATCGTCACGTCCAGCGCGGTCGTCGGTTCGTCCGCGATGAGCAGGCGCGGCCTCGCCGCGAGCGCGATCGCGATCGCGGCGCGCTGGCGCTGGCCTCCGCTCAGCTGATGCGGGTAGCGGTCCACGATGCGCTCCGGATCCGGCAGCGCCACGCGGGCCGCCTCGGCGACCGCGCGCACCAGGGCTGCTCGGCGATCGATGCGCTCGTGGATCCGGATGGTCTCCGCGATCTGACGGCCGATCGTGCGGATCGGGTTGAGCGCCGTCCGCGGCTCCTGGAAGACCATCCCGATCTCGTCGCCGCGGATCCCGGCGAGCTCGCGGTCGGGCAGGTCGAGGATCTCGCGGCCGTTCCAGCGCACGCTTCCCGACGCGGACGCGCCGTCGGGCAGCAGCCCCATGAGTGCGAGCGCCGTGAGCGACTTGCCGGATCCCGACTCGCCGATGAGACCGACCCTCGCGCCGTCGGGCACAGCGAACGAGACGCCGTCCACGACCCTGCCGCCATCGATCTCGATCACGAGGTCGGTCACCTCGAGCGTCATGCGGTGACCTCCGGCAGACGGGGCACGCCGGCGCGCGCCCGGCTCGACGGACGCCGTCCGGTGCGCAGCGTGGGATCGGTCGCGTCGCGCAGCGCGTCGCCGAGCAGGTTGAACGCGAGCACCGTGATCGTGATCGCGAAACCGGGCCACACCACGGTGAGCGGGTGGATCTGGATGTAGCGCTGCAGGTCGGCGAGCAGGATGCCCCAGGACGGGTCGACGACCGACGCGCCGAAGCCGAGGTACGACAGGCCGGCCTCGGCGAGGACGGCCGTCGCCATGGCCCAGCTCAGCTGCACGATGAACACGGGGGCGATGTTGGGCAGCAGATGCTGCACGAGGTTCTGCAGGGGGCTCAGCCCTGAAGCCTTCCCCGCGATGACGAAGTCGCTGTGCTGCACGCGGCGCAGCTCGGGGCGGGTGACCCTGGCGACGTTGACGCCGAAGCCGATGCCGACGGCCCACACCACGACCCAGAGGGATCCGCCGTGCACCGTGGAGATCAGCATGGCGATGATGAGCACGGGGAATGCGATGAGGACGTCGACCAGCACGGCCACCGTCTCGCGCACCCAGCGCGCGGTGAGGGCTCCGAGCGCGCCGAGCGCGAGCCCGACCAGCGTCGCGATCACGCCGGCGCCGACCGCCACGAGCACGGTCGTGCGCGATCCGGCCATGATCAGGCTCAGGATGTCCCGGCCGGTGAGGTCGGTGCCGAGCAGGTGCGGCCACCCCGGCGGCAGCCAGCGCGACGCGACATCGGTGGCGCGGGGGTCGAACGGCGTCCAGAACAGCGACACCAGCGCGGTGGCGAGGATCGCCGCCACGACGACGAGCCCGAACAGCCCGGCGGCGGAGGAGCGGAGGCGCCGCAGCACGCTCGGCCGGCCCCCGGAGTTCGGGGAGGCCTGATTCCGGCTCATTCGTCCGCCTCCCGCTGCCGGGGGTCGAGAGCGCGGTGCACGAGGTCGACGATGAAGCCGATGATGAGCACCATGCCCGTGAGCACGAGCAGTTCGCCCTGCACCTTCACGAGGTCGCGCGTGCCGACGTCGGCGACGAGCATGCGCCCGATTCCGGGCAGCGTGAACAGTTGCTCGACGACGACGGATCCTACGATGATCCCGGCGACCTGGATGCCGAGCACCGTGATGATCGAGAGGCCGACGGCGGGGAGCCCGTGCTGGATCAGGGCGCGATTGCGGGTGAGGCCCTTCGCGGCGGCGGTGCGCACGAAGTCCTGCGACGCGGCCTGGAGGGTCGCGCTGCGCACGAAGCGCAGCAGCAGCGCCCCCTCGATCGCGCCGATCGTGAGCGCGGGGAGGATCAGGGACTGCAGCGCCGCTCCCGGATCCGCCCAGCCTCCGCGGGGGAAGCCCTGCGCCGGCAGCCAGCCCAGCCACACGGCGAACACGACGACGAGCATCATGCCCGCCCACACGACGGGGACGGCCGCGATCGCCTGCGCCGCGGTGTTCAGCGCCGTTCCTGCCGCCCGCCCCCGCAGCATGGCGGATCCGATGCCCAGGGGCACGGCGATCACCAGGGCGATGAGCAGTGACAGCGTCGCGAGCGGCAGCGTCACCTGGGCCTTCTGCGCGAGCTCGGCGGCGACCGAGGCGCCGTTCAGCTGCGACGTGCCGAGATCGCCGCGCAGCACGCCGCCGATCCAGGCCAGGTACTGCAGCACGAGCGGCTGATCCAGTCCCAGGGCCTTGCGGATCGCGTCGACCTGCGCCGGCGTCGCCTTGTCGCCCGCGAGCAGCTGCGCCACGTCGCCGGGGAAGACCCGCAGCGCGAGGAAGATCAGCACGCTCGCGACGAGGAGCCCCGCGATGAGCAGGGCTCCTCGAGTGAGCGCATAACGGAGCACAGAGCCGAGGCTACTTCGAGACGGTCACGCCGCGCAGGTCGAGCCGCGAGTTGATCGAGTCCTTCGGGAAGCCGTCCACACCGGGGCGCACCGCGGTCAGCGTCTGGTCCTCGTACAGCCAGTCCGCGGCGGCGTCCTTCGCCACGATCTCGGCGGCCTGGGAGAGCAGGTCGGCCGACTTCTTCGCGTCCAGTTCGGTCTGCGACTGGGAGTAGAGCTTCTGCACCTCGGGGTTGTTGTAGCCGAAGTAGTAGTCGGGGTTGGCGAAGTTCCCGAAGTCGCGCGGCTCGACGTGCAGCACGAAGCTGAGGTCGTAGTCGTGCTTGGTGTACACGCTGTCCAGCCAGGCGGGGAACTCGACCGAGTTCACCTTCAGGGTCACGCCCACCTTCTTGAAGTCGCTCGTGAGCAGCTGGGGGACCGTGGTGCCGTAGAACGAGGGGATCGTGAGCGTGAGCGCCAGGTTCTCCTGGCCGGCCTCCTTGAGCAGCGCCTTGGCCTTCTCCGGGTCGTACGGCGCCGTGCTCGACAGGTCCTTGTAGCCGGGGTCGAGCTGGGGGATGGGGCCGTACAGCGTGGTGCCGACGCCACGGGCCTCGATGATCGCCTTGTGGTCGATCGCCAGGCGCAGCGCCTCGCGGACGCGCTGGTCGTTCAGGGGCGCCTTGGCGTTGTTGAACGCGAGCGTGCCCTTGTCGGTGGTGCGACCCTTCGTGAGGGCGAAGGTCCCATCGAGCTGGGGGGCGAGGTTCGCGTCGACCGCGGTGAGCACGTCGAGCGTGCCGCTCTGCGCGGCGTTCACCCCGGCGGTGAAGTCGGGGATGTAGTCGAACACGATGCTCTTCACACCCGCCTTCTTCCCCCAGTAGTCGTCGTTGCGGGCGAAGGAGAGCGAGTCGCCCTTCTTCCACTGCGTGAGGGTGAACGGGCCGGTGCCGTTCTCGGCGGCCTGCAGATCTGTCGTGTCGCCCTTCTGGAACACGAGCCCCGCCGTGCCGGTGAGGCTGAACAGGAAGTTCTGGCTCGGCTGCGTGAGCGCGATCACGACGGTCTTGTCGTCCTTCGCCGTGATCGACGCGACGTCGGCGAGGTCGGCGTGCCCCTGCACGGTCTTGTCGTCCTTGGCGGTCTGCAGGGAGGCGACGACGTCGGCCGAGGTGAGCTTCGCTCCGCTGTGGAACGTGATGCCGTCGTTGAGCACGAACGTGTAGGTGAGCCCGTCGGACGAGATCTCGTGGCTCTTCGCGAGCCGGTCGATGATCTTGTTGTCCTGGGTGCGGCTGACCAGGCCCTCGTAGATGTTGTCGACGAGCACCTGCTCGAGGGCGGCACCGCTGGTGTGCCGGATGTCGAGGCTGGACGGTTCGAGCACGAGTCCCACGGTGAGCGCCGCGTTCGGGTCGGCGGCGCCCGCGGCGCTGCTTCCGGAGGGGGCGGGGGAGCCGGTGCAGGCGGACAGCATCAGGGCGGCGGCCGTTAGTCCAGTGAGCAGGGCGACGGCGGCGCGGCGCGGGGCGCGGGTGCGGTGCATGCGGGGGATCCTCTCGGGCGGTGCTGTGGATGCGGTGCTGTGGATGCGGTGCGGGTGCTGCTGTGCGGTTGAGCCTAGGGCGGCGTCACCTCGCGAGGTGCGGCCGGTGAGACGCGGCGTCACATTCCTGGGGGCCCTTCGGCGGGTTCAGGAGCCGGTGCTGTCCGCCTCGGAGCGGATGATCTCGGCGAGTGCCGTGGGCGCGGTCTCCTGCAGGTTGTGGCTGCCCTCGAGGTGCAGCACGCGTGCGCGGGGGAGGCGCGTGCGGAACTCCCGCTCCGCGTCGTCCGAGACGAATCCGTGCGCGGCGCGGACCAGCGTGAGCGGCGCGGCGACGGCATCGAGGTCCGCCCAGCCGTGCTCGCCGAGGATGGTCGGAGCCGGCGCGGAGGAGTCGGACCCGGCGGGCGGGGCGTCCAGCAGTCGTGCGGCGATGTGCGCGAAGTGATGCTTCCACTCCACGCGGCCGTCCGCCCTCACGCGTGTATTGAGGAACACGCCGCGGGCCGTGTCCTCGCGGGACCCGCCGAAGCCGAACTGCTGTGCGCGATCGACGAGTTCGTCGAGGTCGGCGGCGTCGACCACGCGGTAGAACTCGCGCAGGGCCGCGGGGCCGACGCTCTGGTCGACCCCGGGGGTGATGTCGACGACGATGAGCTCGCGCACGAGTTCGGGGGCGCGGGCCGCGATGGCCGCGGCGGTGAGCCCGCCGAGGGACTGTCCGACCAGCACCTGCGGGCGATCCGTCCATGCGCGGAGCGCCTCGACCACGTCGGCGGCGAGGGTGCGGCCGGTGTAGTCGGCGTCCTCGCGCCAGGAGGAGTCGCCGTGGCCGGCGAGGTCGATCGCGAGTGCGGGGCGGCCGAGGGCGAGCACCGTGGTGTCCCAGGTGTGCGCGTTGAGGCCCGCTCCGTGCAGCAGGGCGACCTCGATGGGCTCATCCCCGAAGCGCAGCGCGCTCAGCGTGCGACCGTCGGGCAGGGGGAGGGTCAGACGCCGGACGGACGGAACCTCGGCTCCGAGCGCGCGGGCCTGACCGGCGAGGAAGGAGAACTCGGTGATCTCTTCTGGTGCGACGTGGGACACGCCCTCATTGTGCTCCTGCGCAGCCTCCGGTGCGAAACGGGAGATCAGTGTGCACGGTCAAATGACGATCTGACGGGGTGATTTTCGACCTATTGCGGAGTTCTGTAGTGCAAAATGATCCGCGGGTCGTGTAATGTACCTGATCACACGGTCCCGATCGGGGTCAGAAAGCGCTCAGCCCCGTGAGTGCCCGGCCGATGACGAGCTGGTGGATCTCGTCGGTGCCCTCGTAGGTGCGAACGGACTCGAGATTGGCCGCGTGGCGCATCACCGGATAGGCGTTCGTGATGCCGTCGCCCGCCAGGATCGAGCGCGCCTGATGCGCGATCTCGAGGGCCTCGCGCACGCTGTTGAGCTTGCCGACCGAGATCTGCGCGGGAGTGAGCGTACCGCGTTCCTTGAGGCGCCCGAGATGCAACGCGAGCAGGATCCCCTTCTCCACCTCGACCATCATGTCCGCGAGCTTCGCCTGCGTGAGCTGGTTGGCGCCGATCGGCTTGCCGAAGACCTCGCGGCTCGTCGCGCGCTCCAGCGCGGCCTCGAGGCAGCTGCGCGCCGCACCCATCGCGCCCCAGATGATGCCATACCGTGCCTCGTTCAGGCATCCGAATGGCCCGGACATGCCCTCGGCTCCGGGGAGGATCGCGTCCGCAGGGAGCCGGACGCCGTCGAGCGCGATGTCGCACTGCACCGAGGCGCGCATCGACAGCTTGCCGGTGATCGGGGTCGCCGTGAAACCGGGGGTCGTCGTCGGGACGAGGAAGCCGCGCACGGCCCGTCCGCCCCCGCCGAGGGCGGGATCGTCCACGCGCGCCCAGACGACGGCGACATCGGCGAGGGAGGCGAGCCCGATCCAGCGCTTGGCGCCGTCGATCACCCAGCCGTCGCCGTCCCGGCGCGCCATGGTCGTCATGCCGGCGGGGTCGCTGCCGCCCTGCGGCTCGGTGAGAGCGAAGCAGCCGACCGCGTCCCCCGTCGCCATGCGCGGCAGCCAGGTCTGCCTCTGCTCCTCGGAGCCGTACTTCGCGATCGCGCTCATCGCGAGCGACCCCTGCACCGAGACGAACGTGCGCCAGCCGCTGTCTGCGGCCTCCAGCTCCAGGCAGGCGAGGCCGTACGAGACGGCGCCCGCGCCCGCGCAGCCGTAGCCGCTCAGGTGCATGCCGAGGAAGCCGGCCGCGCCGAGCTCTGCGATGAGCTCGCGGCGGAAGTGCGCGTTCTCGAAGTCCTCCTCGATGACCGGCAGTATGCGCTCCTGCGCGAAGGTCCGCGCGCGCTGCTGCCAGTCGCGCTCCTCCGGCGTGAGCAGGGCGTCGAGGTCGAACACGGCGTCGATGCGGGGAGCGGTGGTCATCTCAGGTCCTTTCGGTGCGCCAGGCGGCGGGCGCGGAGTCGTTCAGGACGTCGGCCCCTTCGCCGTCCGTCCCGCACCGTGTCCCACTTCTGGCCCCACCGTGTCCCACTTCCGGCTCAGAAACCGGTGCCGGGGCAGCCAGAACTGGGACATGGTTTCGCCGTCGCTCCCGCTCGCTCTCATCCTAGGGACGGCCCGTCTCCGCGGTTGAGCCCGGTGCGCGCAGCTCGGCCGCCGTGCGGCTCGGCGCCCCGGACACGCCCTAGGCTGGAACCGGAATGCAGTGGCGAACGGTGAGGAGGCGCACATGATCCTGCTCGACGTGCCAGGCATCACGAACCTGCGCGATGTCGGCGGCATCCCTGCCGGCGCCTCCCGGATCCGCGAGGGCATGCTGTTCCGCTCCGGCAACCTCGCGCACGTCGGACCTGATGCGCACTCGTTCCTGACCGAGCGGGTCGCCCGCGTGGTCGACCTCCGCGACGACACCGAGGCGAGCGCCGAGCCCTGCGCGCTGCCGGGGCTGCGCATCGACCGCATCCCGCTCTTCGCCGGATCCGTCGCCTCCTTCCTGATGGGAGATGTCAGCCTCGCGGGCTTGTACCGGCACATCGTCGAGGACGGCGCGGACCGCATCGTGCGGGTCGTCCGGATCCTGTCGGCGGGGGAGCCCACCCTCGTGCACTGCACGCTCGGCAAGGACCGCACGGGCGTGAGCGTCGCGCTCGCGCTCGCCGCCGTCGGCGCGGATCGCGAGGCGATCGTGGAGGACTACGCGCTGACCGCGTCGCAGCTTCCGGAATCCCGCAACAGGGCGATCGCGAAGTGGCTCGAGGAGCGCCTGCCGATCGCGCACGACGCGATCGCGGTCGCCACCCAGTCGCCGGCGCCGGTCATGCGCGACCTGCTGAAGGGCATCGACGAGCAGCACGGATCGGCGGCGGACTATCTGCTCGCGTCCGGATTGACCCGCGCGGAGCTGGAAGCGCTGGGGGCGGCTCTGGTCGGTTAGCCGAGCGCCCGCGCCTGTGCGGAGCGGAGGTAGGTTAGGCAACCCTTCATCTGGTGATATCGTAGAGGCATCATGACCACTGCGATCCGCACCACCGCACGCGCCGAGCGCCGTGCCCTGCGTCGCTCCGCGAAGGCCCAGCATCTGATCGTCGCCGATGAGCGATCGCTGGCCGAGCTGGAGGCGGAGCTTTCAACGCTGCCGCTGTGCGCGACGGGTCGGGTGTTCATCGAGGTCCCGGACGCGGAGTCGATCTCCGCGGTCACGGTCCCGCCGCGGATGATCGTGACCTGGCTGCCGCGCGCCAGCCGCTCCGGCGCCCCCGGCACCGCCCGTCGGTGCGCCCAGGGCGTCGCCGCAGCGCGCGCCGCGATCGCCTGGGCCGACGAGATGTTGTGCGATGGCGCGGAGGAGCACACCACGGTGACGCTGCTCGGCGGCTTCCTGGGCACCGCGGACATCGCGGAGCACCTCACGGAGCGGCTCGGCATGGATCCCTCGCGGATCACCGCGCCGGAGCGCTTCCGACTGCTCTGAGCCCTGCATCCGGCCCCTTCGACAGGCTCGGGGACCGCAGACGGCTCAGGCGCCGGCTCAGCGTCGCGGGAGGTAGTGCCCGTCTTCGAGGCCGGCCTCGATCTCGAAGCGGTTGCGCAGCGGATCCCGTCCGGCCAGCAGGTACAGGAACGGCATCAGAAGGCCGTAGCGCAGCCACTGCTGCTTGTGAACGGCCTCGTGCCGGAGGACGCGGTCGTCGGGCACCGCGTCGCCGGTGAGATAGCAGCCCGCGACGCAGACGCCGCCGCGGGCGAAGGTCCACTCCGGCATGCCGCGGAAGATCCACAGCCCTTCGCGGCGCTCGACCTCGCCGGTGCTCCACAGCCCGCCCCAGATCCAGCCCACGGCCATGCCCCAGGCGTAGCCGAGGCGGCTGATCGGGGAGCGCAGCAGGACGGACGGGAGGCGGAGGTCGCGTCGTCGCCCTTGCACGAGGATCTCGGCGGCCTCGGCCTTGATCGCGGCGATGCGGGCGGTGTCGCCCGCCGTCACGCGAGGGCGCCGATCAGGCGCAGGATCGCGCCCAGGTCCTGCACCGCATCTCCGGGGGAGCGCGGAGCGAAACCGGCGATGGTCGCTCCCGCGAGCGGCAACTTCTCGCGCAGCGCCCGCACGGCGCCGACGACGTCGGCCGTGCGCAGGCCGAACGGCACCGCGGAGGAGACTCCGGCGAGTTCGGACGGATCCAGCACGTCGACATCGATGTGCACATACACGCGGGACGCCCCGGTCGCGGCGACGGCCGCCGCGAGGGCCTGCACATCGTCGAGGTCGTCGAGCCGGACGATCCCGGACGTCGCGAGATAGGCGCTCTCGGCATCGTCCTCGGACCGCGCGCCCACGAGCACCGTGCGCTGGGGGGCGAGCCCCGAGGGGCCGTCGATCGGGAACGAGTCGTGGCCGAGCAGGGCGCGCAGGGCCATGCCCGCGTAGGCACCGGAGGCCGAGGACTCCGGGGTGTGCAGATCGGGGTGCGCGTCGAACCAGACGATCGCGACGTCGTGCAGTGCGCCGGGGAGGGCGGCGACCGCGGCGACGCTGACGCCGCAGTCACCGCCCACCACGAGCGTGGGCTCGGCATGCGCCGTGATCGCTTCCTCGATGAGCTCCCTCGTGCGGCGCAGGCTGCTGAGCCTGTGCACGCCGGTGCCCTCGGCGTCGCCGGCCTCGAGCGGGACCTCCAGCACCGTCGTACGTGCGCTGGGGAGGTCGCCGGCGATGGCCGACGCCCCCTCGGTGAGCAGCATCGCCCGCGGGGCAGGGGAGCCCTGCCATTGCGGGACGACGAGGAAGCGGGTCATCTCAGCCCTCGAGCGCTTCCTGCGGCTTGGTCGATCCGGCCTTGAGCTCTGCGAGACGGGCCTCGACCTCGGTCAGCTGGCCGATGTCCTCGAGGCTCTCGAACTGCGCGTCCAGGCTGGACGCGGCGAGCTCCGCCTTGCCCTGGGCCAGCGCCTCCTGGCGACGGACCTTGTCCTCGAACCGGCCCAGCTCGCTGGTGGGGTCGAGCACGTTGATCGACGAGACCGCGTCCTGCACCTTGGTCTGCGCCTCGGCGACCTTGGCGCGGGCGAGCAGCTCGCTGCGCTTGTTCTTCAGCTCGACGAGCTTGTCCTTCATGCCGTTCAGCCCGGTCTTGAGCTTGTCGACGATCTCGGTCTGGGCCGCGATCTGCGGTTCGGCCGTCCGGGCCTCCTGCTCGGAGCTGATCTGGCGCTGCAGGGCGACCTTCGCGAGGTTGTCGAACTTGTCGGCGTCGGCGGTGTTGCCCGCACCGCGCAGGTCGTCGGCCTTGCGGCTGGCGGCGAGGGCCTTGTTGCCCCACTCCGCGGCGGACTGGACGTCCTCCTGGTGATCGCGCTCGAGAAGGCGCAGATTGCCGATGGTCTCGGCGATGGCAGACTCGGCATCCGCGACGTTGTTGGTGTAGTCGCGGACCAGCTGATCGATCATCTTCTGCGGGTCCTCCGCGGAATCGATGAGCGCGTTGACGTTGGCCTTCACCAGGGTGGAGATGCGGCCGAAGATGGACTGCTTGGTCATGGGTGGTCCTTTCCAGATTTCCGGTCGATGGGGTCGTGCACGTGAAGAGAAGTCGAGAGTCCGGGTGTCAGAAGCGGCCGCCCGATCCGCCGCGGCCTCCGCCGCCGAAGCTCGAGGGGCTGAATCCGCCGCCTCCGCCGCTGGAGCGCCAACCGCCGCCGCCTCCGCCCCAGCCGCCGCTGGAGCGCCCGCCGCCACCGGACAGGATGCCGCCGATGATGCCGCCGAGGATCGCGTCGCCCATGCCGCTGCGGCTTCCGCCGCCGCCTCCGCCCCAGCCTCCGCCGCTGCCCCACGAGTCGATGGAGCCCGCGGCGAGCTGCGTGGCCTCGCGAGCGAGGGCGATCGCCCGCTGTGCGTGCTGCAGCGCCGTGTTCGGATCCGCGACGCGCGCGGCCTCGGCCTGGTCGTACTCCGCGGACGCCTGCGCCGCCCTGGTGCGCGCGTCGGGTCCGATCGCACCGCGGTGCGTCGTGATGTAGCTGTTGGCCGTGGAGATCTCCGCGCGGGCCTGCGTGAGGGTCTGCTCCAGCACCTGCTGGGCGCGCTCGGCCTGCTGCTGGGCGTTGCGGATCGCGTCCACCGTGCTGTCGATGCGGGTGTTGGCCGCCGTCAGCGACTCCAGCACGGCCTGCGGGCGGCGTCCGGTGCCGGTGGCGTCGGTGCGGGCCTGGTCCAGGGCGGTGCGGGTCGCCGCGACCGCCGCGTTCAGGGCGGGGGATGCGGGAAGCGCTGCGGCTCCCGCGAGGTCCTGCTCGAGATTCGCGATGAGCGCCTGAGACTGCGTCTCGGTCGAGGCGAGGTCGGCCTGCAGCGTCGTGATCGCGGCGGCGAGCTGCGTCGCCTGCAGCACGCCCTCTTCTCCGGTGCGGATCGCGAACGCGGCCTCGCCGCGCTTCCCCTGCGCGACGAGATCTCCCGCCTGCGCGATGCTGGCGTCCGCGAGTTCCAGCCGGCTCGCGGCCTCCGCAGGGTTGCCCGTGACCGTCTGCAGAGCGGAGGCGTCGTAGTCGGCGGCCAGTGCCTGGAGCGCGGCAGGAGCCGCGGTCACGGCGGCCGCGGCCGTCTCGCGATGCGCCTTCAGCTGGGCGAGGGCCTGCTCCGCGTTCTGCTCCAGCTTGCGGAGCTCGTCGAACGCGGCGACGTTCGCATCCAGCGCGTTGTCGGCCGACTCGCACAGCCGGATGATCTGCAGGTGCCAGTCGCGGCGCTGCTGATCGGTGTCGGGAACCTCGTCGTCGAGCTTCTGCTTGAGGGCGAACGCCTCGTCGAGCTTGCCCTTGGCCTTGGCGACCACGTCGGTGAACGAGCTCGTCGCGGCGTCGCCGAACTGCGCGGTGGCGAAGCCGAGGTCCTCGGTGGAGGAGGTGATCGCATCGTCGGTGTGCACGAGGGCGAGGCCGGCGCGCTTGGCCAGCTCCTCGTCGCTGATCGCATCGAGGGGATCCCCGACCGGCTGGGTCGCGGCCGGCTTCACCCGGGCGGCGGCCCGCCGGCGCATCACCACGAGCACGATGATCGCGGCGATGATCGCCAGGACGCAGAGGACGATCAGCAGTATCCCGCCGAGATCGGCCCCGGTGGCTCCGGATCCGCCGAAGCCGTCCGCCGCGGTGTCCACGGCAGCGGCCCAGTGCTCGTCGCGCAGATCGTTCACGAGCGACCGGGAGATCTGGTCGACGCGGGTCAGCGGGACGGGGCCCGCCTTGTCCGCGGACAGGTAGTACTGCCGCGACTCGGTGGCGATCGCAAGGAGGTACTGCTGCTGGCCGAGACCGTTGTCCACGGCGACCTGGTTCGTCCACTCCTGGCTGTTGTCGGGATTCGAGAACGCGTCGACGAACACGACGAACAGCTGGATGTTCTTGTCGCGGCTGAGCGTCTCGAGCCTGTCGTTGAGCTCGTTCGTCTCTGCGGAGCCCAGTGCGCCGACGAGGTCTGTGACGAAATCGGATCCGAGCGTCACCGGAGCCGTGGTGGGGTGCGGCGCCGCGGAGGAGGAACGGGGTTCGATCGCGGAGGAGCCGGCATCGGCGAGCGCCGGAGCGGAGAAGAGGGACATGCCGAGCATGCCCAGGACCACACTGACGACGACAGTCCAGCGCGCGCGCATCTTCGCTCCTCCCGGGGCCCGGAAGGCCCCTGGAGCGAGTCTAGGGCGTGCGTCCTTGTGTTTCTCCTGTCCGGCGAGACCTCGGCTGCGGTGGGCGGGCGCGGCCTCGGTAGGCTGGTCGCGATGGAAGACAGGTACGGATCCGATGTGCTCGCCAAGGGCTGGCGCGAACGCGGCGCGAAGGTCGCCGTGGACGTCGCCGCCGAGAAGGACCTCGTCGTCGAGGTCGCGGTGGACGGCTTCTGCGGGGCGGTGACCCGGATCGAGGGCGGACAGGTCGAGCTGGAGGACTACCGGGGACGCCGCCGGCTGTTCCCGATGGGAGCCGGCTTCATGATCGACGGCGAGCCGGTGCGCCTGGTGCATCCCGCGCGTTCGGCGCAGGGCGCGACGAAACGCACCGCATCCGGATCCTTCGCCGTCGGCGACTCCCGCGCGCGCACCGCGCTGCCGAGCCGGATCCTCGTCGAGGGACGGCACGATGCGGAGCTCGTGGAGAAGGTCTGGGGCGACGACCTGCGCGTCGAGGGCGTGGTGGTCGAGTACCTCCAGGGCGTCGACCTGCTGGAGGAGCTGCTCGCGGAGGCTCCGCCTCGGCGCGACCGCCGCTACGGCGTGCTCGTCGATCACCTCGTGCCGGGCTCCAAGGAGACCCGCATCGTGGAGCAGATCATGCGCGGCCCGCACGGGGCGCACCTGCGCATCGTCGGGCACCCCTACATCGACGTGTGGCAGTGCGTGACGCCCGCGGCGCTCGGCATCCGGGCCTGGCCGCAGATCCCGCGCGGGACGGACTGGAAGACCGGGATCTGCCGCGCCTTCGGATGGCCCGCCGAGTCGCAGGCCGACATCGCGCACGCATGGAAGCGCATCCTCTCGCGGGTGAGCAGTTACCGGGATCTGGAGCCGACACTGCTCGGCCGGGTCGAGGAGCTCATCGACTTCGTGACGGAGCCGATCGACGGGGGCGCGCGATGAGCGGGCGCTCCGCCCGCGGGGCAGGCCGGGCCGGCGGGACGCCGGGCGGCGGATACCCTGGAGGGATGCCCGAACCCCGCACCTTCCGTGACGAGCCGGTCTCGTTCGTCCGCCGCAGCGGCCGCATGTCCGAGGCGCAGGAGCGGGCCTTCGCCGAGCTGGCCGCGTTCTACGTGCTCGACGTCCCGCGCGACGTCGCCTGGACCTCGGTGCATCCCGAGGCGCGGCTCGATGCGGCTGCGGCCTATGGGCGCGAGGCGCCGCTGACCGTCGAGATCGGATCCGGGCAGGGGCATGCGATCGTGTCCGCCGCCGGGGAGCATCCCGAGCGGGACTTCCTCGCGGTCGAGGTCTTCCGCGCGGGCCTCGCCCGCACGATGCTCGACGCCGAACGGGAAGGCGTGCGCAACCTGCGGCTCGTCGAGGCGAACGCGCCGGAGGTGCTCGCCACGTACCTTCCCGCGGGCTCCGCGGACGAGGTGTGGATCTTCTTCCCCGATCCCTGGCACAAGAAGCGTCACACCAAGCGCCGCCTGGTGCGTCCTGGGTTCGGTGCCACGGCCGGTGCGGCCCTGCGCGACGGAGGTCTTCTGCGTCTCGCCACGGACTGGGAGGACTACGCGCTGCAGATGCGCGAGGTGCTCGATGAGGCGCCCGAGTTCGAGCGCGCCTTCGAGGGGGAGTGGGCGGAACGCTTCGAGGGCCGGGTGATGACGGCGTTCGAGCGCAAGGGCATCGCGAAGGGGCGCGACATCCGCGATCTCACCTATCGCCGGGTGCCGCGGATCTGACCGTGCGCCGTCTGCCGCTGCCGAGGCATGCCGGGCGCGTGCCCGTATTCGTGGTGGTGTGCGCGGTGGTCTTCGCCGCCCTGTACGCCGCGGTCGTCCTGCTGTACGCGCAGGGCGGGAAGTCCGATGCCGGAACGGGCATAGACAACCGGAAGCCTGGTCTTCACGTCATGCTGACGCCACGCGAGATCGACGCGGCCGGAGGCAGGATCCGCCTCGACCTGACGATCGACGCGGGGGACACCACGCTGATCAGCAGCGACGGGGCCACCGTCGTCACTCCGTTCCGGCTCGAACTCTCCGGCGCGGAGACCCGGGCCCTGGTGTTCGAGAAGGGACAGGCCCTCGCGCCTGTCAGCGTGTGGATGCGCACGTCCGGGGCGATCGAGTCCTGGCCGTTCGATCGGCATGCCGCCCGCAGCCTGCTCGTGGCGGTCGCGGATCCTTCGGGCGCGGAGCCGTCGTCGGTCGCGGTCGATCTCGGACTGGCCGAGCACCACATCCCCGGGTGGGCGGTCACGCTCGCCGACGACGGCGCGCGGGGGCTGTCGGTCGCGGACGGGGTGGAGTTCCACCAGTACTCGATCGAGGCGCATCGCGCATCCGCGACCATCGCGTTCGCCGTCGTCCTCCTCGCTCTCATGGTGATCATGCCGGTGCTCGGACTGATCGTGGCGATCATGGCGCTCCGCGGACGTCGTCGTGTGGAGGTCGGCTTCTTCACGTGGAACGCCGGAATGCTGTTCGCGACGCCGATGCTGCGCAACTTCCTGCCGGGTCAGCCGCCGATCGGATCCTGGGTGGACTACCTGGTGGTGCTGTGGGTGATCGCCGGGCTCATCCTCGCGCTGCTCATCAGTGTGGTCGCCTGGTATCGCTGGGGAGAACCGCAGCCTGTCATCGCGGGGCAGGACGATCCGCCGAGCGGATGACTTCGGCGAGGTCGCGAGGACGACTCCACATCGGCCAGTGGCCGGTCGGGAGGTCGACGACGTCGAGGTGCTCGAGGTTCGCGACCTCGGCGAACATGGGGTGGCCTTCTCGTGCCAGGTCCAGCAGCTGCGCGCTGGGGATCGAGCAGCACACCAGGGTGGTCGGGATCCGGCGGCGCGCGTCGTTCATGAGTTCGACGCGCTGGCGGAGCACGGGGCCGGGCTCGGGGACGGCCCGGGCGCGGAACCGTGCGAGGACCCCGGTGCTCAGTCCCTCGAGGCTCGCCTGCTGCGCGAGGACGTCGAACGGGGGAAGCGGAAGGTCCTGCACGTCCTGGGGGAGGTCAGCGGCGAAAGCGCTCCCGGGGGCGACCGGCCCGGAATCGACCCACACCACGCGACGTACGAGCTCGGGACGCCGGTCGAGGAGGAGGGTGACGGGGAAGTTCGCCCCGCTGTGAGCGACGACGATCGCGGGCTCGCTCGCGGTGACGCCGTTTCGCGCGAGGACGTCCAGGATGGCCGCGAGCTGGTCGTCGAGAGTCCTCGCGGCCCGCGCGGGATCGTCGGGGTCGAGACCGGGCGGCGTCATCGCGACGGCGTGAAGGCCGGCGGATTCCAGATGCCCGAGCACGTCGTCCCATGCCCAGGCTCCCAGCCAGTGGCCGGCGATGAGAAGGATGGTGGGGCTGCCCGTCTTGTGCGTCATGTCACCAGCTTCGTCCATGCTCTGGGCAACCGTATGTCACTATTTATGTCATGAATTTCTCGAATGCGATGCGGTGAAGCGCGCGGAGCGACTCCACGCCCTGTCCGAGATGCTGCGCCGCAGCGGATCCCGGGGCTGCTCCGCCGAGCGACTGGCACGAGAGTTCGGCGTGTCCGTGCGCACCGTCAAGAGGGATCTCGCCGCGCTCGAGAGCAGCGGCGCGCCCCTGTGGTCGCGTCCGGGGCCCGGCGGCGGCTACGGGATGGCGATGGGCGCGTCCCTCCCGCCGGTCAGCCTGTCTCCCGCGCAGGCGGTGGCGCTCATGGCGGCCGTGTCGGCGGCCTCCGATGCCCCCTATGCGGATCTCGCTGCAGCCGGGATCCGCAAGATCATGGACGTCCTCGACCCCCGGACCCGCGCCAGGGCGGACGCGTTGGCCGATCGCGTCTGGGTCGACGCGCTTCCCGTTCCCTCCCGCGCGATCAGGTCGGCACTGGAGGAGGCGATGGCCGAGCAGCGTGTCGTCCGCATCCGGTACACGGCAGGTGACGGGACGACGACCACGCGTGACGTCGAACCCGTCCTGTTCGCGTCCACGAACGGCCAGTGGTACTTCGTCGGGTGGTGCCGCCTGCGCGATGCGATGCGATGGTTCACGGTGTCGCGCATCGAGCGGGCCGGCGTGACCAGGACGCCGTGCGCCGGACATACGGTCCACGAGGTGGGGGAGCCTCCCGTGAACGCCTCACCGGTGCACGGTCATCGCGGCTAGCTGTTTCGGGTCAGGAGATTATCGACAGGCGCCGGCTCACGTCAGCGACCGTAGGGTCGGAACGTGACGAAGATCTGTTACGTCGGTGAAGCCTCAGCGCGATCGGGTGCTGCCCGCCGTTCACCGGTCAGGTCTATGTCGATGAGTTGGTGATCGCCGAGGCCCCGTCCCGGCTTCGTGCCTTCTCCGTTCATTTCGCTCCCGGGGCGAGGTCGGCGTGGCATCGCCACCCGTACGGACAGATCCTTCATGTGCTCGAAGGCGTCGGCCGTGTCCAAGCCCAAGGCGGGAAGCCGCGGGACATTCGCGCCGGTGACACGGTTCACGGCGCCGCTGTCGGTGGAGGGTCGTCGACGTTTGATCGAACGCTGCAGGACACGCCCCATCATGCATGTTCCAGAGGGGTATCTCTCGAACATGAGCATTGAAGTGGATGGATCGATGGCGGCCCGAGGCCTGACAAGGGATCGAGTCAATGCGCAGAGGAACTCTCCGGCGAGGAGGAGGGCGTGTAGGGCTCGAGTGTCCGCGATCGGCGGTTCGCACAGGGCGTGGGTCACAAATTGGCCAATGCGCTCAGGAGGCGTTGTCCTTGATGCCACGAGCCGAGTCGGCTGGCAGTGCTGATATGTCCGAGCGGTCCGACGACGTTCAGCGTACTTCCCCAGGTGCGTGCCAGCTCTTCGGCGTGCTGGACTGTGCCGTATGGGTCATTCGTGCTGGCCACAACCATGCTGGTGCAGGGCAACGTCTGGGCGGGAATGTTCAGGAAGCTCGGAGCAGCAGATGCGGGGAACATTTCGCCATCGCGATCCGGGGGTGCGACGAGGAACGCGCTCTCCACCTGCTGATCGGTTTCGCCTAGCCACGCTGCGGCGGCCCAGCATCCGAGACTGTGCGCGATCAGGACCACATCGCCGTGGCGCGCCGCGGCTTGATCGACAGTGCGCTCAAGGGACTGAACCCAGTCAGCGACCGTGGGACGCGTCCATGAGGTCGGCGCGATCCGTGCTGCGGAGAGAGCCCATTCCTGCTCCCAGAGGCTCTGCCAATGCTGGGCGTCTGACCCGCCGATCCCTGGAACGATGACATACGCGACCATGGTGCCTCCCACGCTTCTACTCGTTGGCCAGGTGATCCAGCCAAGCCGGTAAGACATAGCATGATCGGATCATCCGCCGATCTGAGCCTGCACAAGTGATCTCAAGGGAAGAGGGTCCAAACGCGATGGAACCATTGGATCGAGTCGACCGTCAGATCCTCGAGCTACTGCAGACCGACGGCCGGCTGACCGGTGCCGAGGTCGGGCGTCGCGTCGGACTCTCTCAACCCGCAGCCAGCGCCCGAATCGTGCGACTAGAGAAACTGGGGATCATCGTCGGGTATCGAGCCATAGTCGATCCAGCCGCGCTGGGCCTGAACATCCACGCCGTGGTCCGGCTTCGAACCACCCACGCGCAGCTGGCCCCCGCGCTGGAAACCGCCGCCAAGACGACCGACATCACATCCACGCTCAGAGTCACCGGAGAAGACTGCCTGATCTTCGACGTACACTGCCCGGACGCCACCCGACTGGAGGTCATCGTCGACACGCTGGCGCGATACGGCCCCGTCACCACTGCGCTGGTGCTCCACGACTACTCAACGAAGCCCCTGACCCCCGCGCCAACAACCTCCTGACCAGCAACAGCTAGAGCGCGCCTCTCGCGCCGACGCGCGGCGCGCGGCAGAATCGGCCCATGCTCCTCATCCTGGGATCCGTGTTCGCCGGGCTCGCCGCCCTGATCCACGTCTACATCTTCGTGCTGGAGTCCGTGCGCTGGACGCACCCGTCCACGCGGCGCATCTTCGGCACGACCGCCGAGGCGGCGGAGGTCACGAGGCCGCTCGCGTTCAACCAGGGCTTCTACAACCTGTTCCTCGCGATCCTGGCGGTGATCGGGATCGCGATCGCCCTCGCCGGATCCGCAGGCGTGGGGATCGCGCTCATGCTGGCCGGGACCGGATCGATGCTGGCCGCGGCGCTCGTGCTGATCCTCTCCGATCGGTCCAAGGCGCGTGCGGCGACCGTCCAGGGCCTGTTCCCGTTGATCGCGGTCGTGCTGCTGGTCGTGGCCCTCCTCTGACCGACTCGCGGCGGGGCTCGGTCAGGCGATCGTGCCCAGCCCAGCGCGCATGGCATCGAACATCGCCGTCATCAGCCAGAACGACCAGCCGAGGCTGAGCAGGAGGCTCGCAGCGATCGCTGCGAGGGCGATCCACATCGTGGCCGAGCCCGCTCCCGTCTGCCGGCGCACGACGACAGCGCGACCGATCGGATACACCGGGGAGAGGAAGCTCCACGCCCAGTGGAAGCGCTTCGGGTAGCCGAGACGGCCGAGCTGCACATGATCGCGGTACCCGGCGACGATGGCGAGCGCATAGAGCGCCCCACTCAGGAGCATGCCGACCAGCGACGCCGTCATGATCCCCGGCATCAGGTCGAAGACGATCGCGAACACCGCGCCGGGCTGCACCCTCACTCCTGTGGCGGCCATCCCGCTCAGCTCGGCGACGTGTCGCGCATAGGTGAGCATCGGGCCGGTCATGAGCCACATCATGACGGCCGTGGCGGCGACCGCGGCAACCGTCGTCCAGGCGGTCACCCATGCCCAGGCGGTGTAGACCGGCGTTCCGCGCGGGACGCGAGGCTCTTCCACGGCCGCGTGCGTCCAGGGCGACGGGGGAACGGAAGCGCTCATCGGGGTCCTCATCGATCGGTCGGTTTCTCGCGACACTACCGGGATCCGGCACCGTCGGAGGGAAGGCGGATCCGATGCTAGGCTCGTTCGGTACGCCTCCGTAGCTCAGCGGATAGAGCGCCGGTTTCCGGTACCGTAGGTCGCAGGTTCGATTCCTGTCGGGGGCACGAAGACGACGAAGGGCCGCCCATTCAGGGCGGCCCTTCGTCGTCCCCTCACGTGCGTGATCAGTGCCCGGGGCGCCCACGGGGTCGTGCGCCGCGCGGCAGCCGACTCGCGCTCGACGAGGCGCTGACCGGTCGGCTGACACCGAGAAGGGGCCGCCCTGAACAGGACGGCCCCTTCTCGGTGTCGCAGAATGCCTACTTCGAGGTGCCCTGCGAGACGGATCCCTGCAGCTGGCGCTGGAACAGGATGTAGACGAGCAGCACCGGGACGATCGTGATGATCACGGCGGCGAACATCGCGCCGAAGTCCACCTGGTAGCCGGCCGACGAGGCGAAGCTCGCCATGCCCTGCGACAGCACGTACTTGCTCTGATCCGTGTTCAACGAGATCGGCAGCAGGAACTGGTTCCACAGGCCGAGGAAGTTCATGATCGCCACGGCCGCGAGCCCTGGTTTGGCCATCGGGAGCATCACCTGGAAGAACGTCCGCCATTCGCTGGCGCCATCGACGTACGCGGCCTCCTGGATCTCGTACGGCAGCGACTTGAAGAACGAGAACAGGAAGAACACCGTGAACGGCAGCGCGAACGCGACGTACGTGATGATCAGACCCGGAAGCGTGTTCAGCAGGCCCATTCCCTGCAGGATGAAGAACAGCGGGACGATGGCGAGGAAGACCGGGAAGGTGAGGCCTGCCAGCATCAGGTAGTAGATCACCCTGCTGCCCGGGATGGAGAACCGCGCGAGCACGTAGGCGCACATCGCGCCGAGCAGCATCACCAGGATCAGGGCGCAGCCGACGACGATGATCGTGTTCAGGAACATCGGGCCGAAGTTGTTCTTCACCCAGGCGTTGACGTAGTTGTCGAAGTTCCAGTTCGCGGGAAGACCGAACGGGGACTTGAAGATCTCCTTGGTCGTCTTGAACGAGCCGAGCAGCGTCCACAGCATCGGCAGGATCACGACGAGCGCCCAGACGGCGAGGACGACGTGCGAGACGCCGCCGACGACCTTGTCGCTCGTGGTCGACTTCGTGCCGCGGATCTTCTTGGCCGCCTTCGGGTCGACGGTCACTGCGGCGCGCGTGTCGAGGATCATGCGCGTCCTCCTTCATCCTTGCCGCCGACGATGCGGAACACGCCGATCACGAGACCGGCGAAGACCAGTGTCAGAACGGCGAGCACCACGCCCATCGCGCTGGCCAGACCGAACTGGCCCTTTTCGAACGCCGTGCGGAACAGGTACTGGCTCATGACCAGGGTGCTGTTGTTCGGGCCGCCGGACGCGTTGAGGCCGGCCATGTAGACGAAGGCGTCCAAGGCCATGATCCCCAGGTAGATGTACGCGGTCTGCACGTTGTCGCGCATCTGCGGCAGCAGGATCGAGACCACCGTGCGGTAGCGCCCGGCTCCGTCGATGCGGGCCGCCTCGAGGGTCTCCGCGGGGATCCCCTTGATCGCGGCGATGAACAGCACCATGTAGAAGCCGACCATGCTCCACACGATCACGAAGATCGTGGCGCCCATCGCGGTGCGCTGATCGCCGAGCCAGGCGAAGTCGTTCGTGCTGATGCCGAGGAAGCCCAACGCGCCGTTCAGCAGACCGTTCGGGGCGTAGATCATGCTCCACAGGATCGCGATGACGATCGCCGGGATCACGTACGGGAAGAACGACACCACGCGGTAGAAGCTCGATCCGACGAGCCCCCTGACCTGTCCGTGGCTCGGACCGCCGACCGTGATCATGCTCGCGAAGACGAGCGCGATGACGATCGTGATGAGGGGCACGACGATCGCGAGCAGGGCGTTGTTCGCCATGGCCTGCAGGAACGTCGAGTCCTGGAAGAGCTTCACGAAGTTGTTCACTCCGACGAAGCTCATGTTCGGCGAGAAGCCGGTCCAGTTGGTCATCGAGTAGTAGACCGCCTGGATGAACGGCGAGATCACGAACACGAGGAACAGTGCCACTGGCAGCACGAGGAACACCAGGAGGAACGACACGTAGTCGAACGTCAACCGGCGCCGCCCCAGACGGGGGGCCTTGCGGCCCCCCGCGCGAGCAGCAGTGACCGCGGCTGTCTGCAGCCCCGGACCCCCGCTGGGAGTTGAATAGCTCACTTGATCTCAATCTTGGTGATGGAGCTGTCGTTGCGGATCTTGTCGGTCAGATCCTGCAGCGCCTTCGTGATGTCCGCGACCGTCATCTTGCCGTCGAGGAACGAGTTCCAGATCGGCAGCTGGTCGGAGTTCATTCCGTAAAGACCGAACGCCTTGATCGTGAAGACGTTGTCGCCCGCCTTGTCCAGGAGCTCCTTCTGCGAGACCAGAGCGGTGGATCCGAAGCCGTCGGCCGGGACGATGTCCTTGACGATGGTCGGCGCCAGCTTGCTCTTGGCGAACGCGGTGGCGGACTCCTTGGAGAGCATCGTGCGCAGCAGTTCCTTGCCGCCGGCCGGGTTCTTCGCCTTGGTGGGGACGATGAACGGCTCGCCGGCCTCGGCGCGCAGGGTGCCCGCCGGGGTCGTCTGCTTGTCGTCCAGGGGGATCTCGCCGATGCCCTTCATGGTGAAGCCGTCCGCGGTCTGCTTCTTCATCTCGTTCTCGATCCACGAGCCCGAGGGGTAGAGGAGAGCAGCCTCGTCGAGGCTCCACTGCGACTGCGCCTGGGTGAACTGCGTGCCCGCGCCGCCCGGCTTCATGTAGCCGGCCTGGATGAGGTCGTAGAAGATCGTCAGGATCGACTGCAGGGTCGGGTGCGACCAGCAGCCTTCCTTCAGGTTCTCTAGCGGCAGGCGCACGTCGTCACCGCTCTGGATGACGGCCGAGTCGACGACGAGGGTCTGGTAGTACGTCGCCGCCTCCTTGCCCCAGACGAAGAGGTACTTGCCCTTGGCCTTCGCGGCCTCGCCGAGAGACTTCAGGTCCTGCCAGGTCTTCGGGACGGTGAAGCCGTTGTCCTTGAAGACCTTGTCGGAGTACCAGATGCCGTAGACGGTCATCACGTAGTTCAGGGCGACGAACTTGCCGTTGAAGGTGCCGGGACCCTTGACGCCGCCGTAGAGCGTGTCGCTGATCTTGGTGCCCTCGAGGTTGTTCGCGTCCAGCACGTCGTCGAGCGTCTCGAGCTGGTCGAGGATCGTGTTCCAGCCGATCTGGTTGGCGCCCGAGTTGTCGATGAGGTCCGGCGGGTTGCCGCCGACGAAGCGCGGCTGCAGCTCCTGGGCGATCTTGGTCGAGGCGGAGACCTTGACCGTGGCACCGGTCTTGCCCTTGCCCATGATCTTCGCCGCGTTCTCGACGTAGTCCACGCCGTAGCCGCCGTCGAAGATCACTGCATCGACCTTGGAGTTGGCGGCCACTCCGAACGGGTTGTCGGCCGACTTGGCGCCGGTCGCGCCACCGCCGGTCGAACCGCCGCCCGGAGCAGCGCAGGACGCCAGGCTGACGCCGAGGGGCACCATGACCGCCGCGAGCGCCGCACCGCGCAGCAGCGAGCGGCGGCTGATGGAAGCGTCTTTGGTTTCCATGTGATTGTTGCCTTCCTTAGTGAGGGGTGAGGGAGAGGATGAGTCTGTGGGGGCGCTCAGGCGCCGCGGCGGAGCCTGTCGAGGTAGCGGGCTTCGAGAGCCGCGTTGTGCTCGTCGCCGCCGGGGATGTTCGCGGAGATGTACATCGGCGGCACCTCGCCGGCGTCGGCGAGAGTACGGGCGACGCCGAGCGTGAGCAGCTGGGCGATGAACGCGGCGGTGATCGAGGAGATCGCGCCGGCCGAGATGGTCTCGGTGACCTGCAGGGTGGAGTCGCCGTAGGGGGCGAGGTTGTCGATCACGACGTCGGCGATCTCGCTGAGGCGCTTGCCGCTCGGGTGCTTGGGCTCGACGCGGGCGGTGTGCTCGAGGCTGGTCACCGCGATGACCTTGTGGCCGTGCTCCTTCGCCCACAGGGCGACGCCGACGATGGAGCCGTTCACGCCGGAGTTCGAGGCGATCACGAACACGTCGTTCTCGGTCACGGGGGAGACGGCCATGAGCTCGTCGACCACCCAGGGCTCACGCTCGAGGGATCCGGTCAGCACGTCGGCCTGACGCTCGCCGTGCAGCACGATGTCGCGCAGCGCGATGCGGTTGGTCGGGATGAGCCCGCCCGCGCGCCCCGCGATCTCCATCGCGAACGCCTCGGAGTGCCCCGTGCCGAAGGCCTGGATGACTCCGCCGTCGCGCAGTGCGGTGACGAGCAGGTCGATCGCGGGATCCAGCGCGCCGTCCTGCGCGTCGGCGGTGAGACGCTCGAGGCGCGACTCGGCTTCGCGGAGCAGATCCTGGGGGGAGGCGCTCATCGGTGGGACTCCTTCTTTCGGTGGGGGCGGGGCTCTTCGACGGGGGATGACGAACGGCGGTGCGCCGAGACGGCCATCGCGCTCGCGGCGAGGCGCGTCGCGGCCTGACCGAGCGTGCGCTGCGCCACGAGCACGTAGAGCAGGTCGATGACGAGCAGCTGCGCGTGCTTGATGGAGAGGTCGTCGGGGCGCTGCGCGGGATTGCCCGAGGCGGTGATCAGCGCAACGTCCGCGCTGGAGGCCAGCCAGGAGTCGGCGTCGGTCGTGATCGCGACGGTCAGCGCCCCCGCCGCGCGGGCGTGCGAGAGCATCTCGATGGTCTCCTCGGTGCGGCCCGTGTTGGAGATGCCGACGGCGACCGAGGAGCCGTCCTGCAGCACCGCGCTGGTCAGGCCGTCGTGCACGTCGGACCAGGAGTGCGCGTTCACCCCGATCCGGTAGAGGCGACCGCGGAACTCGTCGGCGATGACGCCGCTGCCGCCGACGCCGTAGATGTCGACGTGCCGCGCCTCGGAGATCGCGCGCGCAACGAGCTGGACGTCGTTGAGGTCCAGCAGGCCCGTCGTGATCTCCATGCTGCGGGTGTGCAGGCCGAGCAGGGTGAGCAGCACCCGGTCGGCGGGGTCGTCCTGTCCGATGTCGTCGGCGATGTCGGTGCGCCACGTGGTGCCGGCGTCGCCTCGCCCCGACTCGGCGGCCACGCCGACCCGGAACTGCGTGTAGCCGTCGAAGCCGATCGCACGGCAGAAACGCGTGACGGTGGCGGCGGAGGTGCCGGCCTGGTCCGCGAGCTCGGTGATGGTCAGCTCGACCGGAGCGGTGGGGTGCGCCGTGATCACCGCGGCGATCTTCGCCATGGCCTTCGGCATCGCCGGACGCCGCAGCGAGATGCGCTGCGTGATCGACAACTCGTTGCCGATGTCCTGCATGAGTGGCACTATTGCCTCCGGTGAAAATGCATCGCCGAACGACATGGTTCGGGTGAAAAACATTCTCATCAGGTCCCGGGCGAAAAATCAAGTAGGACAGATAACAAATTGGGGTTCAACATGCTCGTGATCGGTGTGGACGCGGGAGGGACCTCCACCAGAGCGGTCCTCGCGACAGGCGACGGGCGCGTGATCGGTTTCGGTCGAGGTGGTAGTGGAAATCCGACCTCATCAGGTATTCCCGCCGCGCTCGCGGAGGTGCGCGGCGCGATCGCCGCGGCTCTCGACGCGGGCGGGGCGAGGCTCTCGGACGTGTCCCGGATGGTTGTGGCGATGGCAGGTCACGATTCGCGCGGCGGCGCGTCGGAGTGGATCCTCGATCCGCTGAAGGAAAACGGGTTCACCGGCGTACTGACCTTCGAATCGGATCTGCTGGCCATGTACGCGAGCGGCGCCGTCGCCCCCGTCGGCTACGGCGTGGTGTGCGGAACCGGAGCGAGTGCGGTGCGCGTCGAGGGCGGTCGCATCGTGGCCACGGCGGACGGGCTGGGCTGGCTGCTCGGCGACCGGGGGAGCGGGTTCTGGATCGGCCGCGGTGCGGCGGCGGCGGCCATCGCGGAGCTGGACGGGCTTGGCCCGGAGAGCATCCTCACCCCGCGCGTGCTGCAGGCAGCCGGCATCGCAGCGGAGGGCGCCCACGCTCGGGGAACCGATGGTCGCCCTGCCGCTCTGGAGCACCTGATCCGCGTGCTGTACGCGCAGCGGCCGGTGCAGCTTTCCGCGTTCGCGCCCCTCGTTTTCGATGCGGCGGAGGAGCAGGATCCGGTCGCGGTGGGGATCCTGCGCGAGGCGGGCGAACAGCTGGTGCGCACGATCGGACTCGTCCAGGCGGATCCCGGGCCCGTCGTGATCGGCGGGAGCATCGTGCTGAGACCCGGTCCGCCGCAGCAGATGCTGCGCGCACACGTCGCGGAAGCCTTCGGCGACGTGCCGTTCGTGCTCGTGGACAGCGGCGCGGCGGGGGCGACGATGCTCGCGCTGCGGCACGCGGGCGTCGCCGTCGACGAGGGGACGCTCGCGCGGGTGCGTACGGGGATCGGCGAGGCGATGCGCGCCGGGGCGCTCGCTGCGAATCCCCGCCCTCGGACGACGGTTCCGAAGGGCGACACGCTCTAGAATCGGTAGCCTATGAATCCCGAAGCCCTCGCCACTGCGATCCTGACCGTCCTCGCCCCGATCGCGGACGAGCGACGACCGGGCGAGCCCCTTGCGCTCACCGCGGGCGACATCGTGCTGGAGCGTCCGCGCAACCGCGAGCACGGCGACTGGGCGACCAACGTCGCGATGCGCCTGGCGAAGCAGTTCGGCGCGAACCCGCGCGAACTCGCGCAGCAGATCGCCGACGGGCTCGGCGCCGTGGACGGCATCGCCGAGGCTTCGGTCGCGGGGCCTGGCTTCCTCAACGTGCGCCTCGAAGCCGGTGCTGCCGGCGCCCTGGCGAAGGTGATCGTGGACGCCGCCGAGGCATACGGGCGCAACGACTCGCAGACCGGCCGCTCGATCAACATCGAGTTCGTCTCGGCGAACCCGACCGGGCCGCTGCACATCGGGCACACCCGCTGGGCCGCGCTCGGCGACGCGATCGCGCGCCTGCTCGACGCGAGCGGCGCGACCGTGGCCCGCGAGTTCTACATCAACGACGCGGGCGCGCAGATGGAGCGGTTCGCCGGATCCATCGTCGCCGCGGCGCAGGGCGAGCCGACCCCCGAGGGCGGATACGCCGGCAGCTACATCGCGGACATCGCGCGGCGCGTGCTCGCCGATCGTCCCGACTTCCTCTCGCTGGAGCGGAGCGAGCAGCTCCTGGTCGCGCGCGAACTCGGCTACCAGTACCAGCTGGCAGAGCAGAAGGACTCGCTCGCGAAGTTCAACGTCGTGTTCGACGTGTGGTTCTCGGAGCGGGTGCTGCACGCGAAGGGCGAGGACGGCGCGCCGAGCCTCGTCGACCAGGCCGTGGACCGGCTCCGAGCGCAGGGACACGTGTTCGACCAGGACGACGCCGTGTGGGTGCGCACGACCGATTTCGGCGACGACAAGGACCGCGTGATCCGCCGCTCCAACGGCGAGTACACCTATTTCGCCGCCGACGCCGCCTACTACCTGAACAAGGGCGACCGCGGCTTCGGGCACAAGATCTACCTGCTCGGCGCGGATCACCACGGCTACGTGCACCGGCTGAAGGCGCTCGCGGGCGCCGCCGGCGACGACCCGGAGAAGGACGTCGAGGTGCTCATCGGGCAGCTCGTCTCGGTGGGCGGCGCCCGGCTCAGCAAGCGCGCCGGCAACATCATCGAGATGGACGACCTGCGCGAGTGGCTCGGCACCGACGCCCTGCGGTACTCGCTCGAGCGCTCACCCGCAGATTCCCCGCTGTCGCTGGATCCCGAGCTGCTGCAGAAGCGCACGAACGACAACCCGGTCTTCTACGTGCAGTACGCGCACGCGCGCACGCACAACGTCGCGCGCAACGCCGCCGACTCCGGCGTGGACCGCTCGGCGTTCGCGCCCGAACTGCTCACGCACGAGACCGAGTCGGCGCTCCTCGGTGCGCTCCAGGAGTTCCCGCGGATCGTGGCCTTCGCCGCCGAGGTGCGCGAGCCGCACCGCGTCGCGCGCTATCTGGAGGAGCTCGCGGGCCTGTACCACCGCTGGTACGACAACTGCCGGGTGATCCCGCAGGGCGACGACCCCATCGAGGACGTGCACCGTACGCGCCTGTGGCTGAACGACGCCACGGGCCAGGTGCTGCGCAACGGCCTCGACCTGCTCGGGGTGTCCGCGCCGGAGCGGATGTGACGTGAGCGGCGCGGAAGAGGGCACGCACCCGACCGAGCCGTATCCGCGGGACCTCGGTTCCGAGCATCCGACGGTGCCGCTGCCGCCTCCGGCGGGCGGGGCGACGGCGTCCGGTGCGGAGCTCCCGCCTCGGCCTCCGCTGCCGTCCGCGCCCGTCGCCGTGCCGCCGCCGCGCCGGCGTGCGCGCTGGCCCTGGGCGCTCGGGATCGTCGTGGTCGTGCTCGCGGCGCTCGTCGTGGGCGGCGAGTTCGTGGCGCGTGCCGTCGTCGCGCAGCAGATCCGCTCGCAGGTCATCACGGCGCTGAAGCTTCCCGCGGATCAGCAGATGGACGTGAACGTGGGCGGCATCGTGCTGCCGCAGCTCGTGGCGGGCCGGCTGGACGATGTGCGCCTGACCGCGAAGAGCGTCGCGATCGGTCCGATCACGAGCGCGGTGGCTGTCGATGCGACGGGCGTGCCGATCCGCGGCGGTGAGCTGGGGAGTGCCAGGGGCACGTTCCGGATCACGGCCGATCAGCTCGAGAACGCCATCGCGGCCGCTGCCGGGTCCGCCCCGATCGACTCCGTGACGCTGGACGGCAAGGACGTCAAAGCGACCGGATCCGTGAAGCTGTTCGGCGCGACCGTGCCGCTCGCCCTCGCGCTCACCCCCGGTGCGGAGGGCGGCGACCTGACCTTCACGCCGACCTCGGCGACCGTCGGCGCCATGAGGCTGGACGCCTCGGACACCTCCTCGCCGTTCGCGGGCGCGCTCAAGCCGCTGTTCGCGACGCAGAAGCTCTGCATCGCCGACCGGCTTCCGGCGGGGGTGCACCTGAGCGGGCTGCGCGTGGACGGCGAGGCCCTCGTGGCGACGTTCTCCGCGGACAGCGCGATCACGACGGATCCGAAACTTCTCGAGAACGGGACCTGCCAGGGGCAGTAGGTCCGTCAGGAGCCGCGGCGCTCGGTCGCCACCTGGTCCCGCGCCGCGTCGCGCTCTGCGGCGGTCGCGGCGAGCAGACGCTCGGCGCGCTGGAGGCGCCGCTCGGCGAACGTGCGGGGTCTGCCCGTGGTCCTGTCCTCGTCGTCCTCGACCCCGGTGATGATCCAGGCGCTCGCGAGCAGCACGACCTGCGCGGACAGGTTGAGCCAGAGCAGCAGCGCGATGAGCGCGGCGAAGGAGGCGAGCAGCGGGTTCGACGAGGCGCCGCCGACGAACAGGGTGGACAGCTGCTGCAGCACGAGCAGGCCGAGGCCGCCGAGCGCGGATCCCGCCCAGAGGGTGCGCACGCCGGTGCGCACGCCCGAGAGCACCGAGAACAGTCCCGCGATGAGCGCGGTGTCGAGCGCGAACACGATGAGCAGCGACAGGATCCGCTCGATCCACGCGGTCGCGGGGGAGTGGCGGAGGCCCACCAGATCGGCGATCTGATCGAGTCCCACCGAGCCGACGACCGTGGCGGCGGCGCTGAGCGTGAAGCCGATCCCGATCCCGGCGGCCAGTGCGAGGTTGCGGGCGATCACCCAGTACCACTGCACATCGTCGGCGAGAGCGCCGGCGAGGGTGCGCAGGGCGATGCGCAGGGATCCGATCGCGCCCAGCGCCGCACCGACGAGTCCGGCGAGCGAGACGATCCCCGCGATCGACAGCCCTGTCGGGGCGGTGATCTTCGCGGGGTCGATGAGGCCGCCGGTTCCGACGAGTCCCGGCACGGCGGCATCGACCGCCTGCACGAGCGCAGTGAGCGCCTCGGGATTGCCGGCCAGCCACAGCCCCGCGGCGGAGAAGCCCAGCAGCACGGCGGCGAAGAGGCTGAACAGCGCGCGGTAGGTGATCCCGTCGGCCAGGGCGGGGCCGTGCTTCTCGGAGTACAGCAGCCACGCGCGCGCGACGCGCCACCGCAGCACGCGCGCCAGCACGGCGTCGATCGTGCGCGGCAGCCACGCCTTCCGCGCCGGCGCGCCCTCGGCTCCCGGCGTGCCCTCGGCTCCGGGCGTGCCCTCGGCTCCGGGCGTGCCCTCGGCTCCGGGCGTGCCCTCAGCTCCCGGCGTGCCCTCAGCTCCGGGCGTGCCCTTGGATGCGGTGCGAGTGCCCATCCTCCGAGCGTACCGAGCACCAGATCCCCCTACTTCCGAGTCGTCCCCGTCAGCGGAGGCCAGGGGGTGCGCTGACGGGGACGACTCGGAGATGGGGGAGCCGGAACCGGGGACCTTGTGCGGGGCTTCGCCGAGCGCACGGCTTGTCCTCGAGTGCGCGGTCGTGGGAATGTGCAGTGCTCGCGGAGGGCGGCTCGGTCGACTGCACGGCTTGCGCCCGAGTGCACGGGTGGTCGGCGTGAGGTTCCCGTGCTTTCGACAGGATCCGGTGCCGTCGCGAGTGCGTGGCTTGTCACCAGGCGGACCCTCTGCTGCCGAGTGCACGGCTTGCTGTCGAGCGCGCGGCTTGTTGGCGCGAGGATCCCGTGCGGTCGGCAGGATCCCGTGCGATCGGCAAGATCCGGTGTCGTCGGCGGGCCGTCAGGTCGCGACGATCTCGGCTTTGAATCCGTCGCCGTTCTCGAGCCAGCCGGCGTAGTGATCCGGACCACCGGCGTGCGGATAGCGCTCGGCGTACAGGAGCCGCCAGCCGTGCGAAGGCGCGGCGTCCATGAGCGCGTCGACCTCGGCGCGGGATCCGCCGTGGAACGCCAGATGGTTCAGCCCGGGGAGGCGCCGGTCATGGCTTTCTCCGTGCAGCGCAGGAGCCGAACAGATCGTCAGATAGGCGTCCCCGATCCGCCAGGAGCACCCCTCGGCCCACACCTCGGCCGACTCGAAGCCGACCTGCCCGAGAAGCCAGCCCCATTCGGAGGCAGCCCGCTCCACGTCGGCGACCCAGAGTTCGACGTGATGGAATCCGCGCATCCCGCCATCCAAGCAGACGCGCCCCGCGTGCGGCTCCGCCAGCCGTCGTCCCCGGCGTCACACCCGTCGAGGTGGGTCGGTGCCGTGCCTTAGAATTCTCAGAACTCGGCACGCTCTGGGCCGGGCTCGAACACCCGAGACACCCACGACGATTGGTGCCCTGTGCTTTCCGCATCGCCCGACGACGCGCTCGCCCCGGAATGGCTGAAGGAACCGGCCGATCCGAACGATCTCGCCCCGGGGGTGTGGCCGGCATCAGCGCGGCGCGACGCCGACGGAGAGCTCGAGCTCGGCGGCGTCGGTGTCGCCGAGCTGCGTGCCCGTTTCGGCACCCCGCTGTACGTTCTCGATGAGGCCGAGGCGCGGGCGCACGCGGCCAGGATCAAGGCCGCCTTCGACGATGCCGCGGCCGCACACGGCACCAAGGCGCGCGTCTACTACGCGGGCAAGGCGTTCCTCAGCACCGAGGTCGCCCGCTGGGTCACCCAGGAGGGCCTTCGCGTCGACGTCTGCAGCCGCGGAGAGCTCGAGATCGCGCTCGCCGCCGGCGTCAAGCCGTCGCGGATCGGGTTCCACGGCAACAACAAGAGCGTCGCGGAGCTGGAGCGCGCCGTCGAGGTCGGCGTCGGCACGATCGTCCTCGACTCCGCGATCGAGATCGAGCGCCTCGGTGCGATCGCCGAGCGCCGCAGCGCAGCGAGCAACGGCACGGGGTCGGACGGATACGTCCAGGGCGTGCTGCTCCGCGTGAACAGCGGCGTGCATGCGGAGACCCATGACTTCCTCGCCACCGCGCACGAGGACCAGAAGTTCGGCACCTCGCTCGAGGCCGCACCCGCGCTCGTCGAGAGGATCCGCGAGATCCCGAGCCTGACGCTGCGCGGGCTGCACTGCCACATCGGATCCCAGATCTTCGGATCCGCCGGCTTCGCCGAGTCCGCCTCGCGGGTCGTCGATCTGCACGCCGAACTGCGCGAGGGCGGGGAGCTGCCCTTGCTCAACCTCGGCGGCGGCTTCGGCATCGCGTACACCGCGGCCGACGACCCGACGCCCATCGAGGAGCTCGCCACCGCCATCGTCGAGGCCGTGGCCCGAGAGTGCGAGGTGCGCGGGATCCCGATCCCCACGCTCGCGTTCGAGCCGGGCCGCGCGGTCATCGGCCAGGCCGGCGTCACCCTGTACGAGGTCGGCACCACCAAGGAGGTGTCGCTCGGGGAGCGCGGAGAGCGGCTCTACGTGAGCGTCGACGGGGGCATGAGCGACAACGCGCGGCCCGCCCTGTACGGCGCCCAGTACTCCGCGCGCATCGCCTCCCGCGAGGGCACCGGCGCGCCCGTGCTCGCGCGCGTCGTGGGCTCGCACTGCGAATCGGGGGACGTCGTCGTCGATCACGAGTACCTCCCCTCCGACGTCACCCCGGGCGACCTGCTCGCGGTGCCGGCGACCGGCGCGTACTGTCACGCGCTGTCCAGCAACTACAACCACACCCCGCGCCCCGCGGTCGTCGCCGTGCGCGACGGTCACGCGCGGGTGATCGTGCGGGGGGAGACCCTCGACGACCTCCTCTCCCGCGACGCCGGCATCGCCGCCCGCCGGACGATGGAACCCACCGGCGCTCGCGCCGGAGAAGGAGAAGCATGACGGAAATCGACGGCCGCCGCCGCACCCTCCGCGTCGCCCTGCTCGGGGCGGGATCCGTGGGATCCCAGGTCGCGCGCCTGCTCCTCGAGCACCGGAGCGACCTCGCCGAGCGCAGCGGAGCCCACCTCGAGCTCGCCGGGATCCTGGTCCGCGACATCGACGCCCCGCGCGACGCGGAGCTGCCGCGCGAACTGCTCACGACCGACGCCGAGGCGCTGATCCAGAGCGCGGACATCGTGATCGAGCTCATGGGCGGGATCGAGCCGGCGCGCGGCTACGTGCTGCAGGCGCTGCGCAGCGGGGCCGACGTCGTCACCGGCAACAAGGCGCTGCTGGCCACGCACGGCGCGGAGATCTTCGAGGCCGCGGATCAAGTCGGCGCCTCCGTGTCGTACGAGGCGGCCGTCGCCGCCGCGATTCCGATCATCCGTCCGCTCCGCGACTCCCTCGCCGGCGACCGGATCAAGCGCATCTTCGGCATCGTCAACGGCAGCACGAACTACATCCTCGACTCCATGGACCGCCAGGGACTGAGCGCCGAGGAGGCGCAGCGGATCGCCACCGAGCTCGGCTATCTCGAGGCGGACCCCTCGCTCGACCTCGAGGGGTACGACGCGGCGCAGAAGGCCGCGATCCTGGCCAGCCTCGCGTTCCACACGCAGGTCTCGATCGACGACGTGCACCGTCAGGGCATCGAGTCCGTCACGGCCGACATGATCGCCGATGCCCGCAGGGCGGGCTACGTGATCAAGCTGCTCGCGGTGTGCGAGCGCCTGTCCGAGGACGGCGGCGACGCCGTCTCGGTGCGCGTGTACCCGGCGCTGATCGACCGCGAGCATCCGATGGCGAACGTGCACGGCGGCAACAACGCCGTGTTCGTGGAGGCGGAGGCCGCGGGGCCGCTCATGTTCTACGGGGCGGGTGCGGGCGGCGTGCAGACCGCGTCGGCCGTGCTCGGCGACGTGGTCTCCGCCGCGCGCCGGCACATCGCCGGCGGCGTGGGCGTGGGCGAGTCGGCGAGGCAGAGCCTGCCGATGGCGCCGTTCGGCCACATCACCACGCGCTACCAGATCACGATCGAGGTCGCCGACGTCACCGGTGTGCTCGCGACCGTGGCCGGCATACTCAGCGACCACGGCGTCTCCATCGCGACCGCGCTGCAGACGATCGAACGGGGCGAGGAGAGCAGCACCGCCCGCCTCGTGATCGGCACACACCGTGCCACCGAGCAGGCGCTCAGCGACACCGTCTCCCGCCTCGCCGACAGCGACGCCGTCACCCGCGTGCTCTCGGTGCTGCGCGTCGAGGGGGAGTGACGTGAGCGCCACCACCGGCCCGATGCCGGGGCGCACCGTCGAGGTGCGCGTCCCCGCCACGAGCGCCAACCTCGGTCCCGGGTTCGACACCCTCGGCCTCGCGCTCAGCATGTACGACGAGGTCGAGGTCACGGCTCTCGAGCCGGGGAGGATCGAGGTCGAGGTCTCCGGATCCGGCGCGGAGGAGATCGCCCGCGATGCGTCCAACCTCGTCGTCCGCTCGATCGCGCACGTCTTCGCCGACGCGGGCGTCGAGATGCCGGGGATCCGTCTCGTGGCGCGCAACGGCGTGCCGCACGGGCGAGGTCTCGGCTCCTCCGGCGCAGCGGTCGCCGCCGGCGTCCTGGCCGCGCAGGGGCTGCTGGCGGGGATCGTCGAACTCGACGACGCCGCGCTGCTGCGCCTGGCCACCGAGCTCGAGGGGCACCCCGACAACGTCGCGCCGGCGCTGTTCGGGGGCCTGACGATCGCGTGGACGGCCGAGCGCGGCCCGCAGCACAAGAAACTGCTCGTGCACCGCGGCGTCTCGCCGCTCGTGCTGGTGCCCGGCTACACGATGTCGACCAAGGCGGCGCGCAGCCTGCAGCCCGAGCACGTGCCGAGCGAGGACGCCGTGTTCAACGTCTCCCGTTCCGCTCTGCTCATCGCCGCGCTCACCCAGAGCCCTGACGTGCTGCTGGACGCGACAGACGACCGGCTGCACCAGGACTACCGCGCACCCGCGATGCCCGAGACGAACCGGCTCGTGCGCGCCCTGCGGGCGGAAGGATTCGCGGCCGTCGTCTCCGGCGCCGGACCCAGCGTGCTGGTGCTGTGCGACGGGCCGGGCAGCCGCCTCGAAGCGGTGCGGATCGCCGACGCGGTCACGGACACTCCGTGGATCCCGCAGATGGTCGCCGTCGATGTGCGAGGTGGTACAGTGAGGGAACGAGCGGAGGGTTCTTCGTCACAATCGTGATCCCGACCCGCGACGCACTTCACGCGTCAGCCGCACAGCACCCGAAACCGCAGGACGAGCCGGTCACCGAGCTCTGTACAAGCGTGTTCCCCGGGTGGCATGCAGGGGACAGCCTGTTCTCGGCATGATCGTGCGGTCGCGCCCCGGCATCTGCCGTGTGCGCGCCGAAATACCCACGACTTACAAGAGGAGTACTCGTGGAGACTATCTCCGAGACCCAGATCGAGACTTCGGCTTCGGCCGATCAGGCGTCCGCTGAGGGCGCACCCAAGGCGCCGCGCAAGCGCGCGCCGCGCCGTGCGACCACGGCGACGGCGGCGGCGAAGGCCGCCGAGGCCGTCGAGGCCGCGCCCGTCGTCGAGGCGGCACCCGCCGCGGACGCTCCGGCCGAGGTCGCCCCGAAGGCGAAGGCCCCGCGCCGCAGCCGCGCGAAGAAGGTCGAGGACGCCCCCGCAGACACGGCCGCCCCCGAGGCGGCTCCCGTCGCGGACGCTCCCGCCGCGGAGGCTCCGGCCGAGTCCGCCCCGAAGGCTAAGGCTCCGCGCCGCAGCCGGGCGAAGAAGACCGAGGACGCTCCGGCCGAGGCCGCGGCGGACGCTCCGTCCGAGGCCGTGTCGGAGGCCGCGACGAAGGAGGCGCCCGCCGAGTCCGCGTCCTCCGACGCACAGCCGGCGGACAACTCCGCGGAGGGCGGCGAGGAGACGGGCGGCCGCAGCCGCAGCCGGTCCCGTTCGCGCAGCCGCAACCGCAACGGCGCTCAGGACGGCCAGAACGGCGGCGGCCAGAACGGTCAGAGCAACGGCAACCAGGGCAACGGCAACCAGAACGGCAACCAGGGCAATCAGGGCGGCCGTGGCGGCGCCCAGGACATCGATGAGGACGGCGGCAGCGCCCGCAGCCGTCAGCGCAACAAGCGCCGCGGCGGCACGAACCAGAACATCGACGAGTTCGAGACCGAGATCGGCGAGGACGACGTCCTCATCCCGATCGCCGGCATCCTCGACGTGCTCGACAACTACGCGTTCGTGCGCACCACCGGCTACCTGTCCGGCCCCAGCGACGTGTACGTCTCGCTCGGCCAGGTCAAGAAGTACAACCTGCGCAAGGGCGACGCCGTCGTCGGCGCGATCAAGCAGCCCCGCGAGGGCGAGCAGCAGGGGCGCCAGAAGTACAACGCGCTGGTCAAGGTCGACTCGATCAACGGCCTGAGCACGGACGACGCCGCGAACCGCGTCGAGTTCTCCGCGCTGACCCCGCTCTACCCGCAGGAGCGTCTGCGCCTGGAGACCGCGCCGGAGAAGCTCACGCAGCGCATCATCGACCTCGTCGCCCCGATCGGCAAGGGCCAGCGCGGACTCATCGTCGCGCCCCCGAAGGCCGGCAAGACGATCGTGCTGCAGCAGATCGCCAACGCGATCGCGCAGAACAATCCCGAGGTGCACCTCATGGTCGTGCTCGTCGACGAGCGCCCCGAAGAGGTCACCGACATGCAGCGCACGGTCAAGGGCGAGGTCATCGCCTCGACCTTCGACCGCCCTGCGGAGGACCACACCACGGTCGCCGAGCTCGCGATCGAGCGGGCCAAGCGTCTCGTCGAGCTGGGCCGCGACGTCGTCGTGCTGCTCGACTCGATCACCCGCCTCGGCCGCGCCTACAACATCGCGGCTCCCGCCTCCGGACGCGTGCTGACGGGCGGCGTGGACGCTTCGGCGCTCTACCCGCCGAAGCGCTTCTTCGGGGCAGCGCGCAACATCGAGAACGGCGGATCCCTCACGATCCTCGCGACCGCGCTGGTGGAGACCGGATCCAAGATGGACGAGGTCATCTTCGAGGAGTTCAAGGGCACCGGCAACAGCGAGCTGCGTCTCAGCCGCGCGCTGGCCGACAAGCGGATCTTCCCGGCCGTGGACGTCAACGCGTCCTCGACCCGCCGCGAGGAGATGCTGCTGAGCCCCGACGAGGTCAAGATCACCTGGAAGCTGCGCCGCGCCCTCGCCGGGCTCGACCCGCAGCAGGCCCTCGAGGTCGTCCTCGGCAAGCTCAAGGAGACCGACTCGAACGTCGAGTTCCTGCTGCAGATGCAGAACGCGCAGCTGGGCAAGCCGGCCTCCGGCACGGGCCACAGCCACGCGTCCGAGAACAGCATCCGCTGATCCGCGCCGCCTGAGCCAGGGATCCGGTCGTCATGTTCGAGCAGGTCGAGTCGCTGCGCGACGAGCACCGCAGGGTGGAGAGGGAGCTCTCCGACCCCGAGGTGCACGCCGACGCCGCACGGGCGAAGCGCGTCAACCGTCGCTACGCCGAGCTCAGCCGCATCGTGAAGGCGCATGACGACTGGATCGCCGCGGGCGAGGATCTCGAGACCGCGCGGGAGTTCGCCCGCGAGGACGAGTCCATCGCGGCGGAGATCCCCGGCATGGAAGAGGGGCTGCAGGCCGCCCAGGAGAAGCTCCGGCGCCTGCTGATCCCTCGGGATCCGGATGACGCGCGCGACGTGATCATGGAGATCAAGGCGGGGGAGGGCGGAGCCGAATCCGCCCTCTTCGCCGCCGATCTGCTGCGCATGTACGTGCAGTACGCCGCCTCGAAGGGCTGGAAGACCGAGCTCCTGGAGCGCACCGAGTCGGATCTCGGCGGCTACAAGGATGTGCAGGTCGCGATCAAGGGATCCTCGACCGATCCCTCGCAGGGAGTATGGGCGCACCTCAAGTACGAGGGCGGTGTGCATCGCGTGCAGCGCGTTCCGGCCACGGAGTCGCAGGGGCGCATCCACACGTCCACGACGGGCGTGCTGGTGTTCCCCGAGGTCGACGAGCCCGACGAGATCGCGATCAATCAGAACGACCTCAAGATCGACGTGTTCCGCTCCTCCGGTCCCGGAGGGCAGTCGGTGAACACGACCGACTCGGCGGTGCGCATCACGCACGTCCCGACCGGGATCGTCGTCTCGATGCAGAACGAGAAGTCGCAGCTGCAGAACCGCGAGGCGGCCATGCGCGTGCTGCGCGCCCGGCTGCTCGCGCGGCAGCAGGAGGAGCTCGACGCCGCGGCCTCCGACGCCCGCCGCTCGCAGATCCGCGGCATGGACCGCTCGGAGCGGATCCGCACCTACAACTTCCCCGAGAACCGGATCGCGGATCACCGCACCGGCTTCAAGGCGTACAACCTCGACCAGGTCATGGACGGGGCGCTCGAGCCGATCATCGAGTCCGCGATCCACGCGGACGAGGAAGCGCAGCTCGCCGCCCTCGGCACCGAGGACTGAACGCGACGCGCGGTCGCGCGCGGCGTGTCACCATGCTCCGCGCGTGGGCGTGCGGCCGTCCCGCGCATCCTCCGGCAGCGCCATCTCCGCGCGCATCCCCAGCAGCCGCACCGGGCGGTCGGGGTCGATCCGGGCGATGAGCTCCTGTGCCTTCGCGATGACGAGATCGCGGTCGGCGGTCTCCGCGATCCGCTTCGTGAACGTCTTCGTCATGAACGGCGCGTAGCGCACCTTCAGCCCGAGGCCGATGACGGGACGCCCGTCCTCCGCGACATCGTCGAGGACCTGGTCGAGCAGCGTCAGGGCGGCCCGCTCGATCTCCGCACGATCGGCGAGGTCGGTCTGGTAGGTGGTCTCGCGGCTGTGCCCGCGGGGGACCCAGGGCGTGTCGTCGACGACCGCGGATCCGCCGCCGCGGCCGAGGTCCTGATACCAGAGGCCCATCCGCGGGCCGAACTCCGTCGTCAGCGCTTCCTCGGGCGCTGCGCCGAGCTCGGAGACCGTCCGGACGCCGAGCGCGCGCAGGCGCTTCGAGACCTTCGCGCCCACGCCCCAGAGCTCGATCACCGCTCTCTCGCCCATCACGTCGTCCCAGTTCCCGGCGGTGAGCCGGAACACGCCCTGCGGCTTGCCGAACCCGGTCGCGATCTTCGCGCGCACGAGGGTGTCGCCGATGCCCACGCTGCAGTGCAGCCGGGTGCGATCCAGGACGGCCTGCTGCAGGCGGCGGGCGTACGTCTCCGGATCGTCCGTCTCGACGCCCACGAACGCCTCATCCCAGCCGAGCACCTGCACCACGGCGCCGGGCTGGGCGCGCAGCACCGACATGACCTCTGCCGAAGCGGCCAGATACGCGGGCGCGTCCACGGGCAGGATCACCGCATCCGGCGCCTTGCGGGCGGCGATCCGCAGCGGCATCCCCGAACCGACGCCGAATGCACGGGCCTCGTAGGACGCGGTCGACACCACGGCGCGCTCGGTCGGATCCCCGCGCCCGCCCACGATGACGGGGAGCCCGGCGAGTTCGGGACGGCGCAGCACCTCGACGGCCGCGATGAACTGGTCGAGGTCCACATGGAGCACCCAGCGCATGACCCCGACAGTACGCGGCGCGAGCCAGGTGCGCACCCGTCCCGCGCTCTGCTCCGGCCATGGGCCTCTTCTTCACGCGCACCCTGATCTTCCTGGCCTCGTCGGCGCTCGGCCTGATCGTGGCCGACCTCCTGCTGACGGGCTTCACGATCGAGTGGAGCAAGTGGTGGGGCTTCGTGATGTGCGTGCTCATGCTGCTGATCAAGCGCGAGGTGCGCGAGGCGGCAGCGCTCAAGGCCGCGGCCAAGAAGCGCTGATCGCGAGTCAGATCGAGTAGTCCGGGACCGACAGGATCCTCGCGGTGTTCTCGCCCTCGACCCGCGGGCGGGCCCGTGCGGGGACCCCGGTGAGCACCGAGTCGGCGGACGCATCCTTCGTGACCACGGCGTTCGCACCGATCGCGGAGCGCGCCCCGATGACGACGGGGCCGAGGATCTTGGCGCCGGCGCCGACCACGACGCCGTCCTCCAGGGTCGGGTGACGCTTGCCCGCATCGCGGGTGCGCCCGCCGAGCGTGACGCCGTGATAGAGCATCACGTCGTCGCCGATCTCCGCCGTCTCCCCGATCACGACGCCCATGCCGTGATCGATGAAGAAGCGGCGCCCGATCGTGGCGCCGGGGTGGATCTCGACGCCGGTGAGCCAGCGCGCGACCTGCGAGGCCATCCGTGCCGGGAAGCGCCAGCCGCGCGTCCAGAGGGCGTGGTTCACCCGGTGCGCCCAGATGGCGTGCAGACCGGGGTAGAGCAGGGCGATCTCGAGTCCGCCGCGCGCGGCGGGGTCGCGGAGCCGGGCCGATGCGACGTCCTCGCGCATCCGCCCGGCCCACGACATGCCAGAGTGCGGCATCAGTCCTCGCGCAGGTCCTCGAAGAGGGCGGTGGACAGGTAGCGCTCGCCGGTGTCCGGGGCGATCACGACGATGGTCTTGCCGGCGTTCTCGGGGCGCGCGGCCACCTTCAGCGCCTGGGCGACGGCGGCGCCGGCGGAGATGCCGACGAGGAGGCCCTCCTTCGCCGCCAGATCGCGGGCCGTGGTGAGGGATTCCTCGAAACCGGCCGTGATGATCTCGTCGATGACGTCGCGATCCAGGATCGCGGGGACGAAGTTCGGGCCGATGCCCTGGATCTTCGCGGGTCCGGGGTGTCCCTGGCTGAGCAGCGGGGAGTCGGTCGGCTCGACCGCGATGACCTTGACTTCGGGGTTGGCGGCCTTGAGAGCCTGGCCGGTGCCGGTGATGGTGCCGCCCGTGCCGACGCCCGCGATGAAGACGTCGACCTTCCCGTCGGTGTCGCGCAGGATCTCCTGCGCTGTGGTCTCGCGGTGGATCTGCGGGTTCGCGGCGTTCTCGAACTGGCGGGCCCAGACGGCGCCGGGGGTCTCCGCGATGATCTCCTGCAGCTTCTCGATCGCGCCCTTCATGCCGAGCGTCGGGTCGGTCAGCACGAGCTCCGCGCCGAACGCCTTCAGCAGGACGCGGCGCTCCTTCGACATCGAGGCGGGCATCGTCAGGATCACGCGGTAGCCGCGTGCGGCGCCGACCATGGCCAGAGCGATCCCGGTGTTGCCGCTGGTCGCCTCGACGATCGTGCCGCCGGGCTTCAGCTCGCCGGACGCCTCCGCGGCGTCGACGATCGCGATGCCGATGCGGTCCTTGACGCTCGAGGCCGGGTTGAAGGACTCGAGCTTGACCAGCACCGTGGCGTCGAGGCCCTCGGTGACGTGGTTCAGCTTGACGAGCGGGGTGTTGCCGAACGTGCTGGTGATGTCGGAGTGGATGCCTGCCATGACTGACCTTTCGATGGGCGCACTTCTTCGCTGGTGCGACGGCCCCGTCCCGCTTCAGAGGAGGACCCGATCGAGCACAGCCTAGGGCGATGGCTTGTGCGGCCGGTGAATGTGACGCCCGCATTACGCTGGAGGTCTATGTCCCTGCCCCTTGCCGATGCCCTCCGCCGTGCCGTGACCACCCTCGGCGACGCCGGCGTCCCGGATCCCGCCGTCGACGCCGAGCTCCTCATCGGGCACGTCCTGGGACTCGGCCGCGGCGGCGTGCAGGCCGCGACGATCCGCGGAGACGCGCTGACCGACGAGGACGAGACGGCGCTGGCCGCTCTCGTCGCGCGCCGGGCCGCGAGGGAGCCGCTCCAGCATCTCACCGGCACCGCCCCCTTCCGCCATCTCGAGCTGGCCGTGGGCCCCGGCGTGTTCGTGCCGCGCCCCGAGACCGAGATCGTCGCGCAGTTCGCGATCGACGCGCTCCTGGCCGCCGCCACGCCCGCCCCGATCGGCGTCGACCTCTGCACCGGGTCAGGGGCGATCGCGCTCGCGCTGGCGACCGAGGTGCCGCATGCGCGGGTGCACGCGGTCGAGCTCTCGCCCGAGGCGCACGCCTGGGCGCTGCGCAATACCGCGGGACAGGAGAACCTCTCGCTCGTCCTCGGCGACCTCGCGGACGCGCTCCCGGAGCTCGACGGGACCGTGGACGTGGTCATCTCCAATCCGCCGTACGTTCCGGACGACGCGATCCCGCGCGACCCGGAGGTGCGTCTGCACGACCCGGCGCTCGCGCTGTACGGCGGCGCGGACGGGCTTGACGTTGTACGCGCGATCAGCCAGCGCGCCTGGGCGCTGCTGCACCCCGGCGGCACGCTCGTGCTCGAGCACGCAGAAGTGCAGGGCGCCGCGATCAGGGAGCTCCTGGCGCAGGACGGCTGGCACGCCGCCGCGACGCACCGGGACCTCACCCACCGGGACCGCGCCACGACAGCCCTCCGCCCCTAGCCGGTCCCGCGGCGGCGGTGCGCGGTCGACGGCGGGCATGCGGTGATTCGCGAGCCCGCTCAGGGCGTACCGCGCCGCGCCCCGTAGACTGGGCCGGTCATGTCCTCAGTCTTCGATAGCCGCGACGCGGATCAGATCCTCACCGGTATGCGCCAGGCCCGTCTGGCCATCGGCCGCGGAGGGCTGGTCGTGCTCCCCACCGACACCGTGTACGGCGTGGGCGCCGACGCCTTCAGCCCCGCCGCCGTGCAGCGCCTGCTCGACGCGAAGGGGCGGGGGCGCCAGCAGCCGCCCCCCGTCCTGGTCGGCAGCACCGCCACCCTCGCCGCCCTCGTGGAGACCGTACCGGAGCCCGTGCAGCGCCTGGTCGACGAGTTCTGGCCCGGGGGTCTCACGATCGTGCTGCCCTCGCAGCCGTCCCTGGTCTGGGACCTCGGCGAGACCCACGGCACGGTCGCGGTGCGCATGCCCGACCACCGGGTCGCGCTCGCACTGCTCGAGGAGACGGGGCCGCTCGCGGTCTCCAGCGCGAACCTCACCGGCGAGCCCGCCGCCGTCGAGCTCGAGGCGGCCAGGAGCATGCTCGGCGACAGCATCGAGGTCTACCTCGACGCGGGCCCCGCGACCCGCGGCGTCGCGTCCACGATCATCGACGCCACCTCCCTGGTCCGTCCCGGGGGTGAGGACGCCAAGGTGCGCGTGCTCCGCGAGGGCGCGATCTCCCGCGACGAGCTCGCCCGCGTGCTCGGGGACCTGCTCGACGAGCAGTCCTGATCCCGGCCGGAGGAGAGCGACCCCGTGAAGCAGTACCTGTTCACCGTGATCCTCACGGCGGCCGTGACTCTGGCCTGCTCGTGGGCGGTGTGGCAGCTGAGCCTGCGCTTCAAGCTGTACCCCGGCATTCGTGAGCGCGATGTGCACACCACGCCGACGCCGCGGCTCGGGGGCGTGGCGATGCTGCTCGGAATCCTGGCGGCCTTCGCCGCGAGTGCGGCCAGCCCGTTCTTCCACATCATCTGGGCGCAGCCGCAGACGATGTGGTCGGTGCTCGGCGCGGTCCTGCTCATCGCGATCGTCGGCGTGATCGACGACCTGTGGGATCTGGACTGGATGATCAAGCTGGGTGCGCAGTTCCTGGCGGCCGGCCTGGTCACGATCGTCGGAGGCCTGCAGATCGCCTCGCTCCCTCTCGCGGAGCCCGTGATCGGATCCAACTGGCTGAGCATCGTGATCACGATGTTCGCGATCGTCATCGTGATGAACGCGGTGAACTTCATCGACGGCCTCGACGGTCTCGTCGCCGGCGTCTGCCTCATCGCGAACGGCGTGTTCTTCGCGTACTCGTACATCATCGCCCGCGACATCGGCCAGTCGAGCTACTTCAGTCTCGCGCCCTTCATCGCGGCGGTGCTGATCGGCGCATGCATCGGCTTCCTGCCGATGAACTGGAGCCCCGCGAAGCTCTTCATGGGCGACTCCGGCGCCCTGGTGATCGGGTTGCTGATGGCCACGAGCGCCGTGGCCATCACCGGTCAGCTGAACCCCACCGTGCTCACGAACGCGCAGATCGGGCGCTCGCAGCTGCTCGGCGCGTTCATCCCGATCCTGCTGCCCGTCGTGGTCGTGCTGCTGCCGCTGCTCGACTTCGGCCTCGCGGTGCTGCGCCGCATGGGCGCGGGCAAGTCGCCGTTCTCACCGGACCGCAAGCACCTGCACCACCGCATGCTCGATCTCGGGCACCGCGGACGCGACGCCGTCCTCATCTTCTACGCCTGGACCGCGATCATCTCGATCGCCGTGCTGCTGATGTACATCGGCTCCCGCGAGGGCTGGTACGGCGAGTACGCGGCCGGGGTGGTCTTCGGCATCGTCGGGGCCGCGGCCTGCCTCGTCGTCACCCTCATCCCGTCGCGCCCGCGCGCCATCCAGAAGGAATCGAAATGAGCTCCGCGAGCCACCAGCCCTCCTCCGGACCGAACCCCGTCACCAGCACGCCGATCCTGCGCACGGCACTCATCGCGTCCGGTGCCGCCGCCGTCGTGCTCGCGATCGTCGCCGGGATCATCGGGGGACTGCTCAAGGGCGCCCCCGGGGTGTGGAGCGGCCTGATCGGCGCGCTCATCGCCGTGCTTTTCGGCGCGATCACCGCGGCCAGCATCCTCATCGCGAACCGGTGGTTCGGGCAGGAGCTGTACGTGCAGCTGTTCTTCGCGATCGTGATGGGCGGCTGGTTCCTCAAGCTCGGGCTGTTCTTCGTGCTGATCCTCGTGCTGCGCGGGCAGCCGTGGCTCGAGCCGCTCATCTTCTTCTGGGCGCTGCTGGCGGGGGTGGTGGTCTCGCTCGCGATCGACGCCGTCGTCTTCCTCAAGATGCGCCTGCCCGTCGTGAGCGACGCGTCCCTGCCGACGGTCGCTCCCGAAGACGTCGCCCCGGGCTCCGGAACCGCCTCCCCGCAGGCTCCGGGCGGGGATTCAGGCAACTCACGGGTCTGATAGGCTGGAACCCGAGCCCGCTCGTTACGCGAGCGCTGCGCTGTGAAGCACATCGACCGACGCCCCGGTAGCCCCCGGTGCCCCGAAGTTGGAGCCCGCGCTGTTTAATCTTGCTGCGACCATGATCCCTCGACTGGCCGACAACGGCGGGTTCCACGGTCCGTCGATCGACGAGTTCTTCCCCGGCGAACTGTTCAACATCTTCGGTCTGACGGTGCACCGCATCACGCTGGTGCAGGCCATCTCGACTCTCGCGATCATCCTGATCCTCGTGCTCGGCACCCGGCGCATGAAGATCATCCCCGGTCGTTTCCAGAGCGTCGTCGAGATGGGACTCGGCTTCGTACGCACCAATGTGGCGCATGATCTGCTCGGACGCAAGGACGGCGACCGGTTCCTGCCGATCCTCACCACGATCTTCTTCATGGTGCTGTTCTTCAACATCACCGGCATCATCCCGTTCCTGAACATCGCGGGATCCAGCGTCGCCGCCGTGCCGCTCACGCTGGCGGTGGTCAGCTACGTGACCTTCATCTACGCGGGTATCCGCCGCAACGGCTGGCGCTTCTTCAAGAACTCGCTGTTCCCGCAGGGCGTTCCGGGCTTCGCGCTCCCCATCGTCGCGGTCATCGAGCTCGTGTCCACGTTCATCCTGCGTCCCGTCACGCTGATGCTGCGACTGCTGATGAACATGATCGTCGGCCACATGCTCCTGGTCCTCTGCTTCTCGGCCACCTGGTTCTTCTTCTTCACGGCGGGCGGCGGCTGGGCCGCGCTCGGTGTGGGAACCCTCGCCTTCGGCGGCGCCTTCACGGTCTTCGAGATCCTGGTCGCCGTCCTCCAGGCCTACGTCTTCACCGTCCTCACCGCGGTCTACATCCAGCTCGCGGTCGCAGAAGAGCACTGACAACCCCTGCGGGCGGCGAACCTGCCGCCCACAACGAAAGGAAAAATCCGTGGACGCTACTACGGTTCTCGCAGCAGTCAACGGCAACCTCGCGGCAATCGGCTACGGCCTCGCCGCCATCGGCCCCGCCATCGGCGTGGGCATCGTCGTCGGCAAGACGATCGAGGGTGTCGCCCGTCAGCCCGAGCTGGCCGGTCGCCTGCAGGTTCTGATGTGGATCGGCATCGCCTTCACCGAGGCGCTCGCGTTCGTCGGCATCGCCGTCGGCTTCATCCCCTTCCCGTAATCCGCACCCGAATCCCGAAGGAGACAGGATGCTGAACGCTCTTGTCACTCGCCTCGCGGCCGAGGGTGAGGCTCCGAAGAACCCGATCCTGCCCGAGGTCTACGACCTCGTCTGGTCGGCCGTGTTCTTCCTGCTCATCCTCTTCGTGGTGTGGAAGGTCGCCCTTCCCCGCTTCACGAAGATGCTCGACGAGCGCTCCGCCGCCATCGAGGGCAACATCGCGAAGGCGGACGAGGCTCAGAAGCAGGCCGAGGCCGCACTGGGGGAGTACACCCGCCAGCTCGCCGAGGCCCGCACCGAGGCCGGCACGATCCGCGAGACCGCCCGTGAGGACGGCAAGAAGATCGTCGCCGAGGCCAAGGAGGCCGCCGCTGCCGAGGCTGCGCGGACGACCGCGGCCGCTCACGCGCAGATCGAGGCCGAGCGCCAGACCGCGTTCGTCTCGCTGCGCAACGAGGTCGGCGGCCTCGCCCTCGACCTCGCCGGTGGCGTGGTCGGCGAGACCCTCTCCGACGACGCACGTGCGACGGCCGTCGTGGACCGCTTCCTGGCGGACCTCGAGGCCTCCGAGGCGGCGAAGTAATGGGCAGCGCGACCGTTCAGGCCCTCGAGGCGTCGAGCAGTGCTCTGACCGCCGCGCAGGGGATCACCCTCGACGTCGCCGGGGACCTGTTCTCCGCCACGCGCCTGATCGGTGAGTCCTCCGCGCTGAGCGGCGCGCTCGCCGATCCGTCCGCCCCGGTCGAGGCTCGCACGGCACTCGTGTCGCGCGTCTTCGCCGGCGCTTCGGCGCCCGCGCAGAAGGTGCTGACCGTCGCGGTCTCGCAGCGCTGGTCCTCCGCCGCCGACCTGGTCGACGGCGTGGAGGAGCTGGCCGTGCGTGCCGCGGCGATCGCCGCACCCGATGCCGACATCGAGGGCGAGCTGTTCTCGGTGTCGCGCCTGGTGGCAGACAACGCCGACCTCGAGCTCGCCCTGGGCAGCCGCCTGGGCGGCGGCGAGGGCAAGGCCGCGCTCGTGCAGAAGCTGGTCGGTGCGAGCCTGCACCCTGCCACGTCGCTGGTGCTCACCTCACTGGTGCGCCAGCAGCGCGGCCGCCGCGTGCGTCGTCTGCTCAGCAGGGCGATGCGCATCGTGTCCACGCAGCGCGACCGGATCGTCGCGACCGTGCACACCGCGGCTCCGCTGAGCGCGCCGCAGCGCGACCGCCTCCGTGCGGTGCTGGCCGGTCGCTACGGCCGCCAGGTCGCGCTGAACGAGGTGCTCGACTCCTCCGTCGTCGGAGGCCTGCGCGTGCAGGTCGCGGACGACGTCATCGACGGCAGCATCTCCGCCCGCCTCGCCGATCTCCGGCACAAGCTCGCGGGCTGAAACACGACTTCGCGCGGGAAGCCGCGCACCCATACACAAAGGGAAGACAATGGCAGAACTTTCGATCAGCCCCGACGTCATCCGTGACGCGCTGAAGGACTTCGTCGCCGCGTACGAGCCCACGGGCGGCGTGGCGACCGAGGTCGGCACCGTCATCGACGCAGCGGATGGCATCGCGCACGTCGAGGGCCTGCCCGGCGTCATGGCGAACGAGCTCGTGACCTTCGCCGACGGCACCAAGGGACTCGCGCTGAACCTGGACGAGCACGAGATCGGCGTCGTCGTCCTCGGCGAGTTCTCCGGTGTCGAGGCCGGCCAGGAGGTCACCCGCACGGGTGAGGTGCTCTCCGTCCCGGTCGGCGACGGCTACCTCGGCCGCGTGGTCGACCCGCTCGGCAACCCGATCGACGGTCTCGGCGAGATCGCCTCGGAGGGCGTCCGCGCCCTGGAGCTGCAGGCGCCCGGCGTCATGCAGCGCAAGAGCGTGCACGAGCCGATGCAGACCGGCATCAAGGCCATCGACGCGATGATCCCGGTCGGCCGCGGCCAGCGCCAGCTCATCATCGGCGACCGCCAGACCGGCAAGACCGCGATCGCGATCGACACGATCATCAACCAGAAGGCCAACTGGGAGTCCGGCGACGTCAACAAGCAGGTCCGCTGCATCTACGTCGCGATCGGCCAGAAGGGCTCGACCATCGCCTCCGTCAAGGGCGCGCTGGAAGAGGCCGGCGCCCTGGAGTACACGACCATCGTCGCCGCCCCGGCGTCCGACCCGGCCGGCTTCAAGTACCTCGCCCCCTACACCGGTTCGGCCATCGGCCAGCACTGGATGTACGGCGGCAAGCACGTCCTGATCATCTTCGACGACCTGTCGAAGCAGGCGGAGGCCTATCGCGCCGTGTCGCTGCTGCTGCGCCGTCCGCCGGGCCGCGAGGCCTACCCGGGCGACGTCTTCTACCTGCACTCCCGTCTGCTGGAGCGCTGCGCGAAGCTGTCCGACGAGCTCGGCGCCGGTTCGATGACGGGCCTGCCCATCATCGAGACCAAGGCGAACGACGTCTCGGCGTACATCCCGACCAACGTGATCTCGATCACCGACGGCCAGATCTTCCTGCAGTCCGACCTGTTCAACGCGAACCAGCGTCCCGCTGTCGACGTCGGCATCTCGGTGTCCCGCGTCGGTGGTGACGCCCAGGTCAAGTCGATCAAGAAGGTCTCCGGAACGCTGAAGCTCGAGCTCGCGCAGTACCGCTCGCTCGAGGCCTTCGCGATGTTCGCGTCCGACCTCGACCAGGCCTCGCGCCGTCAGCTGGCTCGTGGCGCTCGTCTGACCGAGCTGCTCAAGCAGCCGCAGTACTCGCCGTACCCCGTCGAGGAGCAGGTCGTCTCGATCTGGGCCGGAACCAAGGGCAAGCTCGACTCGATCGAGGTCGAGGACGTGCTGCGCTTCGAGCGCGAGCTGCTGGATCACGTGCGTCGCAACACCACCGTGCTGGACACCCTCCGCGAGACGAACGTCCTCGATGACGACACGGTTGCGGAGCTGGAGAAGGCCACCGACGCCTTCCTCCTCGAGTTCCAGGGCGGCAAGGGCCACGGCATCAGCGCTCCCGGTCACGAGGAGCACAGCGCCGCGGACGTCGACGACGTGAACCAGGAGAAGATCGTCAAGGGCCGCCGCGCGTAATCGCGGGGGATTCTCAGAGCTATGGGCGCACAACTCAGGGTCTACAAGCAGAAGATCTCTTCTGCTCAGACGACCAAGAAGATCACGAAGGCGATGGAACTCATCGCGGCTTCGCGCATCCAGAAGGCGATGGCGCGCGTCAACGCGTCCTCGCCCTTTGCGCGAGCCGTGACGAGGGCCGTGTCCGCCGTCGCGACGCACTCCAACGTCGACCACCCGCTCACCCGCGAGCCCGAGACGATCCGCCGCTCCGCCGTCGTGATCTTCTCGAGCGACCGGGGTCTGGCCGGCGCGTTCAACTCGCAGATCCTGCGCGAGGGCATGGAGCTCGCAGAGCTCCTGCGCTCGGAGGGGCGCGAGCCGGTGTTCTACCTCGTCGGCCGCAAGGCCGTCGGTTACTTCCAGTTCCGGCGCCTCGAGGCTGCCGCGGAGTGGACCGGTGACACCGACACACCGTCCTTCCACACGGCGGAGGCCATCTCCGCCGCGCTGCTGGAGGCATTCGAGCGCGGTGGCGAGCAGGGCGGCGTCGACGAGATCCACCTCGTGTACAACCGCTTCGTCAGCATGATGACGCAGTCGCCCGAGACGGTGCGCCTGCTTCCGCTGGAGATCGCGGAGGCGGACGAGACCGACACCTCGAGCGCCGTCTACCCGCTGTACGAGTTCGAGCCGGATGCGGCGACGGTGCTCGACGCGATCCTGCCGGTGTACATCCAGAGCCGCGTCTTCAACGCCCTCCTGCAGTCGTCCGCCGCCAAGCAGGCCGCGACGCAGAAGGCGATGAAGTCGGCCAGCGACAACGCCGACAAGCTCATCACCGACTACACCCGCCTGCGCAACAACGCGCGCCAGGCGGAGATCACGCAGCAGATCGCCGAGATCGTCGGCGGCGCCGACGCGCTGGCGTCGAGCAAGTAAGACCCTCAGGAGAGAGACGAAATATGACTGCCACCGCTACGACGGTCGTCGGCCGCGTTGCTCGCGTCACCGGCCCGGTCGTCGACATCGAGTTCCCGCACGACTCGATCCCCGACATCTACAACGCACTCAAGACGACGATCACCATCGGCGAGGAGTCGACGGAGATCACGCTCGAGGTCGCGCAGCACCTCGGCGACGACCTCGTCCGCGCCATCTCGCTCAAGCCCACCGACGGCATGGTCCGCGGCCAGGAGGTGCGCGACACCGGCGAGGCCATCTCGGTCCCCGTCGGCGACGTCACCAAGGGCAAGGTCTTCAACGTGATCGGCGAGGTCCTGAACGCCGAGCCCGGCGAGCAGATCGAGATCACCGAGCGCTGGCCGATCCACCGCAAGGCTCCGAACTTCGACCAGCTCGAGTCGAAGACCACGATGTTCGAGACCGGCATCAAGTCGATCGACCTCCTCACGCCGTATGTGCAGGGTGGAAAGATCGGCCTGTTCGGCGGCGCGGGCGTCGGCAAGACGGTCCTCATCCAGGAGATGATCCAGCGCGTCGCGCAGGACCACGGTGGTGTGTCGGTGTTCGCCGGTGTCGGCGAGCGCACCCGTGAGGGCAACGACCTCATCGCCGAGATGGAGGAGGCGGGGGTCTTCGACAAGACCGCCCTCGTCTTCGGCCAGATGGACGAGCCGCCGGGGACGCGTCTGCGCGTCGCCCTGTCGGCCCTGACCATGGCGGAGTACTTCCGCGATGTGCAGAAGCAGGACGTGCTGCTCTTCATCGACAACATCTTCCGCTTCACGCAGGCCGGTTCCGAGGTCTCCACGCTGCTCGGCCGCATGCCGTCCGCCGTGGGTTACCAGCCGAACCTCGCGGACGAGATGGGTGTGCTCCAGGAGCGCATCACGTCGACCCGCGGTCACTCGATCACTTCGCTGCAGGCGATCTACGTGCCGGCCGACGACTACACCGACCCGGCCCCGGCCACCACGTTCGCGCACCTCGACGCGACCACCGAGCTCTCGCGCGAGATCGCATCGAAGGGTCTGTACCCGGCGATCGACCCGCTGACCTCGACCTCGCGGATCATGGACCCCCGCTACCTGGGCGAGGACCACTACCGCGTGGCCACCACGGTCAAGCAGATCCTCCAGAAGAACAAGGAACTGCAGGAGATCATTGCGATCCTCGGTGTCGACGAGCTGTCCGAGGAGGACAAGATCGTCGTCGCCCGTGCGCGCCGCATCCAGCAGTTCCTGTCCCAGAACACCTACATGGCGAAGAAGTTCACCGGTGTCGAGGGCTCGACGGTTCCGCTCAAGGACACGATCGAGTCGTTCGACGCGATCTGCCGCGGTGACTTCGACCACGTCGCCGAGCAGGCCTTCTTCAACGTCGGCGGGATCTCGGACGTCGAGGAGAACTGGGCGCGCATCCAGAAGGAGAACGCCTGATCATGGCACTGCACGTCAGCCTCGTCTCCGCCGACGCGGAGGTCTGGACCGGTGAGGCCAGCCTCGTCGTCGCGAAGACCGTCGAGGGCGAGCTGGGCTTCATGGCGGGGCACGAGCCCGTGCTCGCGATCCTCGCCGAGGGGCAGGTCCGCATCACTCAGCTGGACGGCACCAAGGTGCTCGCCAGCGCTCGGGACGGCTTCGTCTCGATGGAGGGCGACTCCCTGACGATCGTCGCGGGCAACGCGGCGCTCGTCGCCTGATCGAACCGCTCACGCCAGCGCCGGATCCCCCTCGGGGGGTCCGGCGCTGGCGTGTCTCCATCCCGCCTGAGGAGTCCTGCGCATGATGATCCTGCTGCCGCCGAGCGAGACCAAGCGTCCCGGAGGTAAGAGCGCACCGGTGGATCCTGCCGGATGGGCGCTTCCGGCCCTGGCACCGGAGCGCGAGCAGGTGATCGACGCGCTCGTTGCGCTGGCCTCGGACGCGGAAGCGACACGCCGGGTGCTCAAGCTCAGCGACAAGCAGCTCGCGGAGGCTCTGCACGACAACGCCGGGCTGCGGTCCGCCACGGTCATGCCGGCCGTGGACCGCTACACGGGCGTGCTCTACGACGCGCTGGACGCGTCGACGCTCGACGGCTACGCGCGGCGCTGGCTGGGGGCGCATGTGCTCGTGCACAGCGCACCCTACGGGCCGGTCGGCGCGCTGGATCCGATCCCGTCGTACCGGCTCGGCGCCGGCGCGTCGGTGCCGGGGCTGCCCGCCCTCAGGCGGTTGTGGGCCGATGCCGTGTCCGCCGCGTTCTCGGCGGCCGCGCCGGACTTCGTGCTGGATCTGCGCTCCGAGGCCTATGCAGATCTCGGGCCCGTCCCGGCGGATCTGCCCTCGGCGTACGTGCGCGTGGTGACGGCGCAGGGCAAGGCGCTCAACCACTTCAACAAGCACGCCAAGGGGGAGCTCGTGCGGCGCCTCGCGACCGAGCGGCCGAAAGTCGGGTCCCGCCGCACGCTGCTGAGCTGGGCGGCCAGATCCGGCATCGGCCTCCGCACCACCGAGGATGCCGGGATACTGGAACTCGTCACCGATCAGCCGACTGCCCGCAAATAGTTCGTGAGTGCGATGCTCGGACGCGATAGGGTGTTTCGCGTCGAAGCACTCAGCCTTTTCTCAGCTGGTGCTCCTCGATGCGATTGCATCACAAACCGATCCCCGGAGGGAAAAATGGACTCTTACGGAGACAGCACCGCACTCGCGGCTGCTTATCTGATCGCCGCGATGACGTGGTTGATCTTCGCCGTCGTCTTCTACGTGCTCGGCTCGCTCTTCCTCATGAAGATCTTCGAGAAGGCGGGCGTCGAGGGCAAGTGGCGGGCGTGGGTGCCCTTCTACAACGTGATGATCTTCCTGAAGCTCGGCGACCTGAGCCCCTGGCTCGCCTTCGGCTTCGTGCTGACATGGGTGCCGTTCCTCGGTTGGCTCGTGGGCATCGCCATGGCGGTCCTCATGGTTCTCGCCGCCTGGCGCGTGGGCCTCAAGCTGCAGAAGAGCGGTGCCTGGGTGGTGCTCTACATCTTCCTGAGCATCGTGTGGCTCGGCATCAACGCCTTCGACAAGTCGCGCTGGAACCCGAACATCGTCCCCGCCTCGTGGGCGTCGAACGGCTTCCTGGGTGACCGCACGGTGTGGCAGGGCATCCCGGTGCAGCCGTCCGCCGCTGCTCCGGCTGCGGGCTACGGCGCCCCGCAGGGCTACCAGCCGCCCACCGCTCAGGGTTACGCCCCGCCGGCCGCGCCGCAACAGCCCGGCTACGGCCAGCCATCCGCGCCCCAGGCTCCGCAGTTCGGCCAGCCCGGCCAGCCGTCGCAGGGCTTCCCGCCCGCAGCCCCGCAGGCTCCGCAGCCGACGTTCCAGCCGCCGGCAGCAGCTCCCGAGGCGCCGGTTACTCCGCCGGCTCCGCCCGCGCCGCCGGCTCCGCCGGCCGCTGCGCCGGACGCCGCTCCGGACAACGGCGAGCAGCCCCCGGCCTGACGAATCATCACGTGACGTCCCGGTCCTCGGACCGGGACGTCACCTTGGGAGGCCCCGGTCTTTCGACCGGGGCTTCCTGCATGCCCGGCGTCCGCATCCCGGGTCGGCCTGTAGTTTGGAGGTATGAGCGCTGAACGTCGTGTCGGATCGTCCGGGCTCCTGGTCTCCGCGGTGGGACTCGGATGCAACAACTTCGGACGCGCGGGGACGGCGACCGAGACGCTGCAGGGCACCGTCCAGGTTCTGGACGCGGCGATCGATCACGGCGTGACCTTCCTCGACACCGCGGACATGTACGGCAAGGATCCCGGCCTCAGCGAGACCCTGATGGGGGAAGCCCTCGACGGCCGGCGGGACCGCGTGGTGCTGGCGACGAAGTTCGGCCACCCCTCCGCGGACATGGGCTACGACTTCCCGGGCGGGTTCGGCTCGCGCCGTTACATCCGCAAGGCCGTCGAGGAGTCGCTGCGCCGCCTCCGCACGGACTGGATCGATCTCTATCAGCTGCACTGGCCGGATCCGCTCACGCCGATCGAGGAGACGCTCGATGCCCTGGACGAGCTCGTCCGCGAGGGCAGGATCCGCTACTTCGGCCACTCCAACTTCAGCGGCTGGCAGATCGCCGAGGCGGAGCTGCGTGCGGAGCGCAGCGCGCGCTTCATCTCCTCGCAGAACCAGTACTCGCTGCTGTCCCGCGCGGCGGAGCGCGAGGTGCTGCCGGCCGTCAACCGATTCGGACTCGGGTTCTTCCCGTTCTTCCCGCTGCACAACGGCCTGCTCACGGGCAAGTTCACGCGGGACGGTGGACCGGCGCAGAGCCGCATCATGCGCACCAGGGCGCACCTCTGGGAGGACGCCCCCTGGGATGCGCTGGACGCGTATCGCGGGTTCTGCGACGAGCGCGGCATCAGCATGCTCGAGGCGACGTTCGGCTGGCTGCTCGCGCAGCCCGGTGTGGCCTCGGTGATCGCCGGGGCGACCTCCGCGGAGCAGATCGAGGCGAACGCACGCGCCGGCGCCGCATGGACGCCGACGGCGGAAGACGTCGCCGCGATCGACGCGCTGTTCCCGCTCCCGGCGGATCCGGCGGTCTGAGGCGCGTGTCGACGCAGGAATCCAATACGATGTGTGAGATTTCAGCGGTCATTCCGATCGCCCGAGGATGGGGAGAACCGCGATGAGCCAGGGTTCCACGGCGCACGCGCGCGAGGTCGCGCTGGCGTCCGGCGACACGGTCGTCCTGTCCTGGGCGGGCGCGACCGACACCGGCCGGCGCAGGGAGAACAATCAGGACTCCCTTCTCGCCGAGTTCCCGCTGTTCGTCGTCGCGGACGGCATGGGCGGCCATGCGGGCGGCGAGATCGCGAGCCAGCGCACGATCGCCCGCCTCGAGGAGGCCGTGGCCGCAGGCGAGATCACGACGCAGACGATCGAGACGGCCCTGGTCGCCGCGGTGCAGGACATCACCGCGCACCCGGACACCACGGACGAGGGCACCGGGACGACACTGACCGGCGTGTTCTTCACGCTCGTCGACGACGACGCGCGCTGGGTGTCGCTCAACATCGGCGACTCCCGGGTGTACCTGCTCCGCGACGGCGTGCTCAACCAGGTCACGACGGACCATTCGGTCGTCCAGGAGCTGATCACCGCCGGCCGGCTCAGCCCTGAGGAGGCCGAAGGGCATCCGTACAGCAACGTGATCACCCGTGCCGTGGGTGTCAGCGAGGCGCTGCCGCCCGACTATCGGGAGTTCAGCGTGCAGGACGGCGACCGGTTCGTGATCTGCTCCGACGGGCTCACCAAGGAGCTCACCGACTACGGGATCCAGCACTTCCTCGGGCTCAACCCGACGGCGGACGGCGCCGTCGACGCGATGCTCTCCGCGGCGCTGGAGAACGGCGGGCGCGACAATGTCACGATCATCGTGGTGGACGTGCGCCGCAGCTCGAGCGACGACGGATCCTCCTCCACCGCTCCGATCCCCGTCCCGTAGTGCACCGGTTGCGCTGAACCGGTCCCACGACGGGACGGCTCGCGGTGGGATGGCGGGATGGATCCCGTCGAGACGATCGCCCTCCCCGCCGCCGCGGCGGCCCCGCAGCGCGGCTCTCTCCCTCTGCTCGCGGCGATCGTGCCGGTGGTCTCGGGCGTCGTCCTGTTCGCCGTCACGGGTTCACCGCTGTCTCTGTGCTTCGCGGCGCTCGGACCGGTCATGATCCTCGGCTCGTTCCTGGACGGCGTGCGCCAGCGCCGCCGCGCCGCCCGCGCCGCCCGGGCCGAGGAGGCGAGGGCGTGGGCACAGGTCGAACGGATCGTGGCCGAACACGAGGCGGCCGAGCGCGAGCGTCGGCTGCGGGCCGTGCCGGATGTCGCCGCGTGCCTGGCGGATCCGCCGACGCGTCCGGTCGTCCTCGCCTCGACCGTCGAGATCGCCACGGGCCGCGGGGACGGAATCTCGTCGCTGCGATTCACCGGCGGGGGAGAACGGGTGGACGCCTTCCGCGCCCGGCATCGGCATCTGCCGGGAGTGCCCGTGACGGTGCCTCTCTCCGACGGTCTGTGCGTGCGAGGGCCTGCGCCGATCGCGGTGGCAGTGGCGAGAGCACTGGTGCTGCAGCTGTGCCTTCGGCATGCGAGCAGCGCGATCCGCCTCGAAGGCGACGGCGTCGCCGCGCTCGGGCTGGGCGGACTGCCGCAGGCCTGTCGGGCCCCGCACGACGCGGGCAGGGTGCACCTCGGCGCGGAGCGGACCGCGTCGTCCGGGCCACGGCTCTTCCTGCTCGCTCCGGAGGCGCCGCCGCCCGGGGGCTACCACGCGGTGCTCGACGTGGCGGAGCCGGGATCCGCCGTGCTGATCACCGCGGAGGGGACTCGCGGCTGCCGCGCGGAGGGCGTTTCGCGAGAACAGGCGGAGGCGATCGTGCGGCACCTGGAGCGGGGGCAGGGTGAGGAGGAGGGGATCCCCGCGGCGGTGACGCTGAGCGACGTGGTTCCGCTCACATCGGGTGAGGACGCGGACCGCGCCGCAGGACCGCTTCCCGGGAGGCAGGAGGGCTTGTGGGCAGCGGTCGGACGGGACACCGCCGGGCCTGTCGCGCTCGATCTGGTCGGCGACGGGCCGCATGCGCTCGTGATCGGCGTCACCGGAGCGGGCAAGAGCGAGCTCCTGGTGAGCTGGGTCGCCGCGCTCGCCGCCGCGCACTCCCCGGAGCAGGTGGGGTTCGTGCTGGCCGATTTCAAGGGCGGCACGGCTTTCGAGCGGCTGCGTGTGCTGCCGCACGTGGCCGCGGTGATCACCGACCTCGACGCCGCGGGAGCCGAGCGCGGCGTGCGGAGTCTGCGCGCCGAGCTGCGGCGCAGGGAGGGCGTCCTCGCGGAGGCGGGCGCCCGCGGCGTCGCCGAGACCGGGGGAGCGCTGGGACGGCTGGTGATCGTCGTCGACGAGTTCGCGGCACTGCTGCAGGAGCATCCGGATCTGGCGGCGGTGTTCACCGACATCGCCGCCCGCGGGCGTGCACTCGGTGTGCACCTGATCCTCGGCACGCAGCGCGCGACCGGGGTGGTCCGCGACGCGCTGGCGGCGAACTGCCCGCTGCGGATCGCCTTGCGCGTCACGGATCCGGCGGACAGCAGGGCGATGATCGGCACCGATGCTGCGGCCCGGCTGCCGGGCGACGCCGGCGGTCGCGGACTCGCGCACCTCCGGCGTCCTCGGGACCCGGCGCCCGCGGTGTTCCGCGTCGCGCGTACCGGCGCGGAGGAGCTCGCGACGCTCGCGAGCCGCTGGCGTGGCGCGTCGCGAGTGCCGAGCCCCTGGCAGCCGGCCCTGCCACGGCGGCTCGGCAGGGACGCCCTTCCCGTCGCGCGGCGGGGGGAGATCGTGCTCGGGCTCGCGGACGAGCCGGAGCGGCAGCGGCAGACGCCGCGCACGCTCCGCCTCGGCGAGGACCGAGGGCTGACGGTGTTCGGCGGGCCGGGGAGCGGGAAGAGCAGCATCCTGCACGCGGCCGTGGCGCAGGCGCCGGAGGGGGTCCTGCTGTCCTCGGACCCCGAGCAGGCGTGGTCGGTGATCGACGAGATCGCGGAAGGCCGCCGCCGCGTGCCGCCGCTGCTGGCGGTGGACGATGTGGACCGGCATCTCGCGGGGTTCCCGCTCGAGTACGCCTCGGCCTGGGCGGAGCGCCTGCAGCGCGTCATCCGCCTCGCTGCGGAGCGCGGCGGCATGGTGCTCCTCAGCGCCTCACGGTGCACAGGGCAGGCCTCGGTTCTTGCGGATCTGCTGCCGGAGCGCGCCCTGCTGCGCGCCCCGAGCCGCACGGAGCATCTCGCCGCCGGGGGAGAGCCCGGCTCCTACGATCCGGACCGTCCGCCGGGGCGGGCGCGGCTGGGCGGCGCAGAGGTGCAGTTCGCGCTGCCGGGAGCAGCGGAGGACGCGGCTCCTGCGCTGCGACGCAGAGACGCAGGCGTGCGCTCGAACACCCCGCGGTGGGAGCCGAGGGCATCGCTCGTCGGCGTGGTGAGCACGGCGCCGGCGCGGACGGCGGCGATGCTCGCCGAGCACTTCGGACGCGCCGCGGTGCAGATGCTCGGAGAGGGGGTCGCGGCGATGCTGCCGGATGGGGCGGGGCCGCCGGATGCGATGGCGGAGGGCGAGCGGATCCGAGTGGGTAGCGGCGCAGACGACGGGACGCGCGGTGGCACGGGCCACGGGGCGCGCGATGACAAGGACGAAGGGCGGGAGCGCTCCGTGCCGCGGGAACGGGAGCCGGGGGGCCTGCTCGTGCTGGTCGGTGATGCCGAGGCCTGGCAGCGGCAGTACGCGCTCTGGCAGCGGGTCAGCCGGACCGGCGAGGTCGTGGTGCTCGCCGAAGCCGTGCGGGACCTGCGCATGCTGGCCGGGGTGCGCGAACTGCCGCCGTATGCGGCCCCGCATGCAGGGCGGGCGTGGACCATCGATCAGGACGGTCGACCGTCCAGGGTGATCCTGCCCGCCCCGCAGGGCGACTTCAGCCCAGCAGCTCGTCCAACGGCGTGAGGGGCAGCTCGTGCGCGGTGGCCACGCCGGGGTTGGCGATCTTGCCGCCGGTCACGTTGAGACCGCCGGCCAGAGCGGCATCCGCCCGCAGCGCCGCCTGCCAGCCGCGCCCCGCGATCTGCCGCACGTACGGCAGCGTTGCGTTGGTGAGCGCGGAGGTGGACGTGTTCGGCACGGCGCCCGGCATGTTCGCCACGCAGTAGAACACGGTGTCGTGCACGCGGAACGTGGGGTCGTCGTGCGTGGTCGGGTGCGTGTCCTCGAAGCAGCCGCCCTGGTCCACCGCGATGTCCACGAGCACGCTGCCCGGGCGCATCTCGGCGACCATGTCGTTCGTGACCAGCTTCGGCGCCTTGGCACCCGGGATCAGCACCGATCCGATGACGAGGTCCGAGTTCACGACCGCACGGCGCAGATCGAGCGGGTTCGACGCCGCCGTCTTCACCCGGCCGCCGAAGAAGTCGTCGAGGTACCGCAGCCGGGCGATGTTGGTGTCGAAGATGGTCACATCCGCGCCCATGCCCGCCGCGATCACGGCCGCGTTCGCGCCCGCGACGCCGCCGCCGATCACCGTCACGGTGGCGGGACGGGTGCCGGGGACGCCCGACATCAGCAGACCGAGGCCGCCGTGCGAGCGCATCAGGGTGTTCGCGCCGACCAGCGGCGCGAGGCGGCCTGCGACCTCGCTCATGGGGGCGAGGAGCGGCAGTGCGCCGGAGGCCAGCTGCACGGTCTCGTAGGCGATCGCGGTCATGCCCGACTCGGCGAGCCGGTCCGTGAGCGCGCGGTCGGCGGCGAGATGCAGATACGTGAACAGCACCAGGTCGCTGCGGAAGCGGTGGTACTCGCTGGCGATCGGCTCCTTCACCTTCAGCACCAGCTCGGCCCGGGCCCAGATCTCATCGGCGTCATCGAGCAGCGTCGCTCCCGCCTCCACATAGTCGGCATCCGACATCGAGGAGCCGGCACCGGCGCCGGACTGCACGAAGACCTCATGACCGGCCTGGACGAGATCGTGCACACCGGCGGGCGTGAGGGCGACGCGGAACTCGTTGTTCTTCACCTCGCTGGGGACAGAGATCCTCATCGTGGCTCCTTTCCTTCCCTGTGACGGGTACGGCCCTTTCTGGGGGCGCTCAGATTCCGGCGCCGGGGCGGATGGCCCCCACGCCGCTGCCGCCTCCGAGGACGGCAAGTGGAAGGGCCGAGGCGAGGCTGTCCACCTGCGCGTCGGTCAGCGCGCCCGCACGGGCGAGCAGGGTGGCGGCGACGATCGTCGCCGCGCGGCCGGAGCCGTCGAGCATCTTCAGGGCGACCGTGGTGCCGTTCGGGGCCACCATCACCATCACGCCCTCCGCGCCGTGCTTCGCGAACACGCCGAGCTTCTCGATCGCGATCGTGTCGGGGCGGCCAGGACCCTCGATCGTCCACGGGTTCTCCCGCACCGTGCGCACCAGCGCGCCGGCGACCCGGTGCAGCGCGAACGGCGAACGCTCCGAGGCGGTGCCGATGCGATGCGCGGCCCTGGCGAGCCCGGTGAGCGTGATGGCGTGGACGGGGGCGCCGCAGCCGTCGATGGCCGTGGCCGCGATGCGCTCGCCGCTGAGCCGCTCGACGACGTCCTTGATGTGCACCTGCAGGGGGTGATCCAGGTCGAGGTAGCCGGCGGTCGGCCAGCCGTTCGCGACGCAGGCGCGCAGCATCGTGGCGTGCTTGCCCGAGCAGTTCATCCGGATGCGCGCCTTGCCGGCGTGATCGCGCACGAGCTCGTCCCTCGTGGCCGAATCGCCGGGCCAGTCCGCGGGGCAGCCGAGGTCGTCCTCGGTGAGGCCGCCCGCCTGGAGCATCTCGCGCACCACGGCGACGTGCCGGTCGGTGCCGATGTGGCTCGCCGTGGCGAGGCCCAGCTGCTCGCCCTCGAGCGGGGCGCCGGCGGTCAGGCAGGCGATCGCCTGCAGCGGCTTGAGACTGGAGCGGGGCAGCACCAGCGCATCGGAGTTGCCGTGGCGGACCACGACCTCGCCGTCAGGGGAGAGCACGACGGCTGCTCCGATGTGGCGGGATTCGATGAATCCGTTCCGTTCGACGACGGCGAGTTCCACGGCATCCTGGACGGTCAGAGTCTGCACCACGAGTGCCAGCCTAGTGGGCGCGCACACTGCCGACGGGCGCATTTCGGCCCGGGCGGCCGGGATCCTGGCACGATGGATCCATGACCCTCGGCACGCATCGCTACGCCCTCCGCACGACCTGGACGGGGAACAGGGGCACCGGCACCTCGGGCTATCGCGACTACGACCGCGCGAGCACGGTGAGCGTCGAGGCCAAGCCCGATCTGCTGGCCTCCTCCGACAAGCCGTTCCGCGGGGATCCCACCCGCTGGAACCCCGAGGACATGCTGCTCGCGGCGCTCAGCGAGTGCCATCTGCTGAGCTACCTGCACGCCTGTGTGACGGCGGGCGTCGTGGTCGTCGACTACCGGGACGAGGCCACCGGCACGATGCAGGAGGACGGGCGCGGCGGCGGCGCGTTCACCGAGGTGACGCTGCACCCTGTCGTGACGATCGCCGACGAGTCCATGCGCGCGGCGGCCGAGGCGGCGCATGCGCAGGCCAATGCGTGGTGCTTCATCGCGAACTCGGTGTCGTTCCCGGTGCACCACCAGGCGACGATCCTGGTCGCGGACCCGGTCGCGGACCGGGCGTGATCCGCGCGGTCAGCGCCGCTCGTGGGGCAGGGCCTGCTTGATCTTCTCGATCGCGCCCTGCGCGGGCACCTCGTTGTAGACGCCGGCGAGCTCCTGCTCGCTCAGCGCGTGGATCGCCGTCATGATCTCGTCGGTCGCGCCGCGGCGGGCGCGGCCGGAGTTCGCGGCGCCGTGGTGCGACAGGTCCAGAGGCTCGCCGAAGCGGATCGTGACCTTCGAGCCGATCTTGGGCATGCTCGCGCCGACGGGCATCGCCTTGTCCGTGCCGATCACGCCGACCGGCACGACCTTCGCGCCCGTCTGCAGCGCGAGGAAGGCGACGCCGGTGCGTCCCTTGTAGAGCCGGCCGTCGGTCGAGCGCGTGCCCTCGGGGTAGAGGGCGACCGCGAGTCCCTGATCCAGCAGCTTCCGCTGCGCGTCCAGCGCGTCCAGCGCCGCCTGTCCCGCGCCCCGGCGCACCGGGATCGCGCCGACCGCGCGCATGAAGTTCGCCACGAAGCGGCCCTTGAGGCTCGTGCCCTCGAAATAGCTCGACTTCGCGAGGAAGTGCACGCGGCGGGGAGCTGCGACGGGGATCGCGATCGAGTCGATGAAGGAGAGATGGTTCGACGCGAAGATGATCGGGCCGTCCATCGGCACATTCGCGCGGCCCTCGATACGAGGACGGTAGATGAGCCGCGTGAGCGGGATCAGGACCATCCGGCCGAGCAGGTAGGTCGCACCGGCCCGATGCACCTCTTCGTCTTCGGTCTGGTGCTGATCCGCGACGGCATCGTCGCGAGCCGCAGACGCTGCGGGTTCGGGTTCCGGGGTCACCAGACAAGGCTAGATCAGGATCCATTCCACGATCGGAATGCGCTCGCGCGGCGGAGCGTCGGGGGAGGATCGCCGTCGTCTCCCAGCGGCGGCAAAGCCCGATAGGGCAGGATGGGCGGGTTCGTCTCTACGTCTCGAGGTCCTCCGTGCGCATCCGTCTTGCCGCTGCTCTCTCCGCCGTCGCAGCGACGGCCCTCCTGCTCTCCGGCTGCGCCGGCGCCGGGAACCCCTCCGCTTCGCCGTCCCCCTCCGCGTCGTCGGCGTGCCTGCTCGACGCCAAGCCGGGCAAGACCTCCGACGCGGTCAAGGTCGAGGGCGAGGGCAAGGACCTGAAGGTCACGGTGCCGTCCAGCGCCGACATCGACGCCGCGACCTCCGTCGAGCGTACGATCGTGAAGAAGGGCGAGGGCAAGAACGTCGTCGCCGGCGATCTGGTCTCGGTGCAGTACCGCATCGTCAGCGCCGCCGACGGCACCGGCCTGGATTCGAGCGCGAGGGGCGCGGACGATCAGCTCCCGATCCTGCTCGACCCGAAGCAGCAGTCGCTCTTCGTCGCGGCGCTGGAGTGCCAGCCGATCGGATCCTCCGTCGTGCTCGCCGTACCGGGCAAGCTCCTCGGCCAGGGGCAGCCGTCCGTCGTCGTCTACGCGCAGTCGACGAAGAAGCTCCCGACCGTCGCCGACGGCAAGGAGGTCGCCCCCGTCGAGGGGATGCCGACGGTGAAGCTCGCCAAGGACGGCGCGCCCGACATCACCATCCCCAAGTCCGATCCGCCCACGGAGACGAAGATCACCGAGCTGAAGCAGGGCGATGGACCCACCGTGGGCAGCGGCGACTTCGTGATCGTGCAGTACCGCGGCGTGACCTGGGCCGACGGCAAGGAGTTCGACTCCAGCTGGAAGCGCGGCGCCCCGGCGCAGTTCCAGACCACCGGCGTGGTGACCGGCTTCAAGAAGGCGCTCGAGGGCCAGAAGGTGGGCTCGCAGGTGCTGGTCGTGATCCCGCCGGCCGACGGCTACGGCGCCCAGGCCTCCGGATCCATCCCCGCCAACTCGACGCTCGTGTTCGTGATCGACATCCTCGGCACGCTGCCGTCGGCGGCGCCCGCGCAGTGACCGCTTCCTGACGCCGACCGGGGGCCCGCCACGTTGCTGACGTGGTGGGCCCCCGGTGCGTCCAGGGGAACACGGCCTAGGCTGAGGCCATGCGTCGCGTCCTCATCCTCGGCTCCACCGGCTCCATCGGCACCCAGGCCCTCGACGTGATCAGGGCGAATCCGGATCGCTTCGAACTGGTCGGGCTCGCCGCGGGCACGCAGGGGGATCTGCTGGCGCAGCAGGCCGAGGAGTTCGGCGTGGACGACACGGCTCTCGGCGCCCTCGAGGCCGAGCAGCTCGTCCGCGACGTCGAGGCCGACGTGGTGCTCAACGCGATCACCGGGTCCATCGGGCTCGGGTCGACTCTCGCCGCGCTGAAGGCCGGCCGCACCCTGGCGCTGGCCAACAAGGAATCGCTGATCGTCGGCGGCGCCCTGGTCACCGCGCTTGCTGCGCCAGGGCAGATCGTGCCCGTCGATTCCGAGCACTCGGCGCTCGCACAGGCGCTGCGGTCCGGGACGAAGCAGGAGGTCCGCAGGCTCGTCGTGACCGCGTCCGGAGGGCCGTTCCGCGGCCGGTCCCGCGAGGAGATGGCCGCGGTCACCCCCGCGGAGGCGCTCGCGCACCCCACCTGGGATATGGGCCGCATGGTCACCACGAACTCGGCGACGCTCGTGAACAAGGGGCTCGAGGTCATCGAGGCGCACCTGTTGTTCGACGTGGACTACGAGCGGATCGAGGTCGTCGTGCATCCGCAGTCGATCGTCCACTCGATGGTGGAGTTCGTAGACGGATCCACGATCGCGCAGGCATCCCCGCCCGACATGCGCCTGCCCATCTCGCTGGGCCTGGACTGGCCGAATCGCGTGGGCGGCGTCGGACGACCGATCGACTGGACCAAGGCCGCGAGCTGGACCTTCGAACCCCTCGACAACGCGGCCTTCCCGTCCGTCGCCTTGGCGAAGCACGTCGGCCGGGCCGGGCGCACCTTCCCGGCCGTCTACAACGCTGCGAACGAACAGGCCGTGAACGCGTTCCACGAGGGGCGGCTGAGCTTCCTCGCGATCGTCGAGACGATCCAGCGCGTGGTCGACGCGCACGAGCCGCCCGACGAGCTCACGGTCGAGTCCCTGGCCGCCGCCGAGGCGTGGGCGCGGGCGACCGCTGACCGGATGATCGCCGCACAGGCGTGATCCACCGGACCGGATCCCCCGGATCCTGGCGAGTGCACAGGTCCGGCACGGCCGTTTCCTAGCCCGGCACCGGTAACGTGGCGGGGTGGAGATCCTGCTATACATCGGCGGCCTGCTGTTCGTGCTGGTCGGGCTCGGTGTCTCGATCGCCCTGCACGAGCTCGGGCACCTCGTTCCGGCCAAGCTTTTCGGCGTGCACGTCGGCCAGTACATGATCGGCTTCGGGCCGCGGCTGTTCTCGAAGAAGATCGGCGAGACCGAGTACGGCGTCAAGGCGCTGCCGATCGGCGGGTTCATCTCCATGTCCGGCATGTACCCGCCTTCGCCCGGCGATCAGGGCGACGACGGCGGGCAGAGCCGCTCGCGGGGCGCCTTCCACACCCTCATCCAGGACGCGAGGTCCGCGAACGACGACACCATCGATCCCGAGCGCGCGAGCCGCGTGTTCTACCTGCTGCCGGTGTGGAAAAGGGTCGTCGTCATGTTCGGCGGACCGTTCATGAACCTCGTCCTCGCGGTCGTCACGTTCACCGTGCTGCTGAGCGGCATCGGACTGCAGCAGGGCACGACCACGATCGCCTCGGTCTCGGAGTGCGTGCTGCCGGCCGGATCGACGCAGACCTCGTGCTCCGCATCGGATCCGGTGGCTCCCGCCGCGCAGGCCGGGGTCAAGCCGGGGGACAGGATCGTGTCGGTCGACGGGAAGGACGTCAGCACCTTCGCCGAGGCCAGCGCGATCATCCAGGCCTCGCCCGGCAAGACCATCCCGCTCGTCGTCGAGCGCGACGGATCCCGGCTCACGCTGCCGCTGACCCCGGTCGCCGCCCAGCGACAGGAGGCGGACGGCAACGGGCGCGCGGTCGTCGACGACAAGGGCAACGCGGTGATGCACACCGTCGGCTACGCGGGAGTCGGCGCGCAGCTCGCCTACGTGCAGCAGCCGCTGTCCGCGGGCTTCGAGCAGGCGATGGCGAACACCGGATCCGTCGTGCAGCTCATCGGCAACCTGCCGGTGCGGTTGTGGGACGTGGGCGTCTCCCTGGTCACCGGCACTCCGCGCGACCCCAACGGTCCGCTCAGCGTGATCGGGGTGGGCCGCATCGCCGGCGAGGTGGCCGCGGCCGACGCCCCTCTGCTGAACCGCTTCGCCGTGCTGCTGAGTCTCATGGGCTCGCTGAACATCGCGCTGTTCGTGTTCAATCTGATCCCGCTGCTGCCTTTGGACGGCGGGCACATCGTGGTCGCGCTGTGGGACGGACTGAAGCGAGCGTGGGCGAAGCTGTTCCAGCGCCCGAAGCCCCAGCCGGTCGATGCCACCCGGCTCGTGCCGCTGACGATCGTCGTGGCGGCGCTGCTGGTCGGCATGGGCGGGCTGCTGCTCGTCGCCGACCTGTTCAACCCGGTGACGATCGGCTGAGCCTCAGCGCGCCTGCAGGGCGTGCCCGACCAGGCGCTCCAGGGTCGTCATGCCGTCGCGGGACAGGATCGACTCCAGGTGGCCCTGCACCGAGGCGAACGCCGGGCCGCGCAGCGCGTAGACGTCGCCCGAGACCGGATCGGCGGACACCTCGGCGACCCCGGCTTCCGTCGTGCCGGGCGCGACGCGCGCCGTGAACGTGTTGTAGAAGCCGATCGAGGCGTCCTCGCCGAACACCGGTACCGCCTTCTGCAGACCCTGATGCGGGCCGGCGAGCGGAGCCAGCTCGATCCCGAGCGAGTCCGCGAGGATCTGATGGCTGAGGCACACGGCGAGCAGCGGGCGCGCGCTCTCTCGACGGCGCGCCACGAGAGCACGCATCCGGGCGATGCGGGGGGAGGAGTCGTCGCTGGGGTCGCCCGGGCCTGGACCCGCAATGAGTAGGTCCGCGGCGTCGATCTCGGCGTCGTCGGCCTCCGCCCACGGCTGGATCCGCACCTCGAGTCCGAGATGGCGCAGCTGATGCGCGAGCATGGTGGTGAAGCGATCCTCCGCGTCCACGACCACGGCCGTGCGCCCCGCGAAGGGCGCGGTGGCCGACGCCTCGGTGCCGCCGTCCTGCGGGTTGATCCAGAACTCGGCGAGGCGGGCGTTGCGGGAGGCGAGCAGGGCCTGGATCGCGGGATCGTCGGCCGGGGTCGCGCCCGATCCGGGCGCATCGGCATCCTCGCGGGCTTCGGCGGCGGTGTCGCGCGCGACCGCGCCGATCGCGCCCAGCACGCCCGCGGCCTTGCCGTGGGTCTCGCCGACCTCGCCGGCCGGATCGGAATGGCGCACGAGCGTGGCGCCGACCGGGACGCTGACCTCGCCGTCCTTGAGGTACACGGTGCGGATGAGGATCGGCGCGTCCAGATCGTGCCCGCCGGCGTCGTTCGGCGTGAACAGCGCCGCCACGCCGGAGTAGTAGCCACGGGGCTTGCGCTCGTGCCGGCGGATGACCGTGCACGCGTTCTGCATCGGGGAGCCGGTCACGGTCGGTGCGAACATGGTCTCGCGCAGGATGTCGCGCGGATCCAGCCGGCTTGTGCCGCGCAGCATGTACTCGGTGTGCGTGAGCCGCGACATCTGCTTGAGGTGCGGGCCGGTGATCCGCCCGCCGTCGGAGCAGACCGCGCTCATCATCTTGAGCTCCTCGTCGACCACCATGAACAGCTCCTCGGTCTCCTTCGTCGAGGAGAGGAACTCGCCCAGCGCCGCCGTGGTCGAGCCGCCCGCGGGATGACGGAACGTGCCGGAGATGGGGTTCATGGTCACGACGCCGCCCTGGGCGACGACGTGCGCCTCGGGGCTCGCGCCGACCGCGACCACTCCGGGCGTGACCACCGCGAACGTCCAGTACGCGCCGCGCTCGTGCTCCAGCAGTGCGCGGAACCAGGTGAGCGCCGCCGTGCGCTCCGCGTCGGGGACCGTCGTGTCGATGCGGGCGGTGTAGTCGCGGCGGATCACGAAATTCGCCCCCTCGCCGCGCCCGATCTCGTCGGCGATCACGCGCTCGACGATCGTGGCGTACTCCTCGTCGCTGAGGTCGAAGCCTCCGTCCTGCAGCGGGATCGGGTCGGCGGGCAGCGCCGCGCGCACCTCGTCCGCGGGCAGGTGCAGGTGCTCGTCCACGATCAGGCAGCGCAGCGGGGCGCCGTCGTCCTGGGCCTCGAAGCCGCGCTCGCGCACCTGGCGATAGGGGACGAGCGAGAACACCTCGCGGCGTTCGTCGCCGGTGCCCAGAGGGATGTCGGCGAGGTTCGTCACGTCGACGATCTCGCCGGTGAGCAGCTCGACGCTGTCCGAGCCTTCGCGGGCGAGCAGGACGAACGACGAGTCGAGGGCGTGGATCCGGTCGGCGGTGGTCATTGAGGGTGCTCCTGAAAAAGGGATCCGACGCGGCAGAAACGACAAGACCGCCCCGGAAGGCGGTCTGGATCGTGGGTCGCGAACTCTCCGCCTAACGGGCGGGCCACCAAGAGCGGTTCACGGACATGCGCCGAAACTACCACACGGATCTTGTCCAGCTGCGCACGGGTACCCTGGATGACGTGCCAGCTGTGAACCTGGGGATGCCCCGGATCCCCGATGTCCTCGCCCCGCGACGCAAGAGCCGCCAGATCAAGGTCGGCAAGGTGCTCGTCGGCGGCGGTGCTCCCGTCAGCGTGCAGTCGATGACGACCACGAAGACCACCGACATCAACGGGACGCTGCAGCAGATCGCCGAGCTCACGGCCTCTGGCTGCGAGATCGTGCGCGTGGCGGTGCCGTCCCAGGACGATGCCGACGTGCTGCACATCATCGCGAAGAAGAGCCAGATCCCGGTCATCGCGGATATCCACTTCCAGCCGAAGTACGTCTTCCAGGCGATCGACGCCGGCTGCGCCGCGGTGCGCGTGAACCCGGGCAACATCCGCAAGTTCGACGATCAGGTCGGCGCGATCGCGAGGGCCGCGAAGGATGCGGGCGTCTCGCTGCGCATCGGCGTGAACGCGGGCTCGCTCGACCCGCGTCTGCTCGAGAAGTACGGCAAGGCCACCCCCGAGGCGCTCGCCGAGAGCGCGCGCTGGGAGGCCTCCCTGTTCGAGGAGCACGACTTCCACGACTTCAAGATCTCGGTCAAGCACAACGACCCCGTCGTGATGGTGAAGGCCTACCGGCTGCTCGCCGCGATGGGGGACTGGCCTCTGCACCTCGGCGTGACCGAGGCGGGCCCCGCGTTCCAGGGCACGATCAAGTCGGCGACCGCCTTCGGGATCCTGCTCGGAGAGGGCATCGGCGACACGATCCGCGTCTCGCTGTCCGCGCCTCCCGCCGAGGAGGTCAAGGTCGGCCACCAGATCCTGCAGTCGCTGAACCTGCGCGAGCGCAAGCTCGAGATCGTGTCCTGCCCGTCCTGCGGGCGGGCGCAGGTCGACGTCTACACGCTTGCCGAGAACGTCACCGAGGGACTCAAGGACATGACCGTGCCGCTGCGCGTGGCCGTCATGGGGTGCGTCGTGAACGGTCCGGGCGAGGCCCGCGAGGCCGACCTCGGCGTCGCCTCCGGCAACGGCAAGGGACAGATCTTCGTCAAGGGCGAGGTCATCAAGACCGTGCCGGAGGAGGACATCGTCGCGACCCTCATCGAGGAGGCGAACCGCATCGCCGACGAGATGGGGCCGAACGCGCCGCTCGGCACCGCGCAGGTCGTCACCCGCTGAGAGACGTCCCGTGGCGGGAGACCTCTGCACAGGCTCGTGTGACAGAGTGAGACCTTTCTGAGGAGGAGGAATCATGAGCGAACTTCCCGCTGCCGTGCAGCGCATGGTCGACGCCATCAACGATGCCGACACCGAGGCGTTCGTTGCCGCCTTCACTCCGGACGGCTTCGTCAGCGACTGGGGCACCGTCAAGGCGGGCCCTGAGGGCGTGCGCGCCTGGGCCGGGTCCGACGCGATCGGCGCCGGTGCCCGGATGACGGTCCTGTCCGCGGACACCGACGGCGACACGACCCGCATCCGCTTCGGCTGGCGCAGCAGCGTCTTCAACGGCGAGTCGGACGGGATCTTCGTGATCTCCGGCGATCGCCTGGCGAGCTTCACCATCCCGCCGTCGCACTGACGTCGGCGGCCTTCCCCCGTCACCTTGTCTGGAGTCTTCGTGCCGCACAGCACCGTCGTCACCTTCCCCTCGGGGTCCCTCGTCGAGTCCGCACGCGTCGTGGGCGTGCACCCGGTGGAGGGCGGCGCGGTCGTCGTGCTGGATCGCACCCCGTTCCACCCCGTCGACCACACCTGGCCGGATCAGCCGGGTGACTGGGGTGCGCTGCGAGTGGACGACGTCGAGGTCGCGGTGACCGAAGCCGTCATGGCGGCGGTGAGCGACGAGGGCGAGGTCGCGGTCGGTGCGGACATCCCGGTCAAACGCGGTGCGGAGGGCTGGACATGGCTCGTCGGGCACCGGGTCGAGGCCGTTCCCGCGGCGCTCGCCGCGGGCGCCGCGGCTGAGGCCACCGTCGACGCGGAGCGCCGTGCGGGGCTGAGTCGCGGGCACACCGCCTGTCATCTCGCCTCTCTGGCCCTGGACCTCGCGGTCGCGGATCTGTGGCGCAAGGATCCCGGATCCGATGCGCTCGGCAATCCCGATTTCGAGGGCCGCGCGAACCAGACGAGCTTCATCGGCGAGAACGGCTCGGTCGACGAGTACCGGCTCGGCAAGAGCCTGCGCAAGGCCGGTTTCGACACCGAGGGATTCGCCGCGTCCCTGACGGAACGCGAGGAGCGCATCAACGCGCAGCTCGCAGCCTGGGTCGCGTCCGCCGCGGCGAGCCGGATCGAGGTCGACGGCGAGACGATCGTGGACCGCCGCCGCTGGATGTGCGGGCTGCCCGAGGGGACGGCGTCGATCCTCTGCGGCGGCACGCATGTGTCGTCGCTCGCGGAGTTCGCGTCGATCAGGGTGTCGCTGGATCTGACGGATCCGCAGCTGCTCGTCATGACCACCTCTGCTGTGCCGGCGTAACTCGAGGCGCACCGGTAGCCAGGACGCCGGCGGGGGCGGTGTGCGCCTGCGGACGGCGACCCGCGCCAGACTGGGTACATGACGATCTGCGAGGTCCCGACTGTTCCCGGCGTGCACCCGGCGCTGGCCGGGAGATTCAGTCCCGTGGGTTTCGACCCGGAGTTCGAGGTCAGCGCCGCGCACGTCGATTCGCTGCTGGACGCGGCACGCATGGCGCCGTCCGCGGGGAACGGTCAGCCCTGGATGTTCGTCGTCGCCCGTCGGGGCGACGAGGTCCACCGGCGGCTCGTTCCGCATCTCGCGCGGAGCTCGTCGATGTGGGCGCCCGATGCCTCGCTGCTGGTCGTGAATTGCGCACATGTGCGGGTCGAGGGCACCGTGGACTGGGAGTACTCGGAGTTCGCCCACTACGACCTCGGCCAGGCCGTCGCGCACATGACGGTCCAGGGCCTTCATCTCGGGCTCGACGCGCACCAGTTCCGTGCGTTCGATCGCGACGCGCTCACGGCCGAGTTCCAGATCCCGCCCCATTGGGAGGTCACCACCATGACGGCGTTCGGCCGCGCCACCCACGCCCCCGGGGAGGTCTCCTCCGCAGGCACGAGCCGTGAGCGGGCCGGTCGCGAGGAGATCACCTGGGCCCGGGACTGATCACGTGGGCCTGATCACGCGGGCCTGATCACGCGGGCCCGGGACTGATCACCTGGGCCTGATCACGCGGGCCCGGGGCTGATCACACACGGCCCCGGTGGCAACCCGCCGGAGGATCTCGATTCGGGCCCTTCCTCGGGAGTTGTCTGCGTCGTCTGCGTCGCCGGCTGTGCCTCCCGTCATGCCGCCACCCCGAATCGCTTCCGCCATGGTTCGACTCCGGTCCAGGCGTATCGGAGGGCAGGTCTGGGTGGGAGCGCGAAGGTCTGCCCGCGAGGGTGATGGAGGAGGAAGTCCTCCTTCTCGTGGCGGGTGATCCGCCAGCCGCCGTGGTGCAGCTGCATGTGATGGAACCGGCACAGCAGAATGCCGCGGTCGATGTCGGTGCGACCGTCGTCGCGGACCCACTCGTCGATGTGATGCGCCTCGCCGAAGGACGCCGGACGGTCGCAGCCGGTCCATCGGCATCCGCCGTCCCGGACGGCGAGCGCCACACGCTGCTTGGGTGTGAAGAGGCGATGCTCCCGGCCGACGTCGAGCGGGTTCCCCCGGGCATCGACCTCGACCGTGACGGCGCCGGCCTCGCATTTCTGCTGCTCGGCGACTGCGGCGGGGAAGGAGTGCAGGTGATCCTCCGTGTGTGCGATCGGATCCGCGATGCCGTCGCCGTTCACGATCTGGACGACGCGGACTCCCGCCCGTCGTGCGCCGAACACGGCCGGGACGTCGGCGAGAGCCCCTGTGCGGAGCAGGTCGAGGAACAGGTCGTAGGTGAGCTGGTCGTTCGTGCGAGGGTCATCGGTCAGCGCCTGCGCGCGGGCCTTCTCCTCGGCATCGACGAAGCGAGGACCGCCGGTCCGCGGGCGCATGGCGTTGGAGATGATGGTGGTCGCCCAGGCGAATCCCTCATCGTCGAAGTCGATCGCGCCCCGTTTGTGACCGTCGGCAGTGGTCCAGACGCGGAACGAGCGGCGCGTGTACCGGTCCTGGAACCGTCGGGCCGCGCCGTCGGGGTCGAGCCGGTCGCGGATCGAGCGAGCCGCAGAGCCCAGCATCTCAGGAGTGTCGTGCACCGCCGCGCCGATGAGCTGATCAGCGGCGACCTCCCACAACTCGCGCATGAGCGCGTCGTGCTGCGTCTCGTCGTGCCCGTCCGTCTTCTCATCGACGAAGGGCGGATCTGCGAGCCCCTGGCGGATGGCGTCGTGCTGCGCCGAAGTGATCCGCCCATCGAGCAGAGCCCGATCGAGTCCGGCGTGCCAGGGGGCGGCCGGATTCTCCGCGCGAGTCGATTCGTCGCCCGAAGACGGGTCGCCGGCCGCGAGGTCTGAGTGAACCGTCGTGGCCGCCGAGGCGAGGAGCGATTCGCCGATGCGCACCTGCCGGCTGGCCTCGGCCTTCGTCAACCCCGTGATCTCCTGCACGAGCGAAGCGGCATTCCTGTGCCCGCGGGACTGCGCGAGCCCGGCCTGCCCGGCTTCGCGGGATGAACGGGCCGCGATGACACCGGTGGCCGCCGCTCGGATCCTCTCTCCGCCCTGGATCAGCGCCGTCGCCGCCGTGATCGCATCGACCGCCTGCGCGTCGTCGAGTCCCTCGATGAGGGCGACGAGGCCGGTCGGTTCGAGAGCGTCACCGAGCAGCGCGCGCAGGGTCAGAACCTGTGCGTCGATGTCGGTGAAAAGTTCCATGCTCTATTCTCTCGGACACCACCGACATTCAGAGAGATGATCCAGGATCGGGGGAGAACTTCGAGCGAGTGAGATCTGTGCGGATCGAAACCCGTCGTTCACCACATCGCGCGCAGAACGCGCTCGGTGTCTGCGGGGACGCCGATCTCGGATGGGATCTGATCCACCATCGGCAACCCTCAGCGCCGATCCAGCCCCCGGTCGTCGATCCAGGTCCGCCAGGGGGTCACCGACCGGATGAAGGCCACCGCGTCGAACGCGTCGCGCGCGCGGCCCGGCTGGACCACGTCGCCGTTGTGCCACCCGGTCGTGGCGTCGAGCGCGATGGCCGCCGCATCCGGGGCGGTGCGCAGGTCGATGACGGCATCGTCGATGCCTGAACGCTCGAGCGCCGCGTCCAGGCTGGACGGATCGAGAGATGCGAGCGGCGCGACGAAGGGGCGGGAGTGCCCCGGCAGATCCGCAGGATCGGGGCGGTGCAGCCATTGCTCACCGCCGCCGAACGTCGTCCCGATCACCACGAGGTCGTCGCCGAGCCGATCGGCCAGGTGCCCGCCCATGGTTGTCATCGGATCCGGGACGAACGGGGGAGCGGAGAACGGGGTGCGCTGCACATGCCCGTTGGCCGCCGCGACCACGATGCGGGGCTCCCGCTGCAGGACCCATTCCACCGTCTCGGCCATCCACGCGTCGCGGATGTTCGCGGCGGGCCAGGTGCGGGTGGGTCCCGCGGTCATCGCCTGCAGGAAGGCGTCGGCCGCGCGGGCGCTCTCGGCGGCGCGGATCGCGACGTCGACCCGCTGCTGCGCCACGGCGCCGTCGCCGAGCGCCGCGATCTGCTCGCGCCGCCGTGCGCCGATGCGTGCGGCGAGATCGGCGATGCCGACCGTGATGACTGCGCGGTCAGGCGCAGGCAGCGCCAGATACGCGCGGATCGACGGCGCCGCCTGCGCCAGCCCTGTCCGGTCCTCGGGGAGATACCCGAACAGCGGCAGCAGCGTCTCGCGGATGTGCGCGGCGTAATGCGGATCGGCCTCGTCGAGCACGTCGAGCGCGGCGAGGATCCCCGGCAGCGCGCTCGCCGAGGAGTCGGGCAGATCCATCCCGTACCAGCGCGGGGCGGAGTGCCCCATCGCGGTGCGCTCGCGCATCCAGGTGAGCTGGTCGAGCATCTCCTGGCAGGCGCCGAACCGGTAGGAGACCCCGTCGCGCAGGGTGTCCCGCAGGCCGCCGCGTCCGGTGCGGATCCACTCGTCGACGCGCGTCCCCTCCGGCAGTCCGCTCTCCGTCACCAGGGCCGTGAAGCCGGCACGGCGATGCAGGAACCGGAAGACGCGGTGGCGCAGGGCGAAGAACTCGTGCACGCGGTGCATCGACTCGCCGATCGCGACGACGCGCGCGTCGCCGACGATGCCGAGAAGCGGCTCGAGGTCCGTGTCGTCGTCGTCATCCGGATCGAGCGTGCGCAGACGGTGCGCGTGGCTGCGGAGCCACGCAGTCACGACGTCCGCGGAGCCCTCAGACGACGGCAAAGCTCGCCTGTCCCTTCGCGACGTCGACGGAGTTCAGCACCACCGGGATGGTCGCGCCCGTGACCGCCGAGTCCGGCAGCGCCATCGACGCGGTCACGGGCGGATCCGCGATCTGCACGGTGCCGCGCTCGCCGTTGCGCCGGATCACGACGGCGGCGAAGGTCTCGCCGACGTGCGGCGCCAGCACCGCGGCCTCCACGAGATCGAGCGTGCGCGAGTTCAGCGTGGACGATCGCTGCGCCGACGCGCGCATCAGATCGGGAATCCGGTCCATGCTCTCGCGCACCCACGCGGGGATCTCCTCGCCACGGCTCACCGCGAGCGAGATCGCGAGGGACCAGCGGTCGACGAGACGACGCAGCGGCGCGGTGGCGTGCGCATAGGGCGCGGCGATCGCGGCCTGCGTCGCCTGCGCGGGGACCTCGCCGTCGAACGCCACGTACCCCGCGCCGCGGAACAGTGCGGACGCCGCTTCCAGGATCGGCAGGGTTCGCGCGTCGTCCCGGTCGAGGCCGCGCAGGTAGTCGCCGTAGCGGCCGGCCGTCCACGGCACGCCGAGCGCCTCGGTCTGCCGGCGGAAGGTATCGAACGCGGCGTCGTCGGGCTGCGGCATGATCCGCAAGATGCCGGCCTTCGCCTGCAGCATGAGCTGCGCTGCCGCCATGCCGGTCATGAGCGAGAGCTGCGCGTTCCAGTCCTCGATCGGCAGCGGCGTGCGGCGCTCGATCGCGTAGCTGCCGTCGTCCTTGCGCACGACCTCGTCGTCCGGCAGATTCAGGCTCGCGCCTCCCCGCTGCGCCTCCTGTTCCAGACGCAGGCGCCCGACCTCCGGGAGGAGCGCGGCCGGGGTGTCCCTGCCGGCGTCGAGATCCGCCTGGGTCGTGACGTAGTCCAGTTTCGCGCGGGAGCGGATCAGCGCGCGTTCCAGACGAGTGCCGGTCACCGCTCCGGCCGCGTCCAGGGTGAAGGTCCACACGAGTGCGGGTCGGTCCCGATCCGGCAGCAGCGAGGCGCGATCCTCGCTCAGCACGGGCGGATGCAGCGGGATCGTGCCGTCCGCCGCGTACAGGGTCTCGCCGCGGGCGCGGGCCGCCTCGTCGAGCGCGCCGCCCGGCGTCACGAACGACGGGACGTCCGCGATCGCATAGCGGACGGTGTAGCCGGATCCGGCCCGCTCGATCTGGAAGGCCTGATCGAGATCCATGGATCCGGCCGGGTCCAACGTGGCGAACGCGATGTCGCGCAGGTCCAGCTCGGGCGCCGGAGCGGTGGCGGAGGCGGCCTCCGCGAGGGCCTCGGGCGGGAATCCGGTCGGCGCATCGATCTCGGTGCGCATCGCCGCGAGCGCGGTGGCGAGCTCGCTCTGTGCGGCGGACGGGGCGACGTGCGATCGGCGCTGCGGCATGGGTTCAGCCTAGGCCGCCCTCCGCGTCCGAGCCGGGTATTAGCGTTGTGTCCATGACCACCTCCGCCGACAAGGCCCGCACCCTCGCCGCGCTGTACGCGGCCCCCGAGATCCTCCGCGTCGTGAACGTGTGGGACGTCGTCTCCGCCCAGGCGATCGCCGCCCTGCCCGAGACCACGGCCATCGCCACCGCGGGCCACGCCATCGCCTCGTCCTTCGGGTACGCCGACGGCGCGATCCCGCGCGAGCTCATGCTCGACATGGCCGGTCGCATCGCCGCCGCGGTCGAGCTGCCGGTGACCGCCGACCTCGACGACGGCTACGGCGACCCGGGGGAGACCGTGCGCCTCGCGATCGGAGCCGGCATCGTCGGCGCGAACGTCGAGGACCGGCTGCGCCCCCTCGCCCAGGCGGCCGCCGATGTCGAGGCGATGATCCGTGCGGGCGAGGCCGAGGGCGTCCCCTTCGTGCTGAACGCGCGCACCGACGCGTTCGTCCGGGGCGGCGGTCGCCCCGTCGCGGAGTCCCTGGCCGACGCGATCGAGCGCGGGCGGGCCTTCCTGGACGCCGGCGCCACCTGCGTGTTCGTGCCGGGCATCCTCGACGCCGACACCACCCGCGCCCTCGTCGACGGGATCGGGCACGGCAAGGTCAGCGTGATCGGCCTGCCGGGTGCGCTCACCTCGACCGAGTACGAGGCGCTCGGCGCCGCCCGCATCTCCTTCGGCCCGCTGCCGCAGCGCGTCGCGCTCACCGCGCTGCAGGACAACGCGGCGGAGATCTACCGCGGCGGCGTCATCCCGGCGACCACGCGCGCGCTGAACTGATCCGTTCCGACCGATCGCCCCGCCTCTGCAACCCGCACAGGCGGGGCGATCGTCGTCAGTAGACTTGCGTGGTGGTCACACGTCTCTCGAACTTCTTCCTCCGCACGCTCCGCGAAGACCCGGCCGGCGCCGAGGTCGCGAGCCACAAGCTGCTGATCCGCGCCGGATACATCCGACCGCAGGCGTCGGGCATCTTCGCCTGGCTCCCACTGGGCCTGCGCGTCAAGGCGCGCATCGAGAAGGTCGTCCGCGAGGAGATGGCCGCCGCAGGCGCCCAGGAGGTGCACTTCCCGGCGCTCATGCCGCGTGAGGCATACGAGGCGTCCGGTCGCTGGGAGGAATACGGCGACCTGCTGTTCCGCCTCCAGGACCGCAAGGGCGGTGACTACCTGCTCGCGCCCACGCACGAGGAGGCGTTCACGCTGCTCGTGAAGGACCTGTACTCGTCGTACAAGGATCTGCCGCTGACGATCTACCAGATCCAGGACAAGTACCGCGACGAGGCCCGGCCCCGCGCCGGCCTCCTGCGCGGCCGCGAGTTCACCATGAAGGACGCCTACTCCTTCGACGCCAGCGATGCCGGCCTCGACGTCAGCTACCAGGCGCAGCGCGACGCCTACGAGCGCATCTTCCAGCGCCTCGGCCTGGAGTACGTCATCGTGCAGGCCGACGCCGGCGCCATGGGCGGATCCCGCAGCGAGGAGTTCCTGCACCCGACCCCCGTCGGCGAGGACACCTTCGTGCGCTCCGAGGGTGGCTACGCGGCCAACGTCGAGGCGTATACGACCGCGATCCCCGCAGCTCTCCCGTTCGACGCGGACGGCGCCCCCGTGATCTTCGACTCGCCGAACACGCCCACGATCGAGACGCTCGTGTCGCACGTGAACGCGAACCTCGAGGGCGAGTTCACGGCGGCCGACACCCTGAAGAACGTCGTGCTCGCGCTCACGCATCTCGACGGCTCCCGCGAGCTCGTCGTCGTCGGCATCCCCGGCGACCGCGAGGTCGACGAGAAGCGCGCGGAGGTGGCCTTCGCCCCGGCCGAGGTCGAGGCCGCGACCCCCGACGACTTCGAGAAGCACCCGCTGCTGGTCAAGGGCTACATCGGCCCGTGGTCGCCCACGGGCGCGATCCTCGGCGACGAGTCCGCGACCGGAATCAGGTACCTGCTCGACCCCCGCGTCGTCGAGGGCACGAGCTGGATCACCGGCGCGAACATCGACCAGAAGCATGCGCACTCCGTGATCGCGGGCCGTGACTTCTCCGCCGACGGCATCGTGGAGATCGCCAACGTGCGCGAGGGCGATCCCGCGCCCGACGGATCCGGTCCCGTGCATCTCGCGCGCGGCATGGAGATCGGCCACGTCTTCCAGCTCGGTCGCAAGTACGCCGACGCGCTCGGGCTCAAGGTGCTCGACGAGAACGGCAAGCTCGTGACCGTCACGATGGGCTCCTACGGCATCGGCGTGACTCGCATCCTCGCGATCATCGCCGAGCTCAACAACGACGAGAAGGGGCTCATCTGGCCGGCCTCCGTCGCGCCGTTCGACGTGCATGTCGTGGCGGCCGGCCGCGACCAGGTCGCGTTCGACGTGGCTGCGGACGCCGCCGCCCGGCTCGAGGCCGCGGGCCTCGACGTGCTCTACGACGACCGTCCCAAGGTCTCGCCCGGGGTCAAGTTCGGCGACGCCGAGCTCGTGGGCGTGCCGCGCGTGCTCGTGGTGGGCCGCGGCGCCGCCGACGGCCAGGTCGAGCTGTGGGACCGTCGCAGCGGAGAGCGCGACACGCTTTCCCTCGCGGAGGCCCTGCAGGCGCTCACCGTGCGCTGACCGCCGCCTCGCCCTGCATGGAGGAAGGCCCCGGGGATCCGAATCGGATCCCGGGGCCTTCCTCCTGCGCGAGGGTCACTCCGCGGTGATCTCGCAGCCCAGCGCGAGTGACGCGTAGGAGAGGATGTTCGCGCGATAGGTGCTTGCGCCGTGCTCGAGGCCGATCAGCGGGTACAGGTCGTAGGCGTCCTCGAGCGCGACGATGTTGCGCGCGATCACGGTGAGCTCCGCCGCGGGATGGAAGACGCCGAGCGCCGCCCCGATCTCGATCGTGGATCGGTAGAGGCCCACCTGGCGCTCCACGATCGAGCGATGCAGCGGACGGTACTGGGGCTGCTCGCGCAGCAGCGGGATGCTCTCGTACGCCATGCGCAGATGGTCGCTGATCTCATCGGGCACGCCCGCCTCGACCAGCTTCGCGAGCCGACGGATCGGCTCCGGCTCCTGCTCCGCGATCACCCTGCGGTGCTCGTACATCTCCTCCAGCACGCCCTCGACGGTCGCGTACATGAGGTCGTCGAAGCTGGGGAAGTAGTAGAGCACGCTGCCGGCGCTCACCGACGCCTCAGCCGCGACCGCGCGCACGTTCGTGGCGTTCAGTCCGCTCCGGCCGGCGACGCGGCGGGTGGCCGAGATGAGCTCGGCACGGCGTGCGCTGTGCTTGTGCGGTGCCGGCACGGCGACCCCTTCCTGCGGGCTGTCGGAGCCGCGGCGTCCGGATCCCGGCGCTCAGCCCTCGTCGTCCACGAGCACCGTGGTCAGCTCAGCATAGTGCCGGGGATTGCGCGCCTTGAGCACGAAGCCGATCACGATCCCGGCCAGGAACAGGACGGGGGTCGCCGCCAGCAGGGCGATGTTGATCGGGCCCTCGATGCCGGAGACGAGGCTGAAGTTCGCCGCGATGAGGATCCATCCCGCGATCAGGCCGATCGCGCCGAGCGCCGGCGCGACGATCACGCGCCAGGCGCTGTGCCCTCGGCGATCGCGCAGGAAGAAGCCGACGACGGCGATCGCCGCGACCGCCTGCGCGAACACGAGGCCCGCGACGCCCACCGAATACACCGGCAGGGCGAAACCGAGGAACGGATCCGCTCCCGAGGCGAGCGTGATCACGATCGCGGCGAGCGAGATGATGCTCATCACGAGACTCGCGTGGTGCGGCGCCTGGGTCTTGATCTGCGTGCGGGCGAGCCAGGCGGGGAGCAACCGCTCGCGGCCGATCGAGAACAGGTAGCGGGTGCAGGCGTTGTGGAATGCGAGCAGGCAGGCGAAGAAGCTCGTGACGATGAGGATGCGCATCGTGATCGACGCCCAGAGACCCAGGTACTGCTCGCCGGCGTTGAACACCATGTCCTGGAAGGTGTCCTCCTGCGCGAGCTTGAGCACGCCCTCCACGCCGAAGGCGACCGTGAGGATCCAGAACGTGAAGGCGTAGAAGACCCCGAGGAATGCGATCGCGATATAGGTCGCCATCGGCACCGTGCGGGTGGGGCGGATCGCCTCCTCGGTGTAGATCGCCGTGCTCTCGAAGCCGAGGTAGGCGCCGAAGCCGAAGACGAACAGCGCCCCGCTGCCCGCGGCGAAGAACACGTTCTGCGGCGCGAACGCGGCGAATGAGATCGGCTCAGGACCGCCCTGCGCGAGCACGCCGATTGCGAGGACCAGCAGGATCGCGACCTCGGCGGTGAGCAGGACGGCGAGCACCTTCGCGCCCACGTCGATCTTGCGATAGCCGAGGATGCCGACCGCGAGGAGGGCGAGGAGGGCGTAGACCGTCCACGGCAGCTCGATCCCGAACAGGGCGGAGAACGTCATCTCGCCGAAGAAACCGACGAAACCGTAGAAGCAGATGCAGAGTGCGGCGTAGGAGAAGATCGTGACGAAGACGATCCCGATCCCGATCGGCTTTCCGAGCCCCTTCGCGCCGTAGATGTAGAACGCCCCGGCGTTGCGCACGTAGCGCGACATCGCGGTGAAACCCACCGCGAACAGCATCAGCACGATGCCCGAGGCGAGCATGGCGCCGGGGCCGCCGATCCCGGCGAGGCGGAAGTCGGTGGGGGCGGCGCTGACGACGACGGTGAGGGGCGCCGCGGCGGAGATCACGAAGAAGACGATCGCCCAGACCCCCAGTCGGCGGCGGGCGAGAGTGGTGCCGCCGGTCAGGGCGGCGTCCGCCGGAGTGGCGACCGCGGAATCGGCGGGGGTGGGTCGTGGCATCATCGGCTCCTGGTTCGATCCGCCGCAGCTTCGGGACAACTACGGCGCTTGAACAGTGATTCAAGAGCGTCGATCGGATCATGTCAAGCAAATGAGTGATATCTGCCTTAAACTTCTGAACGCTCGTTCAAAGCAGATCGGAGACGCCATGACGTCGCATCCCTCCCCGCCGCACCTGGAAGGGCGCCCGCGCGCCCGCGATCTCGGCATCGCCTTCGATGGCGAGGCCGGCGCGCTGAACGCGGTCACGGATGTCCCCGGCCTCGAGGTCGGATTCACGACGCTCATCGCGGGGGAGGGTGCGCACGCGGTGCGCTCCGGAGTGACTGCGATCCTGCCTCGCGGGCGCGGCGGCGTGGGCGATGCATGCGCGGCGGCCGTGCACTCCTTCAACGGCAACGGCGAGCTCACCGGCCGCAGCTGGATCGACGAGTCCGGTTCCCTCGCCCTGCCGATCGCGATCACGAACTCGCATGCGGTGGGCCCGGTGCACGCCGGCGTCGATGCCTGGCTCGCCGCGAACCGCCCCGACCTGGCCGCGCAATGGCTGCTGCCGGTCGTCGGGGAGACCTGGGACGGGTATCTCAACGACATCAACGGAGCCCACGTGCAGCCGGAGCACGCGGTCCAGGCGCTGGATGCGGCGACCGCGGGGCCGATCGCGGAGGGGAACGTCGGCGGAGGCACCGGCATGAACTGCTACGGCTTCAAGGGCGGCACGGGCACGGCCTCCCGAGCGGTGCGCCACGACGAGGACGAGTACGTGGTCGCCGCGCTCATCCAGGCGAACTTCGGCTCGCGCGCGGAACTGCGCCTGGACGGCTTCCCGCTCGGGCAGCGGACCGCGGCGCCGAACCCGATGGACTCCGACTGGTTCGCGCAGGATCGGGCAGCGGCGCGCGCGGTGGGCGGAGCCGGTTCCGCGATCGTCGTCATCGCCACGAACGCCCCGCTGCTGCCGGGCCAGTGCGCGGCGCTCGCCCGCCGGGGCGCGCTGGGGCTCGGTCGCAGCGGCACCGCGGGCAGCCACTTCTCGGGTGACATCGTGCTGGCCCTGTCCACGGCGAACTCCGGGGCGCTGAGCTCGGTGTTCCCCTCCGATGAGCGCGCCGGGTACGAGCAGCTGCGCTTCGTGCCCTGGGGGCGGATGGATCCGTTCCTCACCGCCGCGGTGCAGGCGGTCGACGAGGCGGTGTGGAACGCGCTCGTCGCGGCGGAGGACATGATCGGCCGCGACGGTCACGAGAGCGTCGCGCTCCCGCACGACGAGATCCGTGCGGCGGTGGCGCGGCGCGCGGGGCACTGAGACTCCTGCAGGACGCGCGTCCTGCAGGATGGGGACATGGATACGACGCCGGCCGCCTGGTTGCGGGAACGCCCGTCTCTCACCGGATCCGCACCGGCGCTGCATCCGGAATCGGTGCCGGATGATCCGCTCGCCCTGTTCCTGAACTGGATCACCGCCGCCGCCGAGGCGGGGGTCGCCGAGCCGCATGTCGCGACGCTGGCGACGGTCGACGCGGACGGTGTTCCGGATGCGCGGACGCTCATCCTCAAGGACGTCGACGAGCGCGGCTGGGCCTTCGCGGGAACGCGCTCCTCCGCCAAGGGTCGTCAGCTCGCGGCGAACCCCGCGGCCGCGCTGAACTTCTGGTGGCAGCCGGTGCTGCGCGCCGTGCGGGTGCGCGGGCCGGTCGTCGAGGCCCCCGCGGGGGAGAGCGCGGCCGATCTCGCGGCGCGTTCGGCGACGGCGCGCGCCGGGGTCGTCGACGGCGACTGGGCGCTCTGGCGGATCGTCCCGAGCCGGATCGAGTTCTGGCAGGGCTCGGTGGATCGCCGGCACACCCGCATCGTGTACGCCCGTGAGGGGGATCGCTGGCTCCGGTCCTGGAGCGGCGGCGAGGGAGCGCGCCGGAGCGCGGACGAGGAGGAGCACGCATGAGCGACTACGAGGTCATGAGCATCGGGAGCCCCGACGAGTGGCGGGCCTTCCACGGCGGCTTCGATGAGACGCGCTCGCGCGACGGCCGGCGCGTCGTCGACCACGAGCTCACGATGCAGTACATCGGCATGACCGCCAACGCCCTGGTCCCCGGTGAAGAGGCCGGGTACTGGCACACGCATGCCCGGATCGAGGAGCTCTACGTGTTCCTCGCCGGTCGCGGCCAGATGGGTGTCGGCGACGACGTCGTCGAGGTCGGGCCCGGCTCGGTGGTGCGCGTCGGCCAGGGCGTGCCGCGCACCTGGCGCGCGCGTCCGGACAGCCCGGGCGAGCTGCGCTGGCTGTGCATCCGCGCCGGTGGCGAGCCGCTGCCGCACCTCCCCGACGACAGTGCGCGCCTGCCGGAGCGTCCGATGCCCTGGCCCGCTGCGGACTGAACGCCACGGGCTCCGGCTGCTCCGCGCGGCGGTGCCCGCCGCCATCCGGGGCGTGACACGCTGGAGGCATGACCGACGAGATCCTGCCTCCCGCCCTCAGGGCCGAGATCAACGCCGTGCTCGACGATGCCGGCGTGCGCGCCGACCGACGACTCGTGCTGCGGATGCTGCGGACCGCCCTGCTGCTCGGCGAGGACGGCACCGATCGGCTGGATCTGAAGATCGTCACGGCCGCCCTCTCGGAGATGCGCGACGCATTCCGGCTCTTCGCTCCCTTCCGCGGGGTTTCGAAGGTCACGGTCTTCGGATCCGCCCGCACCGCGCAGGATGATCCGCTGTACCGGCAGGCGCGCGACGTGGCGGCCGCGCTCGCCGCGGAGGGCTGGATGGTGGTGACCGGTGCAGGCCCCGGGATCATGCAGGCCGCCGCGGAGGGCGCGGGCCCCGCGCGCTCGCTCGGCGTCTCGATCCGGCTCCCGTTCGAGGAGAAGGCCAACACGATCGTCGCCGAGCAGGAGCACGTCGTCGCCATGAAGTACTTCTTCACGCGCAAGCTCATGCTCATGAAGGAGTCCCGCGGATTCATCTGCCTGCCAGGAGGCTTCGGGACCCTGGACGAGATGTTCGAACTGCTCACGCTGCAGCAGACCGGCAAGGCGGAGCCCATGCCGATCGTGCTGCTGGACGAGCCGGGAGGAACGTTCTGGCGGGGCCTCGAGCGCTTCGTGCAGGAGGACCTCGCGCCGACCGGAGTGATCTCGCCCGGCGACTTCGACCGCGTGCGGATCACCGACTCCGTGACCGAGGCGGCCGCTGTCGTCGCCGGATTCTGGCGCAACTACGACTCGCTGCGGTGGGTGGGGGACCTGCTCGTGCTCCGTCTGCGTGCGGAGCCGACCGCCGACGAGGTCGCGCAGCTGAACGAGCAGTTCGGATCGATGCTGTCCTCCGGTCGCATCGAGGCCTGCGGTCCGCAGCCCGTCGAGCTCGCCGACAAGGACCTCGTGGACCTGCCGCGGCTTTCGCTGCACCTCGATCAGCGCTCGGTCGGGAGCCTCTTCCGCCTCATCGGCGCGGTCAACCGGTTCGGGTCCGCCCCCTCCGCCCCCTCCGCGCCCTCCGCCTGAACAAGGACCTCCCACTTCCGAGTCGTCCCCGCCACAGGAGCCCCTGGGGTCCGCTGGCGGGGACGACTCGGAGATGGAGGAGGCTCAGGGGGCGCGGGTCTGCAGGTACGCGAGGATGGCGCGGACGCGACGATTGCCGTCGGGGGAGTCCTCGATGCCGAGCTTGGCGAAGATGGCGCCGATGTGCGTCTCGACGGTGCGCTCGGAGAGGAACAGGTGTCCGCCGATCGCTGCGTTCGACCAGCCCTCGGACATGAGCGCGAGCACGTCGAGCTCGCGTGGGGTGAGTGCGTCCAGCGCACGGCCCGACGGCTCGGCGCCGAGCGGCGCGATCACGGCGCGCACGTCGGCACCGCCTCGACGATCGTGCCGGTCGTCCACGGTTCCCGGGTTGTCGGAGCCCCCAGCACGGCCTCCATGACAGCACTGTAGGACCAAAGCGCCGCGAGCGGTACCGCGCTGCTCACACCTCGGAGCGGCGGATCCCCTCGGCGAAGGCGACGAGGTCGACGGGGCGCCCCAGGATCCGCTCCGCGGCGCGCACGCCGGACGCGTAGGCGCCGCCGACCGTCGCGGGCTCCTCGCCCCAGGTGGCCTCGCCGGCGAAGTGCAGCACGCCGTCCACCGGGCCCGCGAGGGCGTCGTGGTCCTCGTGCGAGGATCCGGTCGCGACGTGCGAGTACGAGCCGTGCGAGAACGGATCCTCGCCCCAGCGCGTGATCCAGCGGGCGACCGGATCCGGGACGGCCGCGCCGTACAGCCTTCTCAGGGCGGCCACCGCATCGGCCGCCGACTCGTCGTCGGTGAGCGTCTGCGCGTGCCTTCCGAAGGGACCCGCGGCGAACGTCAGGAGGGTGGGCCGGCCGCTGATCGCGGACACGTCGTACCAGGAGTGCCAGTGCTCGCCGGGCTCGCCGAGAGCGCGGATCGCGTAGACGCCGTCTGCCCAGAAGCGCTCGGGGAACTGCAGGAACATCTTGTTGAACACGCCCATGCCGAGCCGCGCGATCGGATCCGCGACCTCCGCGGGCAGGGGCGGCTCGAAGGAGATCGCGCCCGCCTTCAGCACGCCGAGCGGTACGGTGACGACCGCCTGCGCCGCGGTGAAGACCCCGTGATCGGTCTCGACGCGCACGCCGTCCGCGGCGCGCGCGATCCGTCGCACCACGTGCTCGAGCCGCACGTCCAGCCCTGCCGCGATGCGCTGCGGAAGCTCGTCGTAGCCCCGGGGGAACACCACCTCGTCGCCGTCGATCGTGTCCTCGTCGAGCCCGTGCGCGTCGAGGTCGCCGATCCACGCGCCGCACTGCTCCTCGACGCGGTGCCGGAAGAATTCGCGGATCTCGTCGATGCGTTCGGGATCCAGGGCGCCCGCACGGCGCTCGAGCGCGTCCAGGGCGCGCTCCGTCACGTCGAGGTAGGTGTCGCCGGGCGCGGAGCGGGAGATCGCCTCCTCCAGGGCGCGATCGGCCGTGTCGACGTCGGCGACCCACCGCGCGCTCGCGGTCGCCGACATCCGGTTCCCGTCGCCGTCGAAGTCGGCGATGGGGCGCCCGCCCGCCTGGAAGCTGCCCACGGTGAACTCGATCGTCGGCACCTCCAGCGCCTGCGCGAGCTCCCACAGGCGGGAGTCCTCGATCCCGTGGATCCAGGACGCGCCGAGGTCCACGGAGAAGCCCGCGGTGCGGTCGGTGTGCATGCGACCGCCGATCCGGTTCCGCGCCTCGAGCACCACCACGCGCCGTCCGGCGTCGGTGAGCAGCCGTGCTGCGGTCGCGCCGGACATGCCGGCGCCGATCACGATCGTGTCGAACTCGGGCACTCGTCCTCCTCGGGGCGTCCTCGCCGTCCCTCTCCGACCCGGCGACCGGGGGGACTTCGCGAGGGGGCTCGGCCAGGGTATCGTTGTACGGATGTCGTGCGTGCGGGTGTGCGCCGACGAGAGCTGAACAGGGAGGCCGTCATGGATATCGATCTCGGGTTGCTGCGCACGATCGAGCGGGAGAAGGAGATTCCCTTCGACGAGCTGGTCGCGATCATCGAGCAGGCCGTCCTGACCGCCTACGCCAAGCACGACTCCCAGGAGGGCGTGCTGACCGAGGGCACCCGCGTCGACCTCGACCGCAAGACCGGACACGTGACCGTGATGGTTCCGGTGCGCGACGACGAGGGCGCGATCATCGGCGAGGAGGACTCGACGCCGGACGACTTCGGCCGCATCGCGGCGTTCGCCGCCAAGCAGGTCATCGGCCAGCGGCTCCGCGACATCGCCGACGACGCCGTGCTCGGAGAGTTCCGCGGCAAGGAGGGCGACATCGTCGCCGGCGTGATCCAGCAGGGGCCGAACCCGCGCATGATCCACGTCGACCTCGGATCCGTCGAGGCGATCCTCCCGCCCGAGGAACAGGTCCCCGGCGAGGAGTACGCGCACGGCACCCGCATCCGCGTGTACGTGACCTCGGTCGCCAAGGGGATGAAGGGCCCGGCGATCACCGTGTCCCGCACGCACCCCGGACTCGTGCGCAAGCTGTTCGCGCTCGAGGTGCCGGAGATCGCGGCGGGCCTGGTCGAGATCGTCGCGCTGGCCCGCGAGGCCGGGCACCGCAGCAAGATCGCGGTGAAGGCGAACGACCCCGCCATCAACGCCAAGGGCGCGTGCATCGGCGAGATGGGCCGCCGGGTCCGAGCGGTCACCGAGGAGCTGGCGGGGGAGAAGATCGACATCGTCGACTACCACCAGGACCTGGCCACGTTCGTCGCGCACGCGCTGTCGCCCGCGAAGGTGACCAGTGCGTTCGTGCTCGACTCCGGCACCAAGGCCGTCCGTGCCCTGGTCCCCGACTACCAGCTGTCGCTCGCGATCGGCAAGGAGGGGCAGAACGCCCGCCTCGCCGCCAAGCTCACCGGCGCCAAGATCGACATCCAGCCGGACTCGATTCTCGACGCGTGACGGAGCAATGCGACGCGGTCGCGTTGATGCGTCACGGGTCAAGGCTGAGCGAGGACGCGAAGCGACGGAGACGAAGCCTCCCGTCGCTCGCGAACAAGCGCCGTAGATCCGAGGTGTAAGATGGAGTCCGTACGAACGTGTGTCGGTTGCCGCGCTCGTGCATCTCGCACCGCCCTGCTCAGGGTGGCAATCCGGAACGGTGAGCTCGTCTTCGACGAGCGGGCCGTGCTGCCGGGGCGGGGTGCATGGGTGCATCCGGCGCTGGAGTGCGTGGACACCGCTCTGCGGAGACGCGCCTTCGCCCGTGCGCTCCGTGTGTCCGCTGCAATGGAATTCCCGGAAGCAGAGAATACGCAGACCCTCGAGAAACGGCTGAACGGCTATGGAAACAAAGTGAACGGCTCGAAATGAGACCCGTCCGCGACTAGTGGTCTGCCCTGCCAGGGCGGACCGACCCTGACAGGAGAATTGTGGCTGGTAAACCACGCGTGCACGAGATCGCCGCTGAACTCGGCGTCGACAGCAAGTTCGCACTCGCGAAGCTCAAGGAGCTCGGCGAGTTCGTGAAGTCCCCCTCATCCACGATCGAGCCTCCGGTCGCGCGCAAGCTGCGCGCCGCCATCGAGGCCGACAAGCCGACCGGCGCCGCGCCCTCGGGCGCCCCGGCCGCGAAGCCCGGCGGCACCACGCCCGCCGCGGCGTCCTCCGGCGCGCCCAAGCCCGGCCCCAAGGCGCCGACCCCCGGCCCCAAGCCGGGTCCGGCCAAGCCGGCTGAGGCCGCTCCGGCTCCGGCAGCGGAGCAGCCCTCCGCACCGGCTGCGTCCGACGCTCCGGCCGCCCCCGCGGCGGAGAAGTCCTCTGCGCCCAAGCCCGGTGGCTCCGGCGCCCCGCGCCCCGGCGCACCGCGTCCTGGCAACAACCCGTTCTCCTCGCAGCAGGGCATGGGCTCCCGGCCGGCAGGTCCGCGTCCGGGCAACAACCCGTTCGCCTCGCAGCAGGGCATGGGCCAGCGTCCGACGCCGGGCAACATCCCCCGTCCGCAGGCTCCGCGCCCCGGATCCCCGCGCATCGGCGCACCCCGTCCGGGTCCGGGCGGTCGTGCCGGCGGTCCCGGTCGTCCCGGTGGCGGCGGTCGTCCCGGCGCTCCGTTCCAGCAGCGCACCGGTGGTCCCGGTCGTCCCGGCGGTGCCGGCGCCGGTGCAGGCGGCGGCTTCCAGCGTCCCGGCGGCGCTCCGGCCGGCGGTTTCGCCGGTCGTCCCGGCGGTGGTGGCGGCCGAGGCCGCGGCCCCGGTGGCGGAACCGCCGGTGCATTCGGCAAGGGCGGCGGCAAGAGCAAGCAGCGCAAGTCGCGGCGGGCGAAGCGGCAAGAGTTCGAGATGCGGTCGGCGCCGGTCGTCGGCGGCGTCAACGTCTCCAAGGGCAATGGCGAGATCATCCGCCTGCGCCGCGGCGCATCGATCGCGGACTTCGCGGACAAGCTCGAGGCGCTGCGCGGCTACACCGTGCAGCCCGGCACGCTCGTGACGATCCTCTTCAACCTCGGCGAGATGGCCACGGCCACCGAATCGCTGGACGAGGCGACGTTCGAGGTTCTCGGCGCCGAGCTCGGCTACACGATCCAGATGGTCTCGCCCGAGGACGAGGACAAAGAGCTCCTCGAGGGCTTCGGTCTCGACCTCGAGGCCGAGCTGGAGGCGGAGAGCGAGGACGACCTCGAGATCCGTCCCCCGGTGGTCACCGTCATGGGTCACGTCGACCACGGCAAGACCCGACTGCTCGATGCGATCCGCCAGACCAACGTCATCGACGGCGAGGCCGGCGGCATCACGCAGCACATCGGTGCGTACCAGGTGTGGACCGAGCACGAGGGCATCGAGCGTGCGATCACCTTCATCGACACCCCGGGTCACGAGGCGTTCACCGCCATGCGTGCCCGCGGTGCGCAGGTGACCGACATCGCGATCCTCGTGGTCGCGGCCGACGACGGCATCATGCCGCAGACGGTCGAGGCGCTGAACCACGCCCAGGCGGCCAATGTGCCGATCGTGGTCGCGGTCAACAAGGTCGACAAGCCCGAGGCCAACCCGGCCAAGGTGCGTCAGCAGCTCACCGAGTACGGACTGGTCGCAGAGGAGTACGGCGGAGACGTCATCTTCGTCGACGTCTCGGCGCGCGCGAACACCGGAATCCAGGAGCTCCTGGACGCCGTGCTGCTCACCGCGGACGCCGGTCTGGACCTCACCGCGAACCCGAACAAGGCCGCGCGAGGCATCGCCATCGAGGCGAAGCTCGACAAGGGCCGCGGTTCGGTCGCGACCGTGCTGATCCAGTCCGGAACGCTCCGGATCGGTGACGCGATCGTCGCGGGCACCGCCTACGGACGCGTCCGCGCCATGATCGACGAGAACGGCGACGCGGTCGAGGCCGCTGCTCCCTCCCGCCCGGTCCAGGTGCAGGGGCTGAACTCGGTCCCGCGCGCCGGCGACGTGTTCATCGTGACCGACGAGGACCGCATGGCCCGTCAGATCGCGGAGAAGCGCGAGGCCGTCGAGCGCAACGCGCAGCTGGCGAAGGCCCGCAAGCGCATCTCGCTCGAGGACTTCACCCGTGCTCTTGAAGAGGGCAAGGTCGAGACGCTCAACCTCATCATCAAGGGCGACGTGTCCGGTGCCGTCGAGGCGCTGGAGGAGTCGCTCCTCAAGATCGAGGTCGACGACTCCGTGCAGCTGCGTATCATCCACCGCGGTGTCGGCGCCGTCACGGAGTCGGACGTGAACCTGGCGACGATCGACAACGCGATCATCGTGGGCTTCAACGTCCGCCCCGACCCGAAGGCCCGTGAGGCCGCGTCCCGCGAGGGCGTGGACGTGCGGTTCTACTCGGTCATCTACAACGCGATCGACGAGATCGAGAACTCCCTCAAGGGCATGCTCAAGCCGGAGTTCGAAGAGGTCCAGTCGGGTGTCGCCGAGATCCGCGAGGTGTTCCGCTCCTCGAAGTTCGGCAACATCGCCGGTGTCATCGTGCGGTCGGGAACGATCACGCGCAACGCCAAGGCTCGCGTCATCCGCGACGGCATCGTCCTCGCCGATGGGCTGGCCATCGAGTCGCTGCGCCGCTTCAAGGACGACGTCACCGAGGTCCGCACGGACTTCGAGGCGGGTATCGGCCTCGGCAAGTACAACGACATCCAGGTCGGCGACGAGATCGAGACCACCGAGATGGTGGAGAAGCCGCGCGCGTAAGCACGTGGTTGTGCAGGATGGCATCCTGTGTCGGCCTTTCGGGGGCCCGGCCCGCTTCGCGGGCGCCCCGACGGTCGCCACAGGATGCCATCCTGCTCCGCGCTCGCGTTCAGCGCGGGCGAAAGAGTGAGAGGGTAAGGACATGGCCGGAGAACGACAGGCACGACTCGCGGATCGCATCCGCGTGATCCTCGCTGAGCGGCTGGAGAAGGGGCTGCGCGATCCGCGCCTCGGCTTCGTGACGATCACCGACGTGCGCGTCACGGGTGATCTGCAGCACGCGTCCGCGTTCTACACCGTGCTCGGCACGGAGGAGGAGCGCGTGGCCTCGGGCGCCGCGCTCACCGCTGCGACCGGGCTGCTGCGCAAGGAGGTCGGGCGTCAGCTCGGCGTGCGCCTGGTGCCCACGCTCGAGTTCATCCCGGATGCTCTGCCGGAGAATGCCGACCACATCAGCGACCTCCTCCGTCAGGCGCGCGAGCGCGACGAGCAGGTCGCAGGCATCGCTGCCTCCGCCTCGTTCGCGGGCGAGGCCGACCCGTACGTCAAGCCGCGCGAGGACGACGAGGAATAGACCGGATCGCGCCGCAGCGCGGCGGTGGGGGATTCGCGGAAAGGGCCTGGGAACGCTGTTCCCGGGCCCTTTCTCGTCGATTGGCGCCCCACTGGATTTTTCCACAGCGTTCAAGAACCCTGGAGTCCGCCGGGTGAGCTTGTTAGCCTCCCAAGCACGCACGCGATGAGGCGTGCGAGGACGGCAAGCCGGGGGGCGCGCCATGGGGGACACGAAGAGACCACGATCCGGGGCTCGGCATGCCGCCATCCTGCCTCCTACCGGCCAGACACCGGAACGGGAGACGGCGCCCGACGTCCTCGGAGCCGTTCACGACGTCGCTCCGCACGTGCGTTCCGTCATCGCCGGCATCTGCGGCGGCGACGCGGTGGCGTCCGCGGAGCTGCTCGCGGCTCTGGGAACAGAGCAGCGCCGCGGATGGCGCGCACTCCCGGATCCCCTTCCGGCGGTCGCTGCGCTGGAGACGCACGCGCGGAACGCGGTGCCGGAGGGGGCGGATCTGCAGAGTGTGCTGGTGCTCGCCGTCTGCGGGAGCGGGACGGTGCAGGTGCTGGGCGCGATCGCGGGATGCGAGCCGGAGCGGGTCTCGGAGTCGCCCCTCGGCGGCCTGGCCCAGTTGCGGGGCGGACGTTTCCGGCTCCTCGACGCCGCGTTGCGCACGCACGTGCTCGCCGCAGCGTCGGCGCAGGAGCGGCTGCGCGCCCACCAGCTGCTCGCGGCGGTCCTCGGGAGCGCCGGGGATGAGGACGCGGCGCTGTGGCATCGCGCCAGGGGTGCGGTGGTGGGCGATCCCGGACTGGTCGAGCCGCTTCTCGCGCTCGCATGCGCTGCCTTGCGCGAAGGAGACGCAGAGCGCGCATGGTCCCGTGCCACGGAGGCCGCGGAGCACGCGCGCCCCGGCACGCCTGCGCACGCCGGGGCTCTGCTGCTCAGCGGGTGGGCGGCCCTGGCGGGAGGGTGGATCACCGATGCTGCGGATCGCTTCGAGCAGGCGCTGCGCGTCGATCCCGGGCATCGCGGTGGGGCGGCGGCGTTCGTCCTGGGGCATGTCGTGCGGCACGGCACGGCTCCCGCGCCGGATCCGCGGATCTCCGCCGAGGCGATCGGTCGCGGGTGCGGATTCGCCGCGCTGCTGAACGCACCCTTCGGCGCGCCCTGCAGCGACCGTGAACCGGGCCTGCGACGACTCGAGGCGGCTCCGGATGCCGGCTGTGCCCTCGATGAAGGCGATGCGATCCGTCGGGTGACCGCTGCCCTTCGCGCAGGCCTCGACGGCGATCCGGACGCCGGGATCCGCGCCCTGGCGGGGCCGGGTGCGAACGAGGACGCGGAACTCCCGCTCGGCCTGCACGCGAGCGCCCCGCTGCTGCGTGCCAGGCGTGCGGTCGCGGACGTGCTGCTGAACTCCTGGGCTGGCCGGATCGGAACCGCGCACGCGATCCTGTGCGCCTCCGCCGCCGAGCTGCCGGTGGCGCTCCCGTTCGGCGGCGTCGCCGCGGCGCTGTGCCGTCGACTCGAGCTCGCCGTGGAGGGTCGCGTCGGACCGCTGTCGCATGAGCTCGCCGCCGGCATCCCGTGGACGCAGGACTCCGACGGTTTCGTGGACCGCGCGATCGGCGCCTATCTGCGAGGATGCAGCGACGAGGCGGCTGTGCACATGACGCTCTGGACGGATCGGGGCAGGCCCTCGGAGCGTGTCGGTCTTCCCGGACTGGACGAGGTCGGCCCGCTGGGGGCTCCGGTGGCGCCGGAGCCGCCCGAGGCGAGGCTTGCGCGGACGCTGCGCGAGCGCGTCCGATCCGCGCGCGAGTCGTCCTGGCGCGCCGATCTCGACGCCGTGGGTGCGGAGAGCCGGGGGATCCGCTCGCCGTTCGAGCGGGCAAGGGTCGAGGCCCTGTTGGGATCGACCGCCGCGGCGCACGGCGACCGCGGCCGCGGGGTGCGGCACCTGCGCGCCGCGTTCAGTCTGTTCGAGGAGTCAGGGGCTCTGGCGTGGCGGGGCATGGTGGGCCGGCGGCTTCGAGCGCTGGGGGAGCGTCCGCAGCGCTCGTCCGCGGATGACGGCGCCGCACAGGGCGCCGCGGCGCCGTCGTCCTTGGAGGTGTGCCGTGCGATCTGGGAACCCATCCTCACCGCGCGGGAGCTGGATGTCGCGCTCCTCATGGCCGAAGGGCGCACGAACAAGGAGATCGCACTCGCCCTGCACGTGTCGGTGCGGACCGTGGAGGTGCACGGCGGGCGCATCTTCGCCAAGGTCGATGTGCGGACCCGGCACGAGTTGACCGTGCTGGCGCACCGTATCGATCAGCACCTCTGAGCCGTCGGTCGTCCCTGCGGGGAGGGGCATACCGGGGCGCGACGAGGTCAGCGCGGAAGCAGGAGTTCGCCGTCTGCCGCTTCGAGGAGCCCGTCGGCGATGAGCGAGTCGATCGCGCGGTCGCGCTGGACCGTGTCCGGCCAGTCCGGGAGGATCGCGTCGGCGGGCAGGCGGTGTCCTTCCGCGTGCCGCAGCGCGCGGAGCACGCCGCCGCGCGCCTGCCGGTCCGATCCCTCGTACTTCGCCTGCCGCCGCCGCCGATCCTCGCCGTCGGGGAAGCCCGCGGCGCGCCAGGCACACAGGTCGGCGAGAGGACAGTGGGCGCAGTCCGCGCTGCGGGCGGTGCAGACCGTCGCGCCGAGTTCCATGGTCGCCGCGTTCACGACGGCGGCCGCACCGGGCTCATCCGGCAGCAGGGCGAGCATGTCGTCCAGGTCGCGACGGGAGGGCGGATCGGGTTGGGCGCGCCCGTGCACGACGCGCGCGATCACCCGGCGCGTATTCGTGTCGACCACGGGGTGGCGGTCGCCGAACGCGAACACCGCGACGGCGCGCGCCGTGTAGTCGCCGATGCCGGGGAGCGCCAGCAGAGCGGGTACATCGCGCGGGGTGACGCCCGCATGCTCGTCGCGGATCGCGGTCGCGGCACGGTGCAGCCACAGCGCCCGGCGCGGATAGCCGAGGTTCGCCCACTGCTGCAGCACCTCGGCCGGGGTCGCGACCGCGAGCGAGAGCGGATCCGGCCAGCGCGCGAGCCAGGCCTCGAGGTGCGGGATGACCCGGTTCACGGGCGTCTGCTGCAGCATGAACTCGCTCACCAGCACCCCCCAGGCGCCGTATCGGGCGAGGTACTCCGCGCGCCGCCACGGCAGATCCCGCGCGTGCTCCCGGTACCAGGCGATCAGCGCGGACGCGGTCGGCGAGGAGGCGGGGGAGTCGGGCACGGGAATCCACGCTACCCCGGGAGGGGAGTTTCCTGCGCCGGGTGCGGGGCGTCGGATCCGGAATCAGGAAACCGGCGAGCGCAGTGGTGCGCTCGTCTCCGGCATGGACGCGAACGGAGCGCCACTCCCCGGGACCTGCCGGTCATCCGGTGGGCGAGGGGCAGGAGCGGGAGCGCAAGACGGCGGCGTCCTATGCGAATGACGTCGCGTTCTCGGCGACCCACTGGGTGAAGGAGAGCGGTTCCCGCCCGATGATCCGGCGAACCCCCTCCGTCACCGTGTCGAGACGGCCCTGGCGCACCGCACGCCAGATGTCCACCAGGGCATCGACGTAGGGACCTTCCCCTCCCCATTCCACGGCGTCCGCGTATGCCTGTTGGTCAGATATCTCCCTGAAGTCGATGGACGTGCCGATGGCTTCGCTGATCGTGGTCACCATCTCCTTGTAGGTCAGTGCTTCAGGGCCCGTGATCACGACGGTCTGATTGTCGTGCTCGCGCGCGATCAGCACGGTGGCGGCGACGGCAGCGATGTCGTCGGGATGGATGAATGCGATCCTCCCTTCGCCCGTCGACGAGTGGAGGATGCCCTCGTTGCGGATGGGGTGGGACCAGCTCAGCGCGTTGGACATGAATCCGGCTGCGCGAATGAACGTGAACGGGACTCCGCTGTCGCGCACAGCGACCTCGCCCGCCGCGTGCCACGGTCCGGTTCCGATCCCGGTGAGAACGTCCAACGTCGAGAGCTTGACGATGTGCCGAACGCCCGCCTGGAGGGCCGCGGAGGAGATCGCCCGATCCTGATCCGGGAGGTTTGGCCCGTCCGTCAGCAGGAAGATCCCGTCCACACCGTCGAGCGCAGCTGCCAGTGAGGGACTCGGCGTGTCGAGGTCCCCTCTGCGAATATCGACCCGATCGCCGAACAGGCTCTGGGCCTTCATCGCGTTGCGCACGAAGACGGAAGGGCGGGATCCGGCCTCGATGAGGCGCTGCGTGACCCGGGCGCCGATGTTGCCGGTGGCACCGAACACGAGGTAGTTCACGGCAGGGTGCTCCAGCCGCGGATCACTTCGAGCGCTATTCGCTTCTGGCCCTCCACCGTGAAGTGCAGGCCGTCTCCCATCAGCACGTCAGACGAGGGCGGCGAACCCAGCGCGTCGAAGGAATCGACGACGGGGACGCCGCCCTCGCGGACGATCGTCGCGACGCGCTCCAGGTCCTGGTTGCGGAGCCGGACCCCGAACCTCGCGAGGCCCCAGTGCTCGGCCACCATCGCCTCGTCGACCGCGGGCGGAGTGACCCAGATGGCGGTTGCCGAGGTCTCGCCGGCGATGCGCTGACGCAGCTCCGCGATGTTGCGCCGGGTCTCCTCATGATGGACCAGCGTCTTCGTGGGGTGCGGCCCCTGGGTGCGGGCGTCGTTGGTGCCGATCAGGAAGATGATCCAGTCGGGCTGGGCGGCGATGGTCTCGGCGACGCGGACGAGACCGTGGGTGGTGGTCTCGCCCGCGACGGCGTTGATCGTCAGAGAGATCCTGTCATCACCGCGCCGTTTCCTCAGCGCCTCCCTCAGAATCACTGCCCACGACTGGGGGTCCGAGGTCAAGCTGTCACCGAACGCCACGACATGGGCGTGTTCCCGGAGGGGCAGACGGTCGATCATCGTGGCGACGGCGTGATCCGCAAGCAATTCGTCCGCCGCTTCGGAGGCCTCCTGCCGCATGCGCTCGATTTCGGCTGTGTAGACCTCGCCCGGGACGCCGAGGAGTCCGGCATGAGCGCTCGGGTCGACACTGGCTCCTCCGGGGAGCGAAGCGAGGGTCCGCTCGGGCTGGATGACCTTCAACAGCCACCGCACTTGGTCATTCGTCATGGCACGCGTCCTTACTCTCCGTGATCGCTTTCCTTCATCCTGTGTTCCGGTGCCGGCGGCGGTCCAAGACCGATCACGTGCTGAGCGATACCGTACGGGTATCACTCAGGGCTGCGGAGGATACGATGCACCGATGGAGACGCGTGAGCTGCGATACTTCGTCGCCGTTGCAGAGGAGCTGCACTTCGGGCGAGCCGCACAGCGGCTCATGATGGCGCAGCCCCCGTTGTCCCGGGCGATCCAGCAACTCGAACGGCGACTCGGGGTCGTTCTCCTGCACCGCACCGCTCGCGCCGTGACCCTGACCGAGGCAGGAACAGTCCTGCTCCGGGAGGCCAGGCTCGCTCTCCAGGCGGTCGAAGCCGCCGAGTCCCGCACCCTCCGAGCTGCGGCGCCCGGGCCCACTTTGGTCCTGGCGGCGAAGGCTGGAGCTTCGAGCGAACTGCTCTCCACGATTCTTGACGCCTATGCTGCGGAACCGGGCGCTGTCGCGATCGAGGTGACCCTCGGTGGGCCGGGTCAACCAGAAACTCTGCTGCGCACCGGACGTGCCGACGTTGCTCTGCTGCAGCGGCCGTACGACGAGACAATCGGACTGGACACCGAGGACCTGCATACGGAACAGCAGGTGCTGGTCGTGCCCGCCGACCATCCCGTTGCCGTCCGGCCCCACCTCTCACTGGCTGAGGCCGATGCCTTGGCGGACTTGCCTCTCCCGCGCTGGCCAGAACCCGACGGCAGCTACCCAGAAGGCCCAGGCCCACAGGTCCGCGATCACACGCAGCTGCTCCAACTGATCTCGCTCGGACTGGCCTGCGCCGTCGCGCCCGAGTCGCTGCAATCCCAACTCCGCGACGGTCACGCGATGGTCCCCCTGTCGGATGCGCCAGCCGTCACCACTGTTATCGCCTGGCCCCCGCACAGCACCTCCCAGGCCCTTGCGCACTTCATCCGCACGGCAACACGCCTCTCCTCCGGGACCCGCCCGCCGAAGGCCGTGTCGACAACGTCATGAGGGAACACATCTAGGCTGGGGGGATGGCAACCAGCGGCATCCTGCTCGTCGACAAGCCGGGCGGGATGACGAGTCACGACGTCGTCGCCCGCACCCGCCGGGTGTTCGGCGCGCGCAAGGTCGGGCACGCCGGCACGCTCGATCCCATGGCCACGGGCCTGCTCGTGGTCGGGATCGAGGCCGCGACGCGCCTGCTCACCTTCGTGGTCGGCGCCGACAAGACCTACCTCGCCACGATCCGCCTCGGTCAGAGCACGGGCACGGACGACGCCGACGGGGAGATCCTGGCCTCGGCGGATCCGGACCGCGTTTCCGCGATCACCCCGGACGAGATCGCCACGGGAGTCGCCGCGCTCACCGGCGCCATCTCGCAGGTGCCCAGCGCGGTCTCCGCGATCAAGGTCGACGGACGCCGGGCCTATGACCGCGTACGCGCGGGGGAGGACGTCGTGCTCGCGGCCCGCGACGTGGTGGTGTCCCGCTTCGACGTGCTCGACGACCGCCCTGGTGCCGACGGCATGCGCGACCTCGACGTGGTCGTGGACTGCTCCTCCGGGACCTACATCCGCGCCCTCGCCCGCGACCTCGGAGCCGCTCTCGGCGTCGGCGCGCACCTCACGGCGCTGCGCCGCACCCGCGTCGGCCCGTTCGACGTGACCGATGCGTCCTCGCTTGACGATCTTGCAGAGGCCAGCCCGCTGTCCGCGGCCGATGCCGCGGCCCTGATCCTCCCGGTCCTCGAGGTCAGTGCGCAGGAGGCCGTCGACCTGCGTCACGGCAAGCGCCTGGTCGGCCAGCGGGCGAGGTTCGAAGGCCTGCGCGCCGCGGCGATCGATCCGGACGGCGCCCTGATCGGGATCGTCGAGCGCCGCGGAGATGATCTGAAGAGCGCGATGAACATGCCGGAAGGGGCGTCATGATCCTCTGGTTCACGGTCGTGCAGCTCGCGGTCGCCGTCGCGGCCGGACTGCTGTGCCTGATCATGGGCTTCGCGGGCAGGCGCCCGAACGACTGGACGGTCGGATCCCTCGCCCTGATCGAACTGCTGCTCATCGTGCAGGTGGTCATGGCGATCGTCTCCCCGTTCACCGGAAACCCGGCGCTGGGCGATCCGCTCGAGTACGGCGTGTATCTGGTCTCTGCCGTCCTGCTGCCGATCGGCGGAGCGATCTGGGCGCTGCTCGAGCGTTCACGGTGGAGCACGGTGATCATGGGCGTGGTCGCGCTCGCGCTGGCCGTGATGATCTGGCGCATGCAGGTCATCTGGGTCACCCCGATCGGCGGCTGAGCAGCGCCGCGCGCGAGGACCACAGCCCTCGCGTTCCGTAGAATGGAGTCCGCCATGAGCACTGCGCGACCCTCGACCCCGTCCGACTCCGCCCCCCCGCCGGAGGGCTCCTCCGCCGCACCGGCCCGCCCCCGCATGCGCGGCGTCGGCCGCGTGCTCGTGATCGTGTACGCGGTCATGGCGCTGGGCGCCACGGGTCGGTCCTTCGTGCAGATCGCGCGGGCCTTCGACGAGGCGCCGCTCGCGTACGCCCTGTCCGCGGCGTCGGCGGTCGTCTACATCGTCGCGACGCTCGCGCTGATCGGATCCGGACGCCCGGGCTGGTACCGCGTCGCGTGGGTCGCGATCGTGTTCGAGCTGGTCGGAGTCCTGGTCGTTGGCACCTTGAGTCTCACCCACCCTGCGCTCTTCCAGCACCAGACCGTGTGGTCGCAGTACGGCCTCGGCTACGTGCTGATCCCGCTGTTGCTGCCGATGGCCGGGCTCTGGTGGCTCGTCGCGCACCGCCCGTCCCGCACGGTGTCCGCCGCCGCGGACGCCCCCGCCCCGTCGGACGGATCCGCCGCATGATCGTGTTCCGCGACCCCGCCGAGATCCCCGCGGACTTCGGCCGCACGGTCGCCGCGATCGGCAAGTTCGACGGCGTGCACTCCGGGCATCGCGCGGTGTTCCGCCGCGCCAGGCAGGATGCGGCGCGCATCGGCGCGAAGACCGTGGCGGTGACGTTCGATCGCAACCCGCTGAGCGTGCTGCGCCCGGATCGGTGCCCGGACGACCTCGTGTCCGTCGAGCGCAAGATCGAGCTGCTCTCCGCGTGCGGACTGGATGCGGTTCTCGTGCTGACTTTCGACGAGCAACTGGCCTCGCGCGCGGCGGAGGACTTCGCGCAGGCGATCCTCGTCGATGCGCTGCACGTCGCGACGGTTCTCGTCGGACGCGATTTCCGGTTCGGCAGCGGCGGCAGAGGGACGCCCGTGCTGCTGGCCGAGTTGGGCAGGCGGAGCGACTTCACCGTCGACGTGATCGAAGACGTCTTCCTGGAGGGCACCGATCGGCGGGTCTCCTCGTCCTGGGTGCGCGAGCTGCTCTCGGCGGGCGATGTGGCGCTCGCGGGCGCCGTGCTGGGTCGTCCGGTCTCGGTGCGCGGAGAGGTCGTGCACGGCCTCAAGCGCGGGCGCGAACTCGGCTTCCCGACCGCCAACCTTCCGTCCCTGCTCGACGAGATGGTGCCGGCGGACGGCGTCTACGCGGGGCGGCTGGTGGATCACACGACAGGGCTCGTGCACCCCGCCGCGATCTCCGTCGGGACCAACCCGACGTTCGACGACGTGCTGCAGCGCCAGGTCGAGGCGCACGCGATCGACAGTCCTGGCCTGGACCTCTACGGGCACGATGCGACGGTCGAGTTCACCCAGCGGCTGCGCGGCATGACGGCCTTCGACAGCATGGACGCACTCGTCGCGGGCATCGCATCCGACGTCGCCCAGGCGCGGATCCTGCTGGGCCTGCCGGAGCCGGATCCGGCGAACTCGCCCGCCGAGTGACCGCATCGGGGCTCGCGTGGCGTAAACTGGCCGCGAACCCGTTGTGATCGACGTGCGCGATGCACGCCTGCGGGGTTCTCGTCCGCTCGGTCTGCGATGCCTCTCGGCAGCCGCCCGTCCGCGGACATGCATCGTCGGGACGGAGCCTCGTCCGGACGATCTTTTCGGACAGTCGCCGTCCTCTCGGAGACGGCATCCACGCTCAGGAGGAGCATGCCGACCACGGCGACCGCCACCCGGCGGAAGAAGACGTCCCGTCGAGACGAGGACGCGCCGCTGATCCCTATCCTCGCGCGCAAGGTGCGCGAGATCGAGGCCAAGGCCCAGCACGGGAAACTCGGCCCGACCAATCGCGTCAAGTTCCAGGTGATCGCGTTCCTGGTGCGCGAGGAGCGCGCCAGGGCCAAGGGCGACGCCGAACTCGGCGATGCCGCGCGGGCCGAGCAGCTCAAGCGTCTGGACGGCGTGGCGACGATCCTCGCGAAGACCGCTGCGCGCGACACCTCGCTGATCCAGCTGCTCGAGGCGGATCAGGCGACGAGCCCCGTCGCGAAGCGGATGCGCCGCGACTGGCTGCTGGAATCGGGTGCCGAGCTGGCTCCCGAGGAGCTCGTCATCGCCGACGTCGTCCGCGTGCAGCAGGCGCCGGTGGTGCCCGCAGCGCTGGCCGAGCGCCAGGTCACTCCGCCGTCGGTGGAGTCGCGGATGCTGGCGAACCCCTTCCTCGCCCCGGATCTCACGCCCCGGGCCGGGGTCACTCCGCGACGCCGGCTGGACGGCTGGGAGCTGATGGGTCCGCTGTACAAGGCGTTCGAGTCGGGGGCGGGCGGCACGGCCGCCTCGATGGAGCTGCCGCCGCTGCCCGAGTACGACCACCTCTCGCCCAAGGGCCTCGAGGTGATGGTGCACCAGTCGCGCTTCCTCGAGTCGGTCAGGGCCGGGCACCGCTCGTTCCTGCTCGCCGACGAGCCCGGCCTCGGCAAGACCGCCCAGTCGGTCCTCGCCGCATCCGTCGCCCACGCCTACCCGCTGCTCGTCGTCGTTCCCAACGTCGTGAAGATGAACTGGGCGCGCGAGGTCGAGCGCTGGACCCCGCAGCGCCGCGCCGCGGTGATCCAGGGCGACGGTCAGGACGTCGACGCCTTCGCCGACGTCTTCATCGTCAACTACGAGATCCTCGACAGGCACCTGTCCTGGCTCGGCGAGATCGGCCTGCGCGGGATGGTCGTCGACGAGGCGCACTTCATCAAGAACCTCTCGTCGCAGCGCTCGCAGAACGTGCTCGCGCTGGCATCCCGCATCAGGGAGCAGGCGGCGGGCTCGCACCCGCTGCTGATGGCGCTCACCGGAACCCCGCTGATCAACGACGTCGAGGACTTCGACGCGATCTGGCGCTTCCTCGGCTGGACCAACGGCGAGCGGCCCTCCGCGGAGCTCGCGGACAAGCTCGACGCGACCGGCCTGACGCCCGCGGACAAGGCGTTCTACGGCGAGGCCAGGGATGCGGTCATCTCGATGGGCATCGTGCGGCGCAAGAAGAAGGACGTGGCCGCCGACCTGCCCGACAAGCTCATCGCGGATCTGCCGGTGCAGCTCGACGATGAGTTCGGTCGTGGGATCCGGCAGGCGGAAGCCGAGCTCGGCGCGCGGATGGCGGCGAAGTACCGCCGGATCATCGAGGCGCGCGGATCTGCCGACCGGTCCCCGAGTTCGTCGAGGGGCGCCCACGGCGAGATCGACGAGGACATCGTCCGGCTCGTCGCGCACAGCGAGCTCGAGGAGTCGAAGGCGGCGGGCACCGGGGGAGACAACGTCTTCACCATGGTGCGCAAGATCGGCCAGGCCAAGGCGCTGCTCGCCGCGGACTATGCCGCGCAGCTGCAGCGCTCGGTCGGCAAGGTGGTCTTCTTCGCCAAGCACGTCGACGTGATGGATCAGGCCGAGGCGCACTTCGCCGCGGCGGGGATCCGCTCGGTGTCGCTCCGCGGCGACCAGACGGCGATCGCGCGGCAGCAGGCGGTCGACGCCTTCAACAGCGACCCCGAGGTCGGGATCGCCGTGTGCTCGCTCACCGCGGCCGGCGTCGGCGTCAACCTGCAGACGGCGTCGAACGTGGTGCTCGCCGAGCTCAGCTGGACCGCGGCGGAGCAGACCCAGGCGATCGACCGTGTGCACCGCATCGGTCAGGATGAGCCGGTCACGGCCTGGCGCATCATCGCGGCGCACACCCTCGACACGAAGATCGCCGAACTCATCGACCAGAAGCAGGGTCTCGCCGCGCGAGCGCTCGACGGTGAGGCCGTGGAGGAGGGCGCGAGCGAGTCGGTGCAGCTGGCGGCGCTCATGCACCTCCTGCGCGAGGCGCTGGGCGGCGACTGACCGCATCGCGTCACCATTTGTCAAGAACGGCGCTTCTTCTCCCTGTTTCGGAGACAGAGGCGCCGTTCTTCGTCAAGAAGGCGAGAACTCCGCGGAGGGGCGTGTAAGAACTACGCTTTTCGGCGTCGCCGAATGGCGCGTCGGAGCCGATCGGCACTAGGGTCGAACGAGGCAACGGCGCCGCGCTTCCATCCCCTTCCCCCTCCCGAGGACGACCCATGAAGATCGGCATCCTGACCAGCGGTGGCGACTGCCCCGGCCTGAACGCGGTCATCCGCGGCATCGTGCTCAAGGGCACCACCACCTACGAGCTGGAGTTCGTCGGCATCCGCGACGGCTGGCGCGGTGTGGTCGACGGCGACTTCTTCCCGCTCACCCGGCATGAGGTGAAGGGACTGAGCAAGGTCGGCGGCACGATCCTCGGCACGAGCCGCACCAACCCGTACGAGGGCCCGCGCGGCGGTGCCGAGAACGTCGCGAAGACCCTCGCCAAGCACGGAATCGACGGCATCGTGGCGATCGGCGGCGAGGGGACTCTGGCCGCCGCGGACCGCCTCTCGAACGACGGCATCCGGGTCCTGGGCGTGCCGAAGACGATCGACAACGACCTGCGGGCGACCGACTACTCCTTCGGCTTCGACACCGCGGTGAACATCGCGACCGACGCCATGGACCGGCTGCGCACCACCGGCGACTCGCACCAGCGCTGCATGATCGCCGAGGTCATGGGCCGGCACGTCGGCTGGATCGCCCTGCACGCCGGCATGGCAGCCGGCGCACACGTGATCTGCATCCCCGAGGTGCCGATGTCGATCGAGGAGATCTGCGACCTCGTCACCGGCGCGAGCGACCGCGGTCGCGCGCCGCTGGTCGTGGTCTCGGAGGGCTTCAAGCTCAAGGGCATGGATCAGGCCTTCAGCGACAAGGGCCTGGACGCGTTCAACCGCCCGCGCCTCGGCGGCATCAGCGAGATCCTCGCGCCGGAGATCGAGAAGCGCACCGGCATCGAGACCCGCTCCACGGTGCTGGGCCACATCCAGCGCGGCGGCTCGCCCTCCGCGTTCGACCGCGTGCTCGCGACGCGGCTCGGCCTGCACACCGCCGACGCCCTCGTGGAGGGCTCCTGGGGTCAGATGGTGGCGCTGCGCGGCACCGACATCGTGCGCGTCCCGTTCGCCGAGGCGCTCGGCGAGCTGAACACGGTCCCGCTGCAGCGTTACGAGGAAGCCGCCGCCCTGTTCGGGTGAGCGGGCCCCCGAGCCCGGGTTCGGGACCGTGTCCCACTTCTGCTCGAACCGTGTCCCATTCCTGTCAGCACCGTGTCCCACTTCTGGTTCCGGATCCGCGGATCCGGAACCAGAAGTGGGACACGGTCGGTAGGTCGGCCGGGGCAGGGGCGAGGCGGTGCACGGCCGGGGTGCGACCGGTCAGCCGGGCATCCCGGGGCGCCAGCCGGCGTCCAGCAGGGCGGACCTCACGCGATCCACGGCGACGGGGCGGGGTCCGTCCAGGTGGTGCGACAGGACCCGGACGAGAGTCCAGGACGCGCGGCCGATCGCATGCCAGCGGTCGGCGTCGCGCGCGAACTGCTTCGGGTCGCTCGCGTGCTGCCGACCGTCGTACTCGGACGCCACCTGCCAGCGCGGGTAGGCGAGGTCGAGTCTCGCGATGAATGCGCCGCGCCGATCGCGCAGTTCCCAGCCGGCGACCGGCTCCGGGAGCCCTGCCCGCACGATCATGAGCCGGAGCCTCGTCTCGCGCGGAGACTCGACGCCGATCCGCGCGTCTGCCAGCGCGCGCCGCAGGATTCCGCTGCGGACATCGCCCATGCCGAGGATCTCCTCGCGGAGATCCTCGGCCTCCGCGAGCCGTCGTGCCGGCAGGAGCAGATGATCGGCTGCGGCGATGAGGTCGTCGAGCGGCCAGAGCGGTCCGCACTGCCGCCAGGCGCGCACGGGATGCTCGACCGGCAGGCCGTCCGAGGTCACGCTCGTCGCCGGTTCTCGGCGCTGCAGTCGATGCCCGACGACGCCGCGAACCCGGGGCTCGCGCGCGGGACGATGCGTGCTGACGTGGATCCGCAGCCGATGGGGGTGCTCGGGCAGTGCGATTCCGAGCAGGGCGAGGGCGGTCTCGTGCGAGAAGAACTGGTCGTCGCGCAGTCGTGGAAGGTAGTCCCGGCAGCGGTCGCGATATTCGGATCCCGACCCGAGATCGCGAACTCGCCGCGTACCGGGGAAAGGCGCTTCGAGGTCGGATCCGCGCAGGCGTCCGCGCGCGACGCCGAGCGCTCTGGCTTCCGCGACGCTGAACCGCGGGCCGAGCGACTCGGGCAGGGGGTGGTGCATGCTCCCAGCGTGGACGGCGGCATCCGCGCTCGGCGGGCTCCGCACGGGATCCGTGGGGTGTTCCTGGCCTCACACCCCTGTGCGGATCGAACGCGGCCTACGGACCATGTCCCAGTTCTGGCTGCTCCCGCACTGATTTCTCAGCCAGAAGTGGGACATGGTGCCGCCAAAAGTGGGACATGGTGGGCCGGCGAACCGAGCCGGGCTCAGACGGCGGCGACGCCGAGGCGGTCCAGGATCCAGGCCAGCTCGAAGGCGCGCTCGCGCCAGGAGTTGTACCGGCCGCTCACGCCGCCGTGACCGGCCACCATCTCGCACTTGAGCAGGACGTCGTCCGCGCCGGCGTCGCGCAGGCGGGACACCCACTTGGCGGGCTCGACGTACAGCACGCGTGTGTCGTTGAGCGAGGTGACGGCGAGGATCGACGGGTAGGCGACGCCGTCGCGCACGTTCTCGTACGGCGTGTACGACTTCATGTAGGCGTACACCTCGGCGTCGTGCAGCGGGTCGCCCCACTCATCCCACTCGATCACGGTGAGGGGGAGGGACGGATCCAGGATCGTCGTGAGCGCGTCCACGAAGGGGACAGAGGCGAGGATGCCGCGGAACAGCTCGGGGGCGAGGTTCGCGACGGCGCCCATCAGCAGGCCGCCCGCGCTGCCGCCCTCCGCGACCATCCGGTCCGGGCTCGTGATGCCGGTGTCGACCAGATGACGCGCGCACGCGACGAAGTCGGTGAACGAATTCGCCTTCTGCCCGAGCTTGCCGTCCTCGTACCACTGCCGGCCCATCTCGCCGCCGCCGCGCACGTGCGCGACCGCGAAGACCACGCCGCGGTCCAGCGCCGAGAGGCGCATGACCGAGAAGCCGGGGTCGATCGAGTGCTCATAGGATCCGTAGCCGTACAGGTGCACGGCGCGGGGCTCGGCTCCCGGCTCGCCGAACGAGCGCTTCCACACCAGGGAGACGGGGATGCGGGCGCCGTCCGGGGCGACGGCCCAGTCGCGGCGCTGCCCGTAGTCGGCCGGGTCGTAGCCGCCGAGCACCGGCTGGCGCTTGCGCAGGTGCAGCGTGCGGGTCGCGAGCTCCAGGTCGTAGACCGTCGAGGGCGTCACGAACGAGCCGTAGCCCAGACGAAGGAACGGCGCGGACCACTCCGGGTTGCCGCCGAAGCCCGCCGAGTACAACGGCTCGTCGAAGCCGAGTTCGTCCAGCGCCCCCGTGGCCGAGTCCATCAGCGCGATGCGCTCGAGGCCCTCGAAACGGTAGGCGACGACCGTGGTGTCGCGGAACGCGTCCACGTCCAGCAGGCGGCGTCCCGGCGTGTGCGGGAGGATCGTGCGGCGCTCGCCCTGCGGCTCGGATGCGGAGACCGCGACGAGCTCGAAGTCCAGCGCGTCGTCGTTGTGCAGGATGAGCAGCTCGTCCCGGCCGCCCACCACGGCGTGCTCGACCGAGTATTCGACGCCGTCGCGCCGCGGCCAGACCACGCGCGGAGGCGCGGTGAGGTCATCCAGGTCGACGAGGTGCTCCTCGCTCGTGATGCTGGATCCGACGCCGATCACCAGATAGCGGCGGCTGCGGGTGATCCCCGCGCCGAGCCAGAACCGCTCGTCGGGCTCGTGGAAGAGCTGCACGTCGTCGGACACCGGCGTGCCGATCCGGTGCAGCCAGAGGGTGTCGGGGCGCCACGACTCGTCGACGGTCGTGTAGATCACGGCGGCGCCGTCGGGCGTGAAGAACGCTCCGGAGGTGCCGGGGATCTCATCGGGCAGCGTCTCGCCGGTCCGCAGGTCGCGGACGTGCACCGTGTACCGCTCGTCGCCCTCGAAGTCGGTCGACCAGAGCAGGCGGGTGGCGTCGTCCGAGACGTCGAACGCGCCCATCGCGAAGAACTCGTGCCCTTCGGCCTCGAGGTTGCCGTCGAGCAGGATCTGCTCACCGGGCACGGGGACCGCGGCGTCGAGGACGGGCGGCGTCCAGTCGTCGGCGGACGACACCGCGGCGCGGCACTGCAGGCCGTACTGGCTGCCCTCGACGGTGCGGCCGTAGTACCACCAGTCTCCGCGGCGGGTCGGCACCGACAGATCCGACTCCTGCACGCGTCCCTTGATCTCCTGGAACAGGGCCTCGCGGAGCGGCTCGAGGTGCGCGAGGCGCGCGTCCGTGTACGCGTTCTCGGCCTCGAGGTGCGCGATCACCTCGGGATCCTCCTTCACGCGCAGCCAGTCGTACGGGTCGTCGAACACATCGCCGTGGTGGGCGCGGATCAGCGAGCGGCGGGCCGCACGAGGCGGAACAGGGGAGGGGACGGGGGCGGTCTCGGAGACGGAGGTCACGCATCAACGCTAGCCGAGGCCGCGAGGGCAGGGGCGGGAGCCGATGACGGGGGCGTCGAGTTGACCGTCCTGGGCCGGGGTGGGAGGATGCAACCGGCCCGTTAACGGATGCTGAATCCTCGGTGAACTCTTCGTTCGTCACTTCCCTCCACTTCACGAAAGCGAACGGTGGAAACCGCAGCCCTCATCGTCGTGCTGGTGATCCTGCTGGCACTCTTCTTCGACTTCACCAACGGGTTCCACGACACGGCGAACGCCATGGCGACCCCGATCGCGACCGGTGCGCTCAAACCGCGGACCGCGGTCATGCTCGCCGCAGGACTGAACCTCGTCGGGGCGTTCCTGTCCACCGAGGTCGCCGCGACGGTGTCCGGAGGCATCATCCAGGAGGATTCGAGCACCGCGCATCTCATGCCGTCGCTCATCTTCGCCGGTCTCATCGGCGCGATCACCTGGAACATGCTGACCTGGCTGCTCGGACTGCCGTCCAGCTCGTCGCATGCGCTCTTCGGCGGGCTCATCGGGGCGACGCTGGTCGGTGTCGGACTCAGCGGCATCAACTTCGGCGTCGTGCTGTCCAAGGTCGTGCTCCCGGCTCTCATCGCGCCGCTCACCGCCGGGCTGATCGCGTACCTCGCCACCAAGCTCGCGTATCTGACGACGCGTCGCTACGACGGCAAGCCCGACGGCCGGAGCGGCTTCCGCTGGGGACAGATCTTCACGTCGTCGCTCGTCGCGCTCGCGCACGGCACGAACGACGCGCAGAAGACCATGGGCGTGATCACGCTGGCATTGATCTCGGTCGGCTGGCAGGCGCAGGGCGACCACCGGCCGCACATCTACGTGATCGTCGCGTGCGCGTTCACGATCGCGCTCGGCACCTACCTGGGCGGCTGGCGCATCATCCGCACGCTCGGCAAGGGGCTCACCGATGTCAAGCCCGCGCAGGGGTTCGCGGCGGAGACGTCCACCGCGGCGACCATCCTCGCCTCCAGCGCGCTCGGCTTCGCGCTGTCCACCACGCAGGTCGCCTCGGGATCCGTGATCGGATCCGGGCTCGGACGGCGCGGTTCGGCCGTGCGCTGGCGCACCGTCGGCCGCATCGCGACCGGCTGGGTGCTCACGCTTCCCGCGGCCGGGCTCGTCGGGGCCATCGCCGCGTTCGTGGTGGTCATCGGCGGCGGCTGGGGCGTGCTGATCGATGCGGTCCTCGCGCTCGCCGTGATCATCGCCCTGTTCCTGCGCTCGCGTCGCAACGCCGTCACGGCCAACAACGCGTTCAGCGAGGTGGCCGACTCCGGCCGCGCGATCGAGGTGCCGGAGGAGCCGCCGCTCACTCCGCGGCAGGCCAGGGCGCAGCGCGCCCGCGACCGCGCGAAGGCCAAGGAGAAGGGGGCGGGACGATGACCGTCGTCATCCACTGGGAGGCGTTCTTCCAGGTCCTCGGTGCCGCTCTGATCGGCACCCTGGTCGTGGTGGGCTTCTACGCGCTCGGCCTGCGCCTGCTCGTGCGCGCGGGCAGGGTTCCCGTGGTGACCCCCGCCGAGTTCACCGACGCGATCACCGTGATCAGCGAGAAGGAAGCCAGGCGTGCGGCGAAGGCCGCGGCGAAAGCCGCGCGCAAGAGTCCGCTCACGGCGGGCCAGAAGATGCTCGCCCAGATCGCGGCCTATGCGTGCTTCGCCGTCTGCGCGGCGGCGGTGCTCGGCGGAATCCTGCTCATCGTCGTCAAGTAGCGAGCCCGGCGGCCTGCGCGGCGCCATCCGGGAAGGCCGTCCTCGCGGGCTAGCCTGAGGACCATGACTGTGCAGTTCGGCCGCTACGCCCCGCCCACGCACACGCTGGTCCATGTCAGCGATCCGCACCTGCTGGCCGGGGGCGCGGCCCTCGGCGGGCGCTTCGACGTGGACGGCACCCTGGCGCGCACGCTCGCCGCGATCGAGAGCGCGATCGGCCGGCCGGACGCGATCGTCGTCACGGGGGACCTGGCGGACCTCGGCGAGCCGGACGCGTACCGTCGGCTGCGCTCCGTCGTGGAGCCGGTGTCCGAGCGCCTCGGCGCGCCGGTGATCTGGGTGGCCGGCAACCACGACGAGCGACCCGCCATGCGGGAGCACCTGCTCGACATGCCGCCCGCCGAGGACCCGATCACGGGCGTCTGGGATCTGAACGGCCTGCGCGTGATCGCACTGGATTCCACGGTCCCCGGCTGGCACCACGGCGACATCGACGCGGAGCAGCGCGACTGGCTCTCCGATCAGCTGCGCACGCCCGCCCCGCACGGCACGCTGCTCGCGATGCACCACCCGCCGGTGCCCAGCCACATCCCGTTCTTCGACATCCTCGAGCTGCGCCATCAGGACGAGCTCGCCGAGGTGCTGCGCGGATCCGACGTCCGCGGAATACTCGCCGGGCACCTGCACTACTCGCTGCACGCCACGTTCGCCGGCGTCCCGGTGAGCGTCGCGAGCGCCACCTGCTACACGATGGACGTCGCGAGCCCGGCGGATCAGGTGAACGGGATGGACGCCGCGCAGTCCTTCCAGCTCGTGCACGTGCGCCCGGAGACCATCACGCACACCGTGGTCCCCGTGGTCGAGGCGACCACGGTCGACGCCTTCAACCCGGAATGGGTCGAGCGGATGGCCCGGCTCACGCCCGAGGAGCGCCTGGAGGCGTTCTCGCGCAAGCCGGGCCGATGATCCGGGGCGGGTAGGATGGAGGCATCCCCCTTCCCTGTTCGCCATCACCCACGAGGATGTGTCCATGGCCGCCGTTGCGCCTGCCACCCGTACCGAAACCGACTCCCTGGGAAGCAAGGAGATCCCTGCTGACGCGTATTGGGGGATCCATACGCTCCGCGCCGCCGAGAACTTCCCGATCACGAAGCGCCCGATCTCCGTCTATCCGGAGCTGATCGAGGCGCTCGCGATGGTCAAGCAGGCCAGCGCGCGCGCGAACAAGGAGATCGGCGCCCTCGATGCCGAGAAGGCGGACCTCATCGACGCCGCCTCGCAGAAGGTCATCAACGGCGAGTTCCACGACCAGTTCATCGTCGGCGTCATCCAGGGCGGGGCCGGCACCTCGACCAACATGAACGCGAACGAGGTCATCACCAACATCGCGCTCGAGTTGGCCGGCCGCGAGAAGGGCGACTACGCCTTCCTCTCGCCGATCGACCACACCAACCGCAGCCAGTCCACGAACGACGTCTACCCGACGGCGGTCAAGATCGGCCTCTCGCTCAATCTGCGCTCGCTGCTCGATGAGCTCGACCTGCTGCGCGTGTCGTTCCTGAACAAGGCGCGCGAGTTCCACGACGTGCTCAAGGTCGGCCGTACGCAGCTGCAGGATGCGGTGCCGATGACCCTCGGCCAGGAGTTCCACGGCTTCGCCTCCACGCTCGGCTACGACCACACGCGTCTGACCGAGAACGCCTGGCTGATGTACGAGATCAACATGGGCGCGACCGCGATCGGCACGGGCATCACGACGCACCCGGCCTACGCCCCCTCCGTGCTGAAGCACCTGCGCGAGATCTCCGGACTGGACCTCGCCACCGCGAGCGACCTCGTCGAGGCGACCAGCGACACCGGGTCCTTCATGTCGTTCTCGTCGTCGCTCAAGCGCAACGCGATGAAGCTCTCCAAGATCTGCAACGACCTGCGTCTGCTCTCCTCGGGCCCGCAGGCAGGTTTCGGCGAGATCAACCTGCCCGCGATGCAGGCCGGTTCCAGCATCATGCCCGGCAAGGTCAACCCGGTCATCCCCGAGGTCGTGAATCAGGTCGCGTTCGCCGTCGCCGGATCCGACATGACGGTGACGATGGCCGCCGAGGCGGGTCAGCTGCAGCTGAACGCCTTCGAGCCCGTGATCGCGCACTCGATCTTCCAGTCCATCACCTGGATGCGCCAGGCGATGTGGACCCTGCGCGTGAACTGCGTCGACGGCATCACCGCCAACCGCGACCGCCTGGGCGCGATGGTCGGATCGTCGGTCGGCGTCATCACGGCGCTCACGCCGTTCATCGGCTACGCCGCCTCCGCCGCTCTCGCCAAGACCGCGCTGCTGACCAACCGCAACGTCGCCGACCTCGTGGTCGAGGCCGGGTTGATGTCGCGCGAGGAGGTGGCCAAGCAGCTGTCGCCTGCACGCCTCTCGGGCCTCGAGACGATCACCGCAGCGATCCCGGTGATCCCGTCGAAGGATCTCGACGCCGGCGCCTGACCCCCGCGGCACGACGAATGGCCCGTCGCTCTCCGGAGCGACGGGCCATTCGTCGTCTCCGGGCGTGGGGCTTGCGGTGACTGAATCTATGCGCTTAGATTTAGGGCGAGCAACAATCTATGCGCTTAGATTCTGATCACAGAACGCTTCAAGGAGGAAGACGTGAAAAGCAGGACAGCTCTGGCCGGCATCGCCGCTCTCGCCGCGATGGGCCTCGCACTCACGGGGTGCGGTCGCGCGGACGGCGGGTCCTCGGCGCCCGCGGCGTCCGCGGTGCAGCTCGATGACGCGCCGGCCACGGGAACGATCACGATGTGGGCGATGGGAGCCGAAGGGGAGGCCCTTCCGGACTTCGTCAAGGCCTTCGAGAAGGCGAACCCCGGGGTCACCGTCAAGGTCACCGCAATCCCGTGGGACGCCGCGCACAACAAGATCCAGACCGCGATCGCAGGCGGCAACACGCCGGACATCGCGATGATGGGCACCACCTGGATGGCGGACTTCGGCGATGCCTTCGGAACCGTCCCCTCCGGGATCGACACCTCCGGCTTCTTCGACGGGGCGGTGAGCTCGACCAAGATCGGCGACCGTACCGCCGGGGTCCCCTGGTACGTCGACACCCGGGTGCTCTACTACCGCACCGACATCGCCGCCAAGGCCGGGTGGACCGCGGCGCCGAAGTCCTGGGAGGAGCTGCAGCAGATGGCGGCGGACATGCAGTCCAAGGGCGGGGCGGAGTGGGGCATCCGCATGCCCGCGGGGAACGACTCGTTCCAGGGAGCGCTCTGGATGCCGTGGTCGGCGGGTGCCGAGGTCTCCGACGGCAAGAAGTGGACGCTCGACACCCCGGAGATGGCCAAGGGCATCGAATACTACAAGAGCTTCTTCGACAAGAAGCTCTCTGATCCGAACGTCGACACCTCGCCCGGTGCGGTCGAGTCCGAGTTCGTCGCCGGCACCACGCCCATGGTCGTGGAGGGGCCCTTCCTGCGCGGGCAGCTGGCCTCGGTCGGCGGGGCCGACTTCGCGAGCAAGTATGCGACGGCGGTGCTTCCCGCCGACAAGGGCTCGGTCTCGTTCAGCGGCGGTGCGAACCTGGTCGTCTTCAACGGCAGCAAGAACGCCGCCTCCGCGTGGAAGCTCGCGCGCTGGCTCTCCCAGCCCGAGGTCCAGGCCGACTTCTACACCGCGACGGGCGATCTGCCCGCGGCCAAGGCCGCCTGGGACGAGAAGGCCGTCTCCGCCGACGCGAGCCTCACGACGTTCGGCACTCAGCTGGAGACCGCCAAGGCCCCGCCCGTCTCGACCTCCTGGGTGCAGGTGGCCGCGAAGGGCGACCAGGCGCTCGAGACGATCCGTCGTGGCGGCACGTCGGTCGCAGACGCGCTGAAGACCCTGCAGTCCGACGCGGACACGATCGGGCTGAAGTGAGATGACGGCGACCCTCCTGCCCACCGCCGGGACCCGCACGGGTTCCGGCGGCGGGGACGGCCGGCGCGGGCCCGGTACGTTCGCCGCCGCCCGCCGCCGCCGCGCGCTCATCGCCTGGGGATTCGCGCTGCCCTTCGTGCTCGTCTTCGCGGTGTTCATGGTCGTGCCGATCGTGGGCTCGTTCGCGATGTCGTTCACCGACTTCACCGCGCGCGACATCGCCTCTCCGTTCGCCGTGGACGCGGTCGGCCTTCAGCAGTACCTCACGCTCTTCCGCGATCCCCGGTTCCTCACCTCGCTCGGCGTCACGGGCGTCTTCGTCGTGGTCGGCATCCCGGTGACGATGATCGTCGCGCTGGCGCTCGCCCTCGCGCTGAACAGCGGCAAGGGAAGGCTGGTGTCGTTCTTCCGCGTCGGGTTCTATGCGCCCGTCGTCACCAGCATCGTCGCCGTTGCCGTGGTCTGGCGCTACATCCTGCAGCCGGACGGCCTGCTCAACACCGCGCTCGCCGCGTTCGGCATCCACGGGCCCAACTGGCTGAATGACCCGGCCTTCGCGCTGCCCTCGCTGATCCTGATGGCGGTGTGGCGCAACGTCGGGACGCTCATGGTGATCTTCCTCGCCGGCCTGCAGGCGGTTCCGGAGGACGTCACGGAGGCGGCGATCATGGACGGCGCCTCGCCCTGGCGGCGGCTCGTCTCCGTCACCCTGCCGCTGCTGCGGCCCACGCTCCTGCTCGGCGCCGTGCTCATCTCGGTCGGCTATCTGCAGTTCTTCGAGGAGGCGTTCGTGATGACCAAGGGCGGTCCGCTCGACTCGACCCTGTCCGTCGCCTACTACACGTACCAGCAGTTCGGCTTCGGCGAGTACGGGCTCGCGTCCGCGGCCAGCTATGTGCTGTTCCTCGTGATCGCGCTCGTGAGCCTGCTGCAGTTCCGGCTGCTGCGATCGAAGGACTGACGCCATGACTCTCGCACGTACCGCGCCCCGGACCCGCAGCCCCCGCCCTCGGCGGCTCAGCGGGAGGGCGACCTCGTACGCCGTCCTCACGATCGGCCTCGTGCTCTGGCTGGTCCCCTTCGTCTGGATGGTCCTCGGATCCGTCAAGACGCAGGGGGAGATCCTGCGCCGCCCGCCGACCTGGTGGCCGGAGGCTCCGACCGCGGCGAACTATGCGCAGTGGTTCGGACCGCTCGACTTCTGGCACTTCTTCGGGAACAGCCTGATCGTCGCCCTCGTCACGGTGCTCGGCAACCTGGTGTTCTGCTCCATGGTCGGCTACGCGCTGGCCAAGATGGAGTTCCCGGGCAAGCGCGTGCTCTTCGGCGCGGTCATGATCACGCTGATGGTCCCCGGAGTGGTGACCTTCGTGCCCCTGTTCGTGATGGTCTCGAAGCTCGGACTCGTGAACAGCTACCCGGCCCTGATCCTGCCGTTCGTCACGGCGCCGCTCGGCGTCTTCCTCATGCGCCAGTTCATGACGGGCATCCCGGATGCGCTGCTCGAGGCCGCCCGCCTGGACGGCGCGGGGGAGTGGCGGATCTTCCGCGGTGTGGTGATGCCGCTGTGCGGGCCGCCGCTGGCGACGCTCGGGATCCTCACCTTCCTCGGGTCCTGGAACAACTTCCTGTGGCCGCTCGTCGCGGCGCAGACGGAGGACATGTACACCCTGCCGGTCGCCCTGTCGCTCTACTCCACCGGGCAGAACGCGACCGACTACGGGCTGCTGCTCGCGGGATCCGTGCTCGTGATCGCTCCGATCCTGCTGCTGTTCGTGTTCCTGCAGCGGTGGTTCATCCGGGGCGTCGCCACCACAGGCCTGAAATGACCGTATCGACCGGGAGGAACCCACGGATGAGAGCCGAAGACCGGACCACGGAGGAGGGCGTGCACTACCGCGACCTCAATGGCAACGGAGTCATGGACCCGTACGAGGATCCACGGCTCGGCACGGAGGAGCGCGTCGAAGACCTGCTCTCCCGCCTGTCGATCGAGGAGAAGGCGGGACTGCTGTTCCACACGGTCATCGAGATCGGTGACGGGGGAGAGCTGCGCGAGGAACCCGGTGCCATCTCGAAGTCGCCGACCTCGCAGGTCGTCCGGGAGAAGCACCTCACGCACTTCAACGTGCACGGCATGCGGACCGCGCGGGAGGGCGCGCACTGGAACAACCGGCTTCAGGAACTCGCCGCCGGCGCGCCGCACGGGATCCCCGTGACGATCAGCACCGATCCGCGGCACGCCTTCGTGGAGAACTCCGGGGTCGCTTTCGCGGCCGGCCCGTTCTCGCAGTGGCCGGAGCCGCTGGGGCTCGCTGCTCTCGACGATGTCGAACAGGTGCGGCGGTTCGCCACGATCGCGGGACGCGAGTACCGGGCGGTGGGCATCCGGATGGCGCTGCATCCCCAGGTGGACCTGCCGACCGAGGCGCGCTGGGGCCGTCAGGCGCAGACGCTCGGCTACGACGCCGACCGCGTGACCGAGATGACGGGTGCGTACCTCGAGGGATTCCAGGGTGCGGAGCTCGGCCCCGAGAGCGTCGCCTGCATCACCAAGCACTTCCCGGGCGGCGGACCGCAGCTCGACGGCGAGGACGCGCACTTCCCCTACGGTCGCGAGCAGGTCTATCCCGGCGGACGCTTCGAGGAGCACCTGCGGCCGTTCGTCGAGGCGATCCGCCGCGACACCGCGGGGATCATGCCGTACTACGGGATGCCGGTGGGACTGGTGCGGCACGGGGAGCCGATCGAGGAGGTCGGGTTCAGCTACAGCCGGCAGATCGTCACCGGGCTGCTGCGCGAGGAGCTGGGCTACGACGGGGTCGTGCTCAGCGACTGGGAGCTCATCAACGACAACCACGTCGGGGATCAGGTGCTGCCGGCGCGGGCATGGGGCGTGGAGGACCTGACGCCGCGGGAGCGGATGCTCCGGCTGCTCGACGCGGGCGTCGACCAGTTCGGCGGGGAGGAATGCGTCGACCTGCTCCTCGATCTCGTCGCGGAGGGCGCGGTCGCCGAGGAGCGGATCGATCGCTCGGCGCGGCGGATCCTGCGGGTGAAGTTCCGCCTGGGTCTCTTCGACGACCCGTACGTGGACGAGGACGAGGCCGAGCGGATCGTCGGAGCGGCGGAGTTCCGCGCCGAGGGGGAGCACGCTCAGGCCGCTTCCGTCACGGTGCTGCAGAACCGCGACAGGACACTGCCGCTGTTCCAGGGCGCGCGTCCGCGCGTCTACGCCGAGGGGATGGCGGCGGATGCGCTCGCCGCGTACGCCGACCCGGTCTCCGCGCCAGAGGAGGCCGACGTCGCGCTCGTGCGGATCGGCGCCCCCTTCGAGCCCCGGAACGACCTGTTCCTCGAGGCCTGGTTCCACCAGGGCTCGCTCGACTTCCCGCCGGGGCTCGTCGCGCGGCTGCGCCGGATCGCCGCGCACTGTCCGCTCGTGATCGTGGTGAATCTCGACCGCCCCGCCATCCTCACCCCGTTCGTCCCGTTCGCCGCCGCGATCGCGGTGGAGTTCGGCAGCTCCGACGCCGCGGCGCTCGCGGCGCTCTCCGGACGGATTCCGCCACGCGGGGTGCTCCCCGTCGACATCCCGCGGTCGATGGACGCCGTGCGCGCCGCATTCGCGGACGTTCCGGACGCCACGGAGGATCCGGTGTTCCGCCGTGGCGCCGGCCTGATGATCGACGGACCGGGCGCTCAGTAGAATCGCTCCGAAAGCGAGGTGCTCATGGCGTCGAGCCGACCCACCGTCTATGACGTGGCGCAGCGCGCCGGCGTGTCGATCGCCACGGTCTCGTTCGCGTTCCGCCGGCCGGAGCGCGTCCGCGAGGACACCCGCCGCGTCGTGCTCGAAGCGGCGCGGGAGATCGGGTACGTGCCGAGCGGATCCGCCCGGAGTCTCGCGCGGGGACGCACCGGGGTGCTCGGCCTGCACCTCTTCGACATGCTCCTCGACGAGGAGCCCGAGGCGTCGCCGTCGGCCCGCGGGGGAGCGCGGGTCGACCTGGACGAGCTCGATCTGGATGCCGAGACCGTGCCCTGGGATGCGGCGGCGGACGAGCGCGAGAGCGATCCGCGGACCTTCCCGCTCTATGTCGACGAGGTCCAGCGCGGCTTCGTGCTGGAGTGCAAACGCAACGGCACGGCGGTCCTTCTCAGCAGCGGCGGCGTGGGCGTGTCCGACCTCGCCGATACGGCGGGCAGGGTCGACGGCCTCGCGATCCTGCCCGGCCTTTCCACGACCGCGGCGATCGAGGCCGTGGCCGCACGCGTCCCGGTCGTGCAGCTGAGCAAGCGCGCGGGCATCGGGCACCGGGTCACGGTGGACAACGCCGGGGGCATGCGGATGATCGTGCGGCACCTGCACGAGACGCACGGCATCCGGTCGTTCGGCTGGGTGGGCGCGATCGGAGAGGACGATCTCGATGAGCGGCGCGAAGGGTTCCTCTCGGCTGTCGGCGGGATCCCCGGCGCTCTCGGAGAGACGCTCGACGACACGGACCTGGAGCGGACCCCTGCCTATCCGGTCCTGCGCGCGCGTGCTGCTGCGGGCGCCCTGCCCGACGCGCTCGTGTGCGGCAGCGATCAGACGGCGCTGCGCGCGATGGACGTCCTCCGCGGCGAGGGGGTGCGCGTCCCCGAGGACGTCCTGGTGACCGGTTTCGATGGCATCCTGGCGAGCCGGTTGTCCGCACCGAGCCTCACCACCGTGCGCCAGCCGATGGAGCTGATGGGACGCATCGCCGCCCACCTGCTGCTGACCGATCCCGGAGACGGGAGCGAGCCGGCGCGCACCGTGCGACTGGCGACCGATCTCCGCATCGGGGGCAGCTGCGGCTGCTGAGCCGCTGATGCCCCGATGCGGGGCGGATCGTCAGTCCAGGATCCGGCAGTGCGTGGTGAGCTCGCCGATCCCGTCGATGCCGACGGTCACGGTGGAGCGATCGCGCAGGAAGATCTGCGGATCGCGCGAGTAGCCGGCGCCACCGGGGCTGCCTGTGGAGATCAGCGTCCCCGGGCGCAGCGTGAGGGAGCGCGAGAGGTGCGAGATGAGCGCCGACACCGGCCGCACCATCTGCCCGGTGGAGGCGTCCTGCACCATGTGGCCGTCGACGATCGTCCAGATGTGCAGATCCTGCGGGTCCGCTATCTCGTCGGCGGTCACGACCACGGGACCGGTGGGGGAGAAGCCGTCGAACGACTTGCATCGCGACCACTGCGCCTCCGCGAACTGGATGTCGCGCGCGGTGATGTCGTTGACCACCGTGTAGCCCCAGACATGGTCGAGGGCGTCCTCGGCGGATACGTCCTTCGCGGCGGCGCCGATCACGACGCCGAGCTCGGCCTCGTAGTCCACCGACTCCGACAGCGCGCGCGGCCACGACGTGGTCTGCTCGTGCCCGGCCAGGGAATTCGGCCAGAGCGTGAACACCGTGGGCGCGGTGTCGGTCTTCAGCCCGAGCTCGCTCGAGTGCGCGGCGTAGTTCAGGCCCACCGCCAGCACGACCGGCGGAGCGAGCACCGCGGCGCTGTAGGCGAAGCCCTCCAGCGCATGCACGGGGGCCTCGCCGCGGGCGTGTGCGTCGCGGACGGCGTCGAGAAGGACGTCGCCGCCTTCGATGAGCTGCTGGAGGGTGGCAGGGGCCGGATCCACGAGATCGGCGACGAGCGTCGCGCCCGAGCCGTCGATGACGGCGAGCGCGGGAGTGTCGGATTCGGGACGGCGCAGATGAGCGAACCGCATGCCTCCCACGCTACCGGGCGCACCCGCGGCCCCGGCGCGGGGAGCCTCTAGGCTTTGGGCATGAGCTTTGGAGGACACGGCGATCCCGCCGAGCAGCGCCCGGCTTCGCGCCCGTCGCCCCCCGCATCGCCGGCGTACCAGCCGCCCGCGGCCGCACAGCCTTCGCCGGTGGCGGACCAGGGGCCGTCCGCGCCGTATCTGATGCAGCCGTCGTACTCCGCGCCGGCCGCGCCGCAGCCCTCCATGCAGCCGCAGCATGGGCAGCCGCAGTATGCGCCTTCCCCGTACGCGCACCAGCCGCAGTACGTCCAGCCGCAGAGCTATCCGCAGACGGCCTCGACGCCGATCGCGCCCGTGTACGGCTCGGTGCTCGCGCAGCGACCCGAGCACCACGGCGCGGTCGCCTACGACGCGTACACGCCGCCCGCTCCCGTGCAGGCGGTCCCGGCGCTGCCGGTTCCGTCCGCGAAGGGCCGGCACGCCTCGGTGTGGGCGTTCGGCGCGCTCGGCTTCGTCCTGCTCGGCCTCATCGCCTACTTCGTCTGGGCGCTCGGACCCGCGGCGTCCATGATCGGCATGGTGCTCGCGCTCGTGCCCCTCACGATCGTGTTCTTCGGCGTCTTCTTCATCGACCGCTGGGAGCCGGAGCCGAAGTCGCTGGTGGCTTTCGCGATCGGGTGGGGCGCGATCGCCTCGGTGGGGCTCGCGCTCGTCGTCGACCTCCTGCTGACGCTGCTGCTCGGGCAGCGCAACGACGATCTGACCGCTGTGTTCCAGGCACCCCTGGTCGAGGAGACGGCGAAGGGGCTCGGCGTCTTCCTGATCTTCGTGATGGCGCGCCGCAGCTTCGACGGCCCGATCGACGGCGTCGTCTACGGCGCCCTGGTCGGGGCCGGATTCGCGTTCACCGAGAACATCCAGTACTTCGCGGTCAGTCTCATCGAGGGCGGGGCACCCGACCTGACCGTCACGTTCGTGCTGCGCGGACTGATGTCGCCGTTCGCCCACGCGATGTTCACCTCCGTGACCGGATTCGCGATCGGGCTCGCCGCGCGTCGCGGCGCCTCGGCCGCTCGCGCTCTGGGCTTCGGCGCCGTCGGGCTCCTCGGCGCCATGGCGCTGCACGCGCTGTGGAACGGATCCTCGATGATCGGCAACTTCTTCGTGCTGTACATCGTGCTGCAGGTGCCGCTGTTCGTCGGCTTCATCGTGGTGATCATCCTGCTGCGCAAGGAGGAGTCCCGGCTCACCTTCGCCCGGCTCAGCGATTATGCGACGGCGGGCTGGTTCACGCCGCAGGAGGTGTCGATGCTCGCGACCCCCGCGGGCCGACGCGTCGGCCTGCGGTGGGCGTCGGGGCTGCGCGGCGACCGGCGTCCGGTCATGCGCCGGTTCATCAAGGACGCGACCACGCTCGCGTCCGTGCGCCAGCGCATCATCACGGGACGGGATCCGCTCGCGACGCAGGACGAGCAGGTCCTGCTGCAGCGCACCCACGCGGCGCGCGATGCGCTTCTCTCGGTGTGAGGTCGGAGGTTCCGACCCGCTGAGCAAGACTCAGCGCCCGGTGCTGCGGCGATGCCTGCAAGTCCTCCGGGCGCTGAGTTGATCTGAAAACAGGGTGCACCCGTGCAGGGATGATGTCAAGGTTCGGGCGGGCGCTTCTTCGCCTGTTCGCCGGGATGCGCCGGAGCATTGTTCGCCGTCGGCGCAGTGCCTCGCGTTGACCGGGCCGGACCGCGTCGGGTTGGATGGAGGCATGACTGAGCGCACCAAGCCCGAGTTCGACGCCCCCACCGGACCCGCCCCCACGGAGCTCGTGATCCGCGACATCCTCGAAGGAACCGGTGACGAGGCGAAGCCCGGCGACACCGTCACCGTGCACTACGCCGGCGTCGAGCACGACTCCGGCGAGGAGTTCGACTCCTCCTGGGGTCGCGGCGAGACCATCCAGTTCCCGCTGCGCGGCCTGATCCAGGGCTGGCAGGAGGGCATCCCCGGCATGAAGGTCGGCGGACGCCGCGAGCTGACCATCCCGCCGCACCTCGCCTACGGCCCGGCTGGATCCGGTCACTTCCTCGGAGGCAAGACCCTCATCTTCATCATCGACCTCGTCGCCGTCGGCTGACCAGCGCGAACGACGAAGGCCCCGTCTCCGGACGGGGCCTTCGCCGCGCCCGAGGGGAGATCTCGGAAAAAGTTCCGCGAATCGGGAATGCATTCACCTGAATGTAAGTTGGACCTGGTGTCGTCGCAGCAGCGGCGGCCGCAGACCTTCCGACGAGGAGCACCCATGAGCATCGACATCCCCGGTTACCGCAGCGGCACCTGGACCCTGGACCCCGCGCACAGCGAGGTCACCTTCAGCGTCCGCCACATGATGATCTCGAAGGTGCGCGGCACCTTCGGCGTGAAGAGCGCGACCCTGGTCGCCCCGGAGAACCCGCTCGAGGCCCGCGTCGAGGCGAGCGTCGACGTCACCTCGCTCGACACCGGCGACGCCGGTCGCAACGGCCACCTGCTGTCGGCGGACTTCTTCGACGTCGAGAAGTACCCGACCATGGACTTCACCTCGACCGGCGCCCGCGTCGAGGGCGGCGACCTCTTCGTCGACGGCGACCTCACGATCCACGGTGTCACCAAGCCGGTCACGTTCGAGCTGGACTTCGGCGGCTTCGGCTCCGACCCCTACGGCAACTACAAGGCCGGCGCCTCCGCGAAGGCCGTCATCAACCGCGAGGACTTCGGCCTCACCTGGAACGCCGCGCTGGAGACCGGCGGCGTTCTCGTCGGCAAGGACGTCACGATCACGCTCGACCTGCAGGGCGCTCTGCAGGCGTAATCGGAGCATCGCCGGAGAGGGCGGGTGTCGCGGACAGCGACCCCGCCCTCTCATCGTGCAGCGAGGCTCAGGCCGCGGACTGATCGAGGAGCCGGGATCCGACGGCTCGCAACGACACGGCGGCCCAGGTGCGGAACGGGCGCCACGCCTCGGCGATCCGCTCCAGCTCGGCATCGTCCGGGGTGTGGTCGAGGCGGTACAGCGCCTGCACGGCGGCGCGCGTGTGATCCTCCTGCGTCGACAGCACGTCCACGAGCCCGCAGGCCCTGATGACGATGAGCGCGCTGTAGAAGGGGCCGATGCCGGGCAGGCGCTGGACGTCGAGCATGGCCTCCGCAGGCGTCATGCCGGCGAGCCGCTGCACGTCGAGCAGCCCGTCCAGCGCCGCGCGGGCGATCGCGTGCAGCCGCGGGATCCGGTCCGCGGGCAGCCCGGGGAACTCCTCGAGCGCGAGCAGCTGCCCGGGCAGCGGCAGTGCGGCCTCCGGGCGCCCGGCGAGGGCGAAGACCGCGCCGTGCTGTTCCGACAGACGCCGACGCAGGGCGATGCCCTGCCGTCGCGCGCGACGGGCCGACAGGACGGCCCACACCGCCGCCTCGTACGGGCTGTAGAAGTTCGAGGGACGGAAGCCCGGCGCCGCTGCGTGCACACGGGCGAGCACCGGATCCCCGGCGCAGACGGCGGCCCAGGCGCCGCCGTCGTGGTCGGCCGAGACGACGCGGGCCACCTGTGCCGCGATCGCGTCGAGATCGCCTTCCCCGTGCACCGTCAGGGCGAGCGCGTCGTCCTGCTGGCGTACTTCCACGCCGACCTGGGAGTCGAGCGCATCGGTGCAGAACGCCAGGCGCATGACGCCGTCGAAGGCGGATTCGTCGCGATGGCCGAATCCCATGAGGGCGACCTCGCGGAGGTCGTAGGCCCCGGAGAGGGGCAGTGCGGTGGTGCGGGTGGTGGCGCTCATGCCGCCAGTCTGCGCCGGGGCACGGACATTTCCGCGGCGGCCGAGCGACCCGCGGTCGGCGCCGTCAGGGCAGCGACAGGGCGGCGACCGCGGCGGGGCCGGCGAACGCGTCGATGGCGGAGATCCGCTCGCCGTCGACATCGAACGCCATGACCGAGACGGCACGGGCGCCGACCAGGACGACGACGCCGGGGAGACCGTCCACGAGCACGGGCTGGAGCACCGCGTCGGGGATCGCGAACATGAGCGCCCGCCCCGCGACTGCGGCGCCGCCGCGCACGAGCGCCGTCGCCGACAGCCCCTGCTCGATCCGCAGCTCGACCTCGGGGGACAGCAGCGACACGAGCCGGTCGAAGTCGCCCGCCCGGGCGGCCGCGAAGAACGCCTCCACGACGGGGCGCCGCTCGTGGGCGTTCCTGGCGCCGGCGACATCCGCCGAACGCACCCTTCGGCGCGCGCGGCTGGCCAGCTGCCGCACGGCGTCGGGGGAGCGTTCGAGCAGATCGGCGATCTGCTCGAACGGCACGTCGAACGAGTCGTGCAGCACGAACGCCACGCGCTCGGCGGGGGAGAGGCGCTCGTGCACCACGGTCAGCGCGGCGCCGACCGCTTCGGCCTGCTGCGCCTGGTCGAGGGGATCCGGTGCGCGCACATCCGCCTCGATGACCGGACCCGTCGCTTCGTCGTCGAGCGGGATCTCGCCCCGTGAGGCGCGCGAGCGCAGGACGTTCAGGCAGGCGCGGGAGGCGATCGTGGTCAGCCAGCCGCCGAAGTTCCGCACGTCGTCCGCGCCGGCCGCGGAGGCTCGCAGCCACACGTCCTGCACGATGTCGTCGGCATCGGCGGTGGAGCCGAGCATGCGCTGCGCGAGCCGGCGCAGCCGCGGTCGGTGCTCCTCGAAGCGCTCGGCGAGAGAATCCTCGTCCGTCATGTCACATCTCCTCCGGCCCGCGTGTCATCAGAGTGACCGTCCGGATCGGGCGGCAGCTGACACGAAGAACGGGAAGAGTCTGACATGACCATCGACCAGACCATCGACACCACGACGGCCGTCGCTATCACGGCGCGGATGCCTCACCCCGCGTTCCTGCTGGAGGGAGGCTTCGACGCGCTCTCCGCCCTGAGCGGCGTGGCGGCCTCAGCCGATCTGTCCCAGGAACTGCTGCACATGGTCCACCTGCGGGCCAGCCAGATCAACGGCTGCAGCTGGTGCACGATCGAGCACTCCAAGGAGATGCGCGCGGACGGAGCGGGCGACGAGCGGGTCTTCGGCGTCGCCGCCTGGCGCGAGGCCTCGTTCTTCACGGCGCGGGAACGGGCGGCGCTCGCGCTCACCGAAGCGCTCACCCGCATCGCGGACAGGACCGACCCGGTGCCGGACGAGCTGTGGGACGAGGTGTCGGCACAGTTCGATCGGCGTCAGCTGTCCGCGCTGATCCTGGCGATCAGCGCGATCAACGTGTGGAACCGCATCAACGTCGCGATCCGGCAGCCGGCCGGGCGGCGCTGACCTCCGCCGGGATCCGCGGTCCTCGACGGGGTGTCAGGGCTGCGGATCCTCGGCGTCGTACGCCCGGAAGCGCGGGCTGAGCCGAACGAACAGCGCCACGAGGCCGATCACGAGCAGGCCGCCCAGCAGCGGCGGGAACCACAGGGCGGTGAGCGAGGCCAGCGCTCCGGCGTACAGGGCGCCGAGACGCGGTCCGCCCGCGACCACGATGATGAACACGCCCTGCAGGCGACCGCGCATCGTGTCGGGGACCGCGGCCTGCATCATGGTGTTGCGATAGATCGAGCTGACGTTGTCCGCCGCACCCGAGAAGGCCAGGGCGACGCACGCGAGCGCGATCAGCAGCACGTTCGGCGAAGACACGGTGGCATGGCGGGCGGGGAGCATCGCTCCCACGAGCAGGACGATGCCGAACAGCGCGATCGTCATGCCGTACGCCTGTACGGCCCTGGCGATGCCGCGTCCGTGCCAGCGGTAGTGCACGATGCGCCCCGAGAACAGGCTCGAGAGGAACGTCCCGACCGCGACGGCCGCCGTCAGCAGGCCCGTGGTCACGGCGCCGCCGCCCAGGATCACGGTGCCGAGCGCGGGGAAGAGCACGAGGGGTTGGCCGAACGTCATGGCGCAGACGTCCAGGACGTACTGCATCCGGATGTTTCCGGCGCGGCGCAGGAAGCGCCAGCCGTCGACGAGAGAGGCGAGCCCCGGACGCACGATCTCGCCCTCGGGCAGCAGCTTCGGGAGCGTCCAGAGCCCCAGGAACATCGACAGCATGAGGATCACGTCGATCGTGTAGGTCCAGCCGTAACCGGTGAGCGCCACGAGGAGCCCGGCGAGGGCGGGGCCCGCCATGACCGTCATGCCGAAGGCCACGCCGTTCAGCGCGGAGGCGGGGGCGAGCATGTCGCGCGAAAGCAGCCGGGGGATGATCGCGGTGCGCGTGGCCATCCCGACCGAGTTCGCCGCGGCGATGATCATGCTCAGGGCGTAGAGCCACCAGATGGTCTCCGCGTGCGTCCAGGTGAGAGTCGCGAGCAGCGCGGTCGCGGCGAACGTGATGACGGCGGCGATGAGCGCGACCCGCCGGCGGTCGAAGGCGTCGGCGAGCATCCCTCCGTAGAGGCCGGCGAGGATCATCGGCACGAGCCCCGCGACGGCGATCATGGAGACGGCGAAGGTGCTCTGCGTGAGTGCGAACACGTGCAGCATGACGGTCACGATCGTGAGCTGCCCGCCGATGCCGCTGAGGGTGGATCCGATCCACATCCGGGCGAACGCCGGGCTCTGCCGGAACGGGCTCAGGTCGATCAGATGACTCACTCGTCGAGCGTATCGGCGCTCCGGGGGGCGTGGATCCGGTCCGGCGCGCGGTGCTGCCCGGTGCTGATAGACTTGGGCGGTTGCCGTTCGATCGGCCGCGGATAAAGAGAGCCCACGCATTCGGCGTCGGGCACCGCGCAGCAAAGAGGAAGGGGATCACCTATGGCACTGGAAGCAGACGTCAAGAAGGCGATCATCGAAGAGTACGCGACGCACCCCGGTGACACCGGATCCCCCGAGGTGCAGGTTGCAATGCTGACGCAGCGCATCAAGGACCTCACCGAGCACCTCAAGGAGCACAAGCACGACCACCACTCGCGTCGTGGCCTGTTCCTGCTCGTCGGTCAGCGCCGTCGTCTGCTCGGCTACCTCCAGGACGTCGACATCAACCGTTACCGGTCGTTGATCGAGCGTCTCGGACTGCGCCGCTAAGCAGCCAGCGTTCAATCGCGCAAAACGTTCTTGCGAGGCCCGTCCCACGGTGTGGGGCGGGCCTCGACCTTTGTCCGGGGCTGGGCGCGGATCCGCACGAGACACCAGATTCCGCATGAGACATCACGTCAGGCGCGGGGTCTCATGCAGGAAGTGGTTTCTCACGACCCGCGGCATTGATCCCCGATCGACTTTCCTGTAGGAAAGTGGGAGGAGCTTTCCTATAGGAAAGCTCACCGATGATTCGGGGGGATCGATGGAGCAGCAGCCCATGCGGGGTGCGGAACCTCTGGAACAGCCGGACGCGGCTACGGCGCAGGCGTATCTGGACGTGCTTCCGGATGTCAGGCAGCGTGCCGAGGGCGTGCTGGATCTCCGGCGGCTCGGGCGCTTGCACATCGTCGAGAGCATCGCAATCGCGCTGTACGTTGGCATCTTCTTCATCGCCTGGGGGCTCCATCGGCAGAGTCCCGAACTGCCCATAGCGCCGCTGAACGCGCTCGCCGTGTTCCTCATCTGGTCGTTCCTCGCGCGCGCCGTCAGGGAGCGCTACGGCGCGCGCCGCATGCTGCGGGGTGCACGCGCTGGTGTGTGCTACGGCCTGGCTGTCGCAGGCGCCGCGCTCGGTCTCGCGCTCGTGGTGATCGACGGGGTCACCGGGGCGTTCTCATGGTTCTGGCTTCCCGGGCCGCCACTGCTCTTCCTCGCCGGTGGGCTGGCGGCCGGTCTGTCGCTGCGGCACGAGGGACGGAACGACCTTCCCCGCCTCGCTCCGGCACGTGCGCCCTTTACCCGCACCGCACGGGTCGGCACGATGGCGGTGGGTGGGTGCCTCGCGATCAGCGCTGCCGTCAGCGGGGCGGCGGCCGTTCCGGGATGGGGTTCCGCCGTCAGCTCATTGGCGATGTTCGGAATCATGATCCTGTACCTCGTCGCGCTGCTCACAGGGTGGTGCGCGGATCTGGGCGAGACCTGGTGGGCCCCGCAGTGGATCATGTTCGGCTTCGGCGCGTCCGCCGCCATGGCGATGGTGCTCCTCGTGAGCACCCGTCCGGGGATCGCGCTGGCGACCGGCTTCGCTCTCGGCGCCGTGGTCCTGGTCCTGGCGGCGATCGTCAGCCTGCTCCCGGAGCGCGACGATGACTGAGGATCGCCGCGTCCACGGATCCGAGGGCGTGCCAGGGCGGGAAGCTGCGCGTGCCGCCCTCGACGCGCTGCCCGGCATCGCGGGGCGACGCGAAGAGGTGCTCGACCGTCACCGGCTGGGCCGGATCCTCTTCTTCGAGGCGATCGTCCCGACGACCGCCTTCGTCTCCTGGTTCCTTGCCCAGATGTTTCGGGATCCGTCCGTGAACGCACGGTCGTTGCCCACCCTGGCGTTGCTCGTCGTCATCGTGATGTGGAGTCAGCTCGCGCGCGGGCTCCGCGAACGATATCCCGCGGCACGGGCCCTTCGAGGCGCGGCGCGTGTCGTGCATCAGGTGCTCACCGTCGCCTCGGCTGCGGCGTTCGTGCTGGCCCTTGTGATCACGTTCCTGCGCGGCGACGCTCCCGTGGTTCTCGTCGCGCTCGGAGGAGTGCTGGGCCTCGGTGCCGGGCTCTGGGCGTGGGGCGCGATGCGCCGGGGTGCCGGTGACGCGGCCGCCGTCCCCGTCGCAGAGCATGCCGAGATGAACACCGCCGTGCGGATCGCCACAGGCTGCTTCGGCGTCGGGTTCGCACTGATCGCCGCAGTGAGTCCCTTGTTCGCCGCGGGCGAGGGCTTCCAGGTGCTCTCTGTGGTCGCCGCAGTGCTCGCGATGGCGTTCGCCGCGCTCGGACGCTTCCTGAACGCGGTGCCCGCGATCGGCGCGACGTGGCGTCCGCCGCAATGGACGGCGTTCGCGATCTCCGCGGTGATCGCCTGCGTCGCACCGATTCCGGCGTTCGCGAACCCGCTGCTCGGCGGCATGATCGGCGCCGTCGCGGCGGGGGCGATCCTGGTGTTCTTCGTGGTCGCAGCGCTCTGGCCGGCCGGTCCCGATGGCTGAGCCGCACCCGCGCATGCGCCTGGATGACACCTTCGCGGGCGCGATCCGCTTCTCGATGATGGCGGCCCTGCGCGACGGCGTGGAGATGGACTTCGCGACGCTCGCGCACGTGCTGCAGGCGAACGATTCCGCGGTGAGCAAGGCGATCGCCGCGCTGTCCGCGGCCGGCTACGTCGTCAGCCGGAAAGGCCAGGTCGGCACTCGGCCGCGCACCTGGGTGCGCGTCACAGCACCTGGCGCGCGGGCGTTCGAGGCGCATGTGCAGGCTCTGAGGGACATCGTGGCGGGAGGCGGGCCGGAGATCTGAGCCGCGAGTCTTCAACGAGTGACTGCGCGAGACACCAGATTCCGCATGAGACATCACGTCAGGCGCGGGGTCTCATGCCAGAAGTGGTGTCTCGCGAGCGCGGCTGCGAGCGCGACCGCAGACCCGCCGCCCTCGCTCAGACGGAGGCGCCCACCAGGTCCGCGTGGTGGATCGCCGCGACGTCCGGATGCGCGCGCAGGCGCGACTTCAGGGCGTTCTCGCCGTAGAGGGCGTGGATCGGGTTCGAGGGGTCCTTCGTGACGCCGCGTGCCTGCGCCGCCAGATCCGCAGGCAGGTCGATGAGCGGCAGTCGCGCATCGAGCGCGGGGTTGAAGAAGAACGGGATCGAGATCCGCTCGTCCGGCGCCTGCGGGGAGACCACCCGGTGGTTGGTCGCCTTGAGGTAGCCGTCCGTCGCGTACTCGAGCAGCTCGCCGATGTTGACGACGAAGGCGCCGCCGACCGGGGGAGCGTCGACCCAGGAGCCGTCGCGCTCCACCTGCAGACCGCCCTTGCCCGGCTCGACCCAGAGCAGGGTCAGCACGCCGGAGTCCTTGTGGGCGCCGACGCCCTGCTGCGGCTCGGGCTCGTGGGTGCCCGGGTAGCGGACGATCTTGATGAGGGTCGACGGATCGCCGAAGTTCTGCTCGAAGTAGGTCTCCTCGGCGCCGAGCGCGAGTGCCCAGGCGCGCAGGAGCGTGCGGGCCACGCCGGAGAGCTGCGCGTGCCACTCGGCCACGACCTCGCGCAGCTCGGGCTGGGCGTCGGGCCACAGGTTCGGGCCGATCAGGCGGTTGTAGGCGGCCCCGCCCTCGACGGCCTCGCGCTCCGGTCCGATGTCGATCTGCTCGCGCCAGTCCACCGCGCCCTGCGTGCGCTCGCCGCCGATGCGGGTGTAGCCGCGGAAGTGCGGGCTCTTGACGTTCTCGATCGCGAGCTTGTCGTCCTCCGGCAGTGCGAAGAAGTCCAACGCCGCCTGGTGCAGGCGACGTTCGAGCTCGGGGGTGACGCCGGTGCCGGTGAGGTAGAAGAAGCCGACGTCGTGGGTCGCGGCGCGCAGGTCATCGCGGAACGCCGCGGCGGCCTCGGGGCCCGCGTCGAGCTGGGACAGGTCAAGGATCGGGAGGTTCAGTTCGGCCATGAGGCGAGGCTAAGACGGCTGCCGCGGGGGTCGGCCGTTTGTTGCCGAGGATTACCGTCGCGGCTCCGCCCGCCGAGCTCGCGTCCGGAAGGCGGGGAAGCGGATGCTAGGCTCATGGAGGTAAGGGATGCCTTACCTCACAACTTCTCCAGGAACAGCCCCTCGTGCTCGCCACTTTCCTCATCGGCCTCCGTGAAGGCCTCGAAGCCGCGCTCGTCGTCGGCATCCTCGTCGCCTACCTGAAGCGGCTCGATCGCAAGGACGTCCTGCCGCGTCTATGGACCGGCGTCGGCGCCGCGATCCTGCTGGCGCTCGTGATCGGCGCCGTGCTGACCTTCGGCGCCTACGCCCTCACTTTCCAGGGGCAGGAGATCATCGGCGGCACGCTCTCGCTCGTCACGGTCGGCATGGTCACCTGGATGATCTTCTGGATGCGCAAGGCCGGACGCACCATGAAGGCCACGCTGCAGGGCGGCGTCGACCGCGCGCTCGAGGCGGGCACCGTCTGGGCGCTCGTGCTGGTCGGGTTCGTGTCGGTGGCCCGCGAGGGCGTCGAGACCACTCTGCTGCTCTGGTCGATGGTGCAGTCCTTCGGCGATGCGCCATCGGCGATCCTCGGGGCCGCGCTCGGCCTGGTGGTGGCGGTCCTCGCCGGGTGGCTGCTCGCTCGCGGCGCGGTCAGGCTCGACCTCTCCCGTTTCTTCACCTGGACGGGAGGCTTCCTCGTGATCATCGCGGCCGGCGTGCTCGCCTACGCGCTCAGCGACCTGCAGGAGGCCGGTGTCGTGCCAGGACCCTTCACCGCCGCCGCTCCGCTCGACGCCGCGGGCTCCGTGCTCGTCGGCTGGGCCGGCCTGCCCTTCGGCTGGGCCTTCGACGTCACCGCGGCGATCCGCCCCGACAGCGCGCTCGCCGTGCTGCTGCAGGCCACCGTCGGCTTCATGCCGCGGATGAGCTGGCTCCAGGTGATCGCCTGGGCGCTGTACATCGCGATCGTCGGCACGCTGTTCGTGCGCGGGCTGCGTCGCCCCACGCCCCGTACGACGCCGTCTTCCTCCGTTCCCGCTTCCGCGTCCTCCGCGACGCCCGTCACGACCGAGTCGGCGGCCACCCGTGCCGCGTCGACCGCCTCGCCCGCCCCTGAAGGAGCCTCATGACCATCGCCCGCCGACCGATCGCCGTCCTCGGCGCCGTCGCCGCCCTCGGCCTCGCCCTCACGGGCTGCGTCGCCAAGTCCGACGTCGCCGCCGGCGGGCGTCTGACCGTCTCGTCCACGGCCGATGCGTGCAGCGTCTCCGCCGCCACAGCGACCAGCGGCACGCTCGCCTTCGACGTGAGCAACAAGGGCGACGAGGTGACCGAGTTCTACCTGCTCGCCGAGGACGGCGTGCGGATCGTCGGCGAGGTCGAGAACGTGGCCCCCGGCGCGTCGCGCACCCTCACCGTCGTGGCGCAGCCGGGCAAGTACTTCACGGTGTGCAAGCCGGGGATGCTCGGCGCCGGTGTCGGCAGGACCGCGTTCACGGTCAGCGGCGAGAAGGTCGCAGAGACCGGAGGCGACGCGGCGCAGAAGCAGAAGGCCCTCACGCAGTACGCCTCGTATGTGAAGGACCAGGTCGATCAGCTGCTCCCCGCCGCGAAGACGTTCGCCGATGCCTATCGCGGCGGCGACGACGCGGCCGCCCAGGCGCAGTTCTCGACGGTGCGTGCGTACTACGAGCGCATCGAGCCCATCGCGGAGCAGCTGGGGACGCTCGACCCGCGCCTGGACTTCCGCGAGCTCGACGCGAAGGCCGAGGGCATCGACTGGACCGGCTTCCACCGCATCGAGAAGGACCTGTGGGCCCCGGCCGCTGGCGCGATGAACTCCGACGGCACCACCCCGGCGAACCAGGACTGGGCGCCGTCGACGCCCGCCGAGCGCGCGACGTTCGCCGACAAGCTCCTCGCGGACCTGCAGGAGCTGTACGACCACGTCCACTCCGACGCCTTCGTGAAGGACCTCGAGTCCCAGGGCATCGCCGGGATCTCCAATGGGTCCATCTCGCTCCTCGACGAGGTCGCCACCGGCAAGATCACGGGCGAGGAGGACTGGTGGTCCGGCACGGACCTCTCCGACTTCGCGGCGAACGTCGAGGGATCCAAGATGGCCTTCTCAGTCGTGCGCGAGTTCGCCGAGAGCAAGGGCGCCGAGGGCAAGAAGCTCGTGGAGCAGATCGATCGCGGGTTCTCCGCCCTGGAGGCCGAGCTCGCGGTGCACGGTTCGCTGAAGGACGGCTTCGCGCCGTACTCCACAGTCACCGAGGCGCAGAAGCGCGACCTCACCGACCTGCTGAATGCGCTCGCCGAGCCGCTCTCGAAGCTCACCAGCACGATCCTCGGCTGACATGACGGTCCCTGAGTCCCCGGAAGGATCCGATCGGCCCGCCGACGCGGCGCCGGAAGCACCCTCGACCGCCGACGCGCCCGCCGGGGCCGTGCCGGAGGGGGCGGCACCGCGCACCGGCATCAGCCGGCGCGGCCTGATCGGCTGGGCGCTCGGCAGCGGTGTCGCCGGCATCGCCGTCGGAGCCGGGGGCGCGGCCGCGGTCGCCGCGACCGGGGTGCTGGGCGGATCCGCTCCCGCGGACGAGTACGCCTTCGAAGGCGCGCACCAGGCCGGGATCACCACGCGCGTGCAGGAGCACCTGCACTTCGCGAGCTTCGACATGATGCCGCGCGCGAGCCGCGAAGACCTCGTCTCCCTCCTGCAGGACTGGAGCTATGCGGCGTCGCGGCTGACGAAGGGCCTCGACGTGAGCGCCTCGGGCGCCGTCGGGGGCTCTCCCGAGGCGCCGCCGGACGACACCGGCGAGGCCCAGGGGCTCACGGCCGCGGGTCTCACGATCACCTTCGGGCTCGGTCCGTCGCTCTTCCTCGCAGAGGGCGACCGGTTCGGGATCGCCGATCGGCGGCCGTCCGCGCTCGCCGATCTGCCGGCGTTCGTCGGCGACGCCCTCGACGCCGGCTACACGGGCGGCGACCTCTGCATCCAGGCCTGCGCCGACGACCCGCAGGTCGCGGTGCACGCCGTGCGCAACCTCAGCCGGATCGCGTTCGGACGTGCCAGGCTGCGCTGGTCGCAGCTCGGATTCGGGCGGACCTCGCGCACCGCCGCGGATCAGCAGACCCCGCGCAACCTCTTCGGCTACAAGGACGGCACGGCGAACATCCTGGCCGACGACGCCCAGGCCCTCGACGAGCACGTCTGGGTGGCGGAGAAGGACGAGCCCGCGTGGATGGCGGGCGGGTCGTATCTCGTCGCGCGCAAGATCGCGATGCTGATCGAGACCTGGGACCGGCTGCGTCTCGCGGAGCAGGATCGCACCATCGGCCGGGCGAAGGGCAGCGGTTCGCCGCTCTCCGGCGGCGGCGAGATGGCGGAGCCGGTGTTCTCCGGCTCGGCGATCGACGAGAATTCGCACGTGCGCCTCGCGCACCCGACGATCAACAAGGGCATCCGCATCCTGCGCCGCGGATACAACTACGTCGACGGCAACAACGAGCTGGGCCGCCTCGACGCCGGCCTGTTCTTCCTCTCGTACCAGCGCACGCCGGAGCAGTTCGTCACCCTTCAGAAGAAGCTGTCGACCGACCTCATGAGCGAGTACATCACGCACATCGGGTCCGGCATCTGGGCGATCCCGCCCGGTGCGCGGCAGGGCTCGTACGTCGGCGCGGCCCTGTTCGCCTGATCCGCCGGAGTGCGCCGGTCTGCTGCGGCCGGCCGTCGCGCAGCGCCCGTCCCTGCCGGGGCGGGCGTTCCCCGTCTGCGGATCCCCTGGCCGATGTCGAGGATCGCGGGAATACTTCTGGGTGGAGTACGTTTCATCAGATACATTCAAGTGAATAGAAATCTGAAGGAGACAGCAGTGAGCGAGTCGAGCACCTGGTCGGGCATGCAGTTCGGCCTCATGTCGGTCAGCGACATCACCCGCAACCCGGTCACGGGGGAGACCCCGAGCGAGCGCGAGCGGATCCAGAACACCCTCACGATCGCGAAGCACGCGGAAGAGGTCGGCCTCGACGTCTTCGCGATCGGCGAGCACCACAACCCGCCGTTCTGGTCGTCCAGCCCGACGACGTTCCTCGCCGCGCTCGCCGCGCAGACCGAGCGCCTGATCGTCTCGACCTCCACGACGCTCATCACCACGAACGACCCGGTGAAGATCGCCGAGGACTACGCGATGCTGCAGCACGTGTCGGGCGGCCGCATGGACCTCATGATGGGCCGCGGCAACACCGGCCCCGTCTACCCCTGGTTCGGCAAGGACATCCGTCAGGGCCTGCCGCTCGCGATCGAGAACTACGCGCTCCTGCATGAGCTGTGGACGAACGACGTCGTGGACTGGGAAGGCAAGTTCCGCACCTCGCTGCAGGGCTTCACGTCCACCCCGCGCCCCCTCGACGGCATCGCGCCGTTCGTGTGGCACGGCTCCATCCGCACGCCCGAGATCGCCGAGCAGGCCGCCTACTACGGCGACGGATTCTTCGCGAACAACATCTTCTGGCCGAAGGAGCACTACCAGCGCCTGATCGAGCTGTACCGGCAGCGCTTCGCGCACTACGGTCACGGCACGCCAGAGCAGGCGATCGTCGGTCTCGGCGGGCAGACGTTCATCCGCCCGAACTCGCAGGACGCCGTGAACGAGTTCCGTCCCTACTTCGACAACGCCCCGGTCTACGGACACGGCCCGTCGATGGAGGACTTCACCGAGATGACGCCGCTCACGGTCGGATCGCCGCAGCAGGTCATCGACCGCTACGCCGCGATGCGCGACCACTACGGCGACTACCAGCGCCAGCTGTTCCTCATGGACCACGCCGGCCTGCCGCTGAAGACCGTGCTCGAGCAGATCGACCTGCTCGGCGGCGAGGTCGTGCCGGTGCTCCGCAAGGAGCTCGCGCAGAACCGTCCCGAGATCGTGCCGGACGCCCCGACCCACGCCGCGCGCGTCACGGCCGTGTACGGCGACGGCCCGGCGCGCGAGGCGCGGCCCGGCGCGAACCGCGGCGACAACCTCACCGCGGGATCGCCCTACCAGGACGGCGGCGCGGTCCCTGCCGCGGCGGGATCGTCCTTCGGGGCTGCGGCCACGAAGGGAGCGAACTGAGATGGGCGCCCGTCGCATCGCGGTGATCTCCGCAGGACTCAGCAACCCGTCCTCCACGCGCATGCTGGCCGACCGCCTCGCGGCGGAGACCGCGCACCGGCTCACCGAACTCGGCTCCGAGGTCAGCGTCGACGTGATCGAGCTGCGCGATCTCGCGCACGACATCACCAACAACCTGCTCACCGGGTTCGCCCCGCCCGCGCTGGACTCGGCGATCAACACGGTGATCTCGGCCGACGGCCTGATCGCCGTCACGCCGATCTTCTCCACGAGCTACTCGGGTCTGTTCAAGTCGTTCATCGACGTGCTCGATCCGGACGCGCTCACGGGCAAGCCGGTCCTGATCGGCGCGAACGCCGGGACCGCGCGGCACTCGCTCGCGATCGACTACGCGATCCGTCCGCTGTTCACCTACCTGCACGCGGAGCCCGTCCCCACGGGCGTCTTCGCGGCCTCCAGCGACTGGGGCGCGAATGCCGACGAGGTGGCCCCGCTCAGCGCGCGGGTGGAGCGCGGAGCGCGGGAGCTCGCCGAGGCGATGGCCCGACGCGAGCCCGCAGCCGACAAGGATCCCTTCGACCCGGGCAACTACCTCGGCGAAGGGCGCTCGTTCGGGCACCTGCTGGGCGGTCTCGCGGGGGAGTAGGCAGCGCGCACGCACGAGGGGCGTGACGTCACCGGGGAAATGTCCGTGGGGCATCCTATGGTGGCGTCATGCCCCTTCTCTCTGCATTCGATGCCCTCGACCGTGCGCTGGACGGATCCCTTCTGCTCCCCTCGGACGAGGGATTCGACGCCGCCCGCCGCCCGTGGAACCTCTCGATCGACCAGCTTCCCGCCGCGGTGGCGGTGCCCGCGGGCCTCGACGATCTGCGCCTGATCCTCGCGGCGGCACGCGAGGCCGGAACGCCGATCGCCGTGCAGCCGAGCGGCCACGGCGCCTCCGGCGATCTGGCCGGGGCCGTGATCGTCCGGACCACGGCGTTCGACCGGCTCGACATCGACCTCGCGGCCGGTGTGGTCGTGGTCGGCAGCGGCGTGCGCTGGGGCGCCGTGGTCGACGCGCTCGAAGGCACGGGGTGGGCGGCCCCCGCGGGCACGAGCCCGGTGGTCTCGGTCGCGGGCTACACGCTCGGCGGCGGTCACTCCTGGTTCAGTCGCACGGCGGGACTCGGCTCGGACAACCTGCGGGCCGCGTGGGTGCTGCGACCCGACGGCACGCACGAGCGGATCGACGACGACAGCGACCGCGAGGCGATGTGGGCGCTGCGCGGCGCGGGCGGCGTCGTGGGCATCGTCACCGCGCTCGAGATCGATCTGGTCCGCGCTCCGGCGCAGTGGGGCGCCTCCCTGACGTTCGACGCGGCCGACTCCGCCGCGGTGATGCGCGCCGTGCGGGATCTCGCCGCCGTCGCGCCGTCGACGCTCAACGTGTTCACGAGCTCGATGCGGATGCCCGACGCGCCGATGCTGCCCGAGGCGATCCGCGGCAAGAGCTACCTGACAGTCCAGGCGCTGTCTGCCGACGGTGCCGCCGACGCGCTCCTCGCGGGAGTGCGGCGCGCCGGTGCCGTGCAGCGCGAGACCGCCGGCGCGACGTCGCCCGCCGCACTCGCGGCGTCCTCGGGGGAGCCGACCGAGCCGACCGCGGGCCGGGGCGCATCTCTCGCGCTCGACCAGCTCGACGACGCCGTGATCGACGCGCTGATCGACTTCCGTCAGGCTCCTGCGCAGTCGACGATCATCGGGATCGACCTGCGGATGCTGGGCGGAGCGCTCGACGCCCCGCGCCGTTCCGGCTTCGCCTCCCTGGCCTCGGCCGGCTGGCTCCTGCATGCGCTCGTGCCGAGCTTCCCCGGAGCACCGACCGAGCCCGGCGACGCCAGCATCGCGGGCCTCCTCGAGCTGCTCGCCCCGGCCGCCGCCGCGCGGACGGTGCCGACGTTCCTCACGCCGGGGCAGACGCTCGAGCAGTGCGCCACCGCGTCCGACATCGACCGGCTGCGCGCGGTGCGCGCGAGCGCGGATCCCGACGGCGTGCTGCACGAAGGACGCCTGCCGCGCTGAGTCCGCCTCGGCGGCGGACTCAGCGACGGCGGACGTGCCGGGTGCAGGGCCCCGCGGGTCGGTCAGCCGATCGCGGCGAGGCTCTGCACCGTGGCCGACACGGCCTCGGCGAGCTCCCGGCCCTTCACGGCGAAGTGGCGCCGGAAGTAGTCCTGGTGCTCGTCGTGCTCGTGGAAGTGGTGCGGCGTGAGCACGGCGGAGAACACCGGCACGTCGGTGTCCAGCTGCACGCGCATGAGCGCGTCGACGACGGATCCGGCGACGAAGTCGTGCCGGTAGATCCCGCCGTCCACGACGAGAGCACTTGTCGCGATGGCCTCGTAGCGGCCGGTGCGCGCAAGGCGCTGGGCGTGCAGCGGGATCTCGAACGCGCCGGGGACGCGGAGCACGTCGACCTGGTCGATGCCGAGCTCGGCAAGACGCTCGACGAAGGCGGACACGGCCTGCTCGACGATCTCCGCGTGCCACTGCGCGGCGACGATGGCGATTCTGGGCATGGTTGACTGCTCCTTCTGTCCTCTCTCATCCGGACTGTGACCGTCGGCTCCGGAATCGCACCGGATCGGCGGTCCCCGCCATGGGGACCGTTCGCGGGCTCGCGCGGACCATGCCGCGACACCGCCGGTGGGGACTTTCACCCCGCCCTGAGGACAGGACGACGCTATCACCGCACTGCAGTCGCTCCGACCACGGTGCGATCCGGCGCCCGACGCTGAAGCAGCCGTCAGCGCGGCGCTGCGGGTGCACCGGCCAGGCGGTACGCGGTCTCCGGGCGACCCGGAGCGCCGTAGCGCGGGGCGCGGATCGCGACCTGCTGCGCGACGAGGTGCTCCAGGTAGCGTCGCGCGGTCACCCGCGAGACCCCGACGAGGGGCGCCGCCTCCGCGGCGGAGAGGTCGCCGTGCGCGCGCAGCACCGCCGTCACCGCCTGGAGCGTCTCGGCGGCGAGCCCTTTCGGCAGAGAGATGGCGCCGGTCGCAGGCCCCCCGATCAGGGCGTCGATCTCCTCCTGACTGGCGGCACCCGCGAGTGCGACCGCGCGTTCATGCCGGTCGCGGTACTGCAGCAGGCGGTCGCGGAAGACCGCGAACGGGAACGGCTTGAGCAGGTACTGGGCGACACCGAGCGCCGACATCCGCCGCACGGCCTCGACGTCGCGCACGCTGGTCACCGCGATCACATCGATCGCGCTGCCCGCGCCGCGGATGCGCCGCAGCACGTCGATGCCCGAGCCGTCGGGCATGGTGAGGTCCAGCAGCACCAGGTCGATCCGCTCTGCATCTGCGGTGAGCGCGTTCAGCGCGGCACGGACGCCGGTGCACTCGCCCACGACCTCGAACCCCTCGAGCCGCGCGATGTACGCCGCATGGAGTTCGAGGGTGAGCGGGTCGTCGTCCACGAGCAGCACGCCGATCATCCCGACCTCCGTCCCGCCGGGATCCCCGGCAGCGTCACCCGGAACGCGGTCGGCTCGGCCGACAGCTCGATGCTCCCGCCGGCCGCCGTCACGATGTCGCGAACGAGGGCGAGCCCCACGCCGCGCCCCGAGCGGTCGCTCGGCTTGGTGGAGAAGCCGTGCTCGAAGATCCGCCCGCGGACGTCCGAGGGTATTCCGGGGCCGCCGTCCGAGACCGTGATCGCCACGGCGCCGCCGTCCGCCGCGGTCACGTCGACCCGCACCCAGCGGTCGGCGCCCGACTCCGCCTGAGGGGCCGCATCGAGCGCGTTGTCGATGAGGTTCCCCACCACCGCGACCGCGTCGACCGGGGTCAGATCCACGCGAGGGGCGGCGGGGTCCACGTGCACCTGCCAGCGCACGCCGCGCTCCTTCGCCTGCGAGGCCTTGCCCAGCAGCAGGGCGCCGAGCGTCGGATCCCCGTCGCGCAGCGTCATCTGGTCGATCACGGACTGACTCTGCAGGGACGATTCGGACAGCAGAGCGATCGCCTCGTCCCGGCGGTCGAGCTCCAGCAGCGACAGCGCCGTGTGCAGGCGGTTGCCGTGCTCGTGCGTCTGCGCACGCAGCGCCTCGCCGAGCGTGCGCACCGACTCGTATCCGGCCACCGCCTCGCGCACGTCGCGGGCTTCCAGATCCCCGGTGATGCGCCGCGTCGCGAGCCGCGCGAGCACCGCTCCGATCGCGCCCAGCGCCACGACCGCGAGTGTGAGCAGCACGATCACGGGCAGCCGCCGCTGCAGCGCACCGGCCAGCGACTCCACGGTCACCCCCGCCGAGACCCAGCCGACGATCGCACCGCCGGCGTCGTGGACGGGAGCGATCGTGCGCACCGACGGACCGAGCGTTCCCGTGTACTGCTCGGTGAGCGCGCGGCCGTCGGTGGGGATCGTGCCCAGATACCTCCCGCCGATGCGTGCGGGGTCCGGATGGGTGAGGCGCACCCCGTCGCGGTCCATGACCGTGATGAAGTCCAGCCCCGCCCCGGTGCGCACGGACGCCACGTACGCGCGCAGGCCCTCTTCCGCCGAGGGACGGTCGATCGCGGTCACGGCGGTCTCGATCGCGGGGGCCGTCGAGAGCGCGTGCGCGATCGCCGCGGTGACGTGCTCGGCCTCCTGCCGCGCCGAGGTCTGCGCCTCCCACGTGAGGAACACCCCGATCGCCGCGCCGATCAGCAGGACGGATCCGATCAACAGCGCGAACACGCGCGATGCGGCACTGCGCACTCCACCGCGTCTTATCGTCGCCATCGCCGATCAGGACCTCCTCAGCCAGTATGCGCGAGGTCACGCCGCGCACGGCGGCTCGCACCGGATCCGCGCCGGTTTCAATACGACCAGAACTCGCCGCGCGGCGCCTCCGGTCCGCACGATGGTCGGCACGGCCCGCCCGCAGTGGTGCGGGTGTCTGGTTTCACTCAGCGGAGGCGACGATGGCTCTCACCGAAGGTTTCACCCTCCCGCGGCACGATTGGCGCCGCGGCAAGAACTCCTGGGACAGACACACGTGGCTCTATGTGTCCGTGCTCATCGCGGTGGGGCTCGGGATCGCGGTGGGGCTCGCGTTCCCGCAGTTCGCGCAGGGCCTCGAGCCGATCGGCAAGGGATTCGTGAGCCTGATCAAGATGATGATCGCGCCGATCATCTTCTGCACGATCGTGATCGGCGTCGGATCCATCGCCAAGGCGGCGACGGTCGGCAAGATCGGCGGGCTCGCGCTGCTCTACTTCATGGTCATGTCGACGTTCGCGCTCGCGATCGGCCTGGTCGTGGGCAACATCATCCACCCCGGTGAGGGGCTGCACATGGCGGGCGCGACCTACGAGGCGACGACGACCGAGGCGAAGACCACGCAGGACTTCATCCTCGGGATCATCCCGGCCACATTCTTCGGCGCCTTCACCGGCGAGAGCGTACTGCAGGTGCTCTTCATCGCACTGCTCGTCGGCTTCGCGCTGCAGGGCCTGGGGGAGCGCGGCGCCCCCATCATGGGCGCGATCAAGCAGCTGCAGACACTTGTGTTCCGCGTGCTAGGGATGATCCTGTGGCTCGCCCCGCTCGGTGCATTCGGCGCGATCGCCGCCGTGGTCGGCAAGACCGGCGTCGCCGCGATCTGGAGCCTCGGGATCCTCCTCGGGGCGTTCTACCTCACCTGCATCGTGTTCATCGTCGTGGTGCTCGGCAGCCTGCTGCTGCTCGTCGCCAGAGTGAACATCTTCCAGCTGATGAAGTACCTGGCGCGCGAGTACCTGCTGATCGTCGGCACCTCGTCGTCCGAATCCGCCCTGCCCCGGCTGATCGCGAAGATGGAGCACCTGGGGGTGGCGAAGCCCGTGGTGGGCATCACGGTGCCGACCGGCTACTCGTTCAACCTCGACGGCACGGCGATCTACCTGACGATGGCGTCGCTGTTCATCGCCGCGGGCCTCGGTCAGCCGATGTCGATCCCCGAGCAGATCGGCCTGCTCGTCTTCATGATCATCGCGAGCAAGGGCGCCGCGGGCGTCACCGGCGCCGGACTCGCCACCCTGGCCGGCGGCCTGCAGGCGTATCGTCCCGACCTCGTGAACGGCGTCGGCGTGATCGTCGGCATCGACCGCTTCATGTCGGAGGGGCGCGCGCTGACGAACTTCACCGGCAATGCGGTCGCCACGATCCTCATCGGCACCTGGACGAAGCAGATCGACACGGAGCAGGTGCGTCAGGTGCTCTCCGGTGCGCGTCCGTTCGACGAGTCGCTGCTCGACGGCGTGGGACACGACGCGCACCCGGCCTCGCAGAGCTCGTCCGCGGCGGAACCGGTCAGCACCGAGACCCTCGGGCGCGCGGCGGTCGACGAGATGGCGGCGAAGCAGGAGCGGGCTCGCGCTCGCGCCGGGCGCCGCTGATCCGGAACGACCGGAACGGCCGGGCGGGGTGCCGATGCCGGCTCCCCGCCCCGGCTCGATCGCCCGGGCGGACCGTCCTCGCGCCCCCGGGGCGATAGCGTCGGGGCATGCCCGTCGTCCACGCCGCCGTCGTCGTCCCGATCCCGCCCGACCTGGCGTATGCGGTCTCGCAGACCACGGGGGAGGTGCGCCGGCGCTGGGACGGCTTCATCCACGCGCAGCACTTCCTCGACGGAGCGATGGCGCCGGCCAAGGGCGTGCGCACCTTCACCCGGCAGCGGTTCGGCCTGTCGATGATCACCCACTACGTCTCGTACGCGCCGCCGACCAACGTGGGGATGGTGATGGAGAAGGGGCCGTGGTTCCTCCGCTCCCTCGGTGCGGGCTGGCGCTTCGAAGCCGCCGAGGGCGGCACCCGCGCCGTCTGGAAGTACAGCTTCACCTGCCGCCCCGTATGGCTCGCGCCGCTCGCCGAGCGGATCGGCACGGTGGTCCTGGGGCGGGAGATCCGTCGCAGGATCGCGGGCTTCGCGCGCGGCTGCGCGGATCCGGTCGTGCTCGAAGCCGCCCGCGAGGCGCTCGCGGAGAGCTGAGTCCGCGACCGCTCAGTACCAGTTGTTCGCGACTTCGTGCGCCCAGGCCCCGCAGGGGGAGCCGTACCGGCCCTGGATGTAGCTGAGGCCCCAGTCGATCTGGGTGTCGCCGTTCGTGCGCCAGTCCGGCCCGGCCGCCGCCATCTTGTCCGCGGGCAGCGCCTGGGGGATCCCGTAGGCGTCGCTGTCGGGGTTCAGTGCATCCGCGCGCCAGCTCGACTCCTGCATCCACAGCCGGTACAGGCACGAGAACTGATCCTGGCCCCAGCCGTAGTTGCCGAGCTGGCCGGCGGCGTAGGCCTGCGCGCCCGCGGGGTCGACGTTCACGCCGCCGCCGCCGAGATCGCTCCCGCCGCCTCCGGAACCGCCTCCTCCGGAGCTTCCGGATCCAGCCGCGGCGGCGGCCGCCGCCGCGGCCGCGGCTTCGCGCTCCTGCTCGGCGACCTGCTGGCCGATCCGGTAGCGCCGTTCGACATCGGCCGTGGTGTTCTTCAGCGTCGCGAGCTGCGCGTACAGCGTGGTGACGTGACTCTGCAGGTCGGCGACGGCGGTGGCTTCGACGTCCGCCGCGGCCTTCGCCTTCTGCGCGGCGTCCTCCGCGGCAGCCGCGAGCGCGTCCCTGGCCGTTCTGGCGGTCTGCGCCTGGTCCTGCAGCGAGGTCGCGACGCTCTGCGCCTCGAGCGCGCGCTCGCCGAGCTTCGCCCAGGTCGAGTCGAGCTGCCGCAGCATGCCCAGGCGTGTGAGCAGCTGATCCGGATCCGCCGACGTGAGCAGTCGCACGGTGAGGGGCGCGGCGGTCTCGGTGCGGGCGCGTCCGGCGACGACCGCGCCGAGCTGCTCGTGCGTCTCCTGCACGGCCTGCTCGGCGGCGGAGGCTTGCACGCCCAGTTCGTCCGCGCGCCGGGCGGCCGCGTGCGCATCAGCCTGGGCGGAGTCCGCGGCCTGCCCTGCCTTCAACGCCGCGGTCGACGCGTCCGCGGCCTTCTGCTGCGCCGTGGCGAGCGCGTCGTCGATCCGGGTGATCTGATCCTGCGTGGCCTGCTCGTCGCCCTGCGCGTTCTGCACGTCCTGCCACGACGGATAGTCGTCCGCATACGCCGGCGCGGCCACCGCGAGCGGCACCATCAGCAGCACGCCGGCCACGAGCGCCAGGATCGGGCGGGCGGCGCGTGCTCCGCGCACGGGCGCGGCAGGGGCGGAGGGAAGGATCACCCTTCGACGCTAACCCCGCTCGCTGTGGATTCCCACCCCTTCCGGTGGATGCGCGGACGACGAAGGGCGCCGACGATCCCTCGTCGACGCCCTTCGTGGTGGATACGGGATCAGCCGCTCTTGCGGCGGAACTCGCGCCTGGTCTGCGCCCCGTGCGTGCCATGCACGGCGGAGTCGCCGTTCAGGTGCGCTTCGCCCTGGTGCTGCTGGGCGTTCTTCTTCTCGAGCGCCTCCTTGAACTTGCGCTTCATGTCCGCGGCGGCGGTGTCGTCGGTACTCATGGGCGTCAGCCTAGCCCCGGGGGCGTCCCCGAGTCCTGGAAGAACGAAGCGGGACGGGCAGGGGGCGCGGCGGCGGACACGCGGTGACCGATCGCGGTGCATCCGGTGAACACTCCGCGATGGCGCCTGTTTCCGGCGCTTCGGGGCGGAAACAGGCGGGATCCTGATCGCGTGAGAGCAGCGATCGTGACGGAATCCTTCCTCCCGCACATGAACGGCGTGACCGGGAGCGTCCTGCAGATCCTTCGCCACCTCGAGCGGCACGGCCACGAGGCCAGGGTGTACGCGCCGGCCGCCGCGGACATGCCGCGCATGATCGGGCACGCCAGGGTCGAGGCCATCCCGTCCGTGGCGCTGCCGGGCTACCGCACCGTGCGGGTCGGCACGTCCAGCACGCATCGGCTGTCGGCGTCGCTCGCCCGCTTCGCACCGGACGTGGTGCACCTCGCCTCGCCGTTCGCCCTGGGCTGGCGCGGCGCGCTCGCCGCCGAGCGGATCGGCGTGCCCGCGGTCGCCGCGTATCAGACCGATGTCGCCGCCTACGCCGCGCGCTATGGGGTCTCCCTGACGACGGCCCTCGCCGAGGCCCATATCGCCCGGCTGCACCGGCGTGCCACGCTCACCCTCGCTCCCTCGTCCGAATCGGAGGAGCAGCTCGCCCGGCTCGGCGTCGACCGGGTGCGTCGCTGGGGCCGGGGCGTGGATGCCGAGCGCTTCCGTCCTGACCGTCGCCTCACCGCGTGGGAGCACCGCCCCGGCGCCGAGGCGGTGGTCGGCTACGTGGGACGGCTCGCCCCGGAGAAGCAGGTCGACGACCTGCGCGTGCTCGCGGATCTGCCGGGAATCCGGCTCGTGATCGTCGGCGACGGACCCTCCCGTCCTCGGCTCGAGTCGATGCTGCCGGACGCGGTCTTCCTCGGCCATCTCAGCGGCCCCGAGCTCGCGCAGGTCATGGCGTCGTTCGACGTCTTCGTGCACCCGGGGGAGAGCGAGACCTTCGGGCAGACCCTGCAGGAGGCGCACGCGAGCGGGATCCCGGTGGTCGCGACGGGCAGAGGAGGCCCGCTGGACCTCGTCCGCCAGGGCATCGACGGCTGGCTGTACCGCCCGGGCGACCTGCAGGATCTGCGCGAGCGGGTGCGGGATCTCGCCGGCGACGTGCGCAAGCGGCAGGCGTTCGGCCGCGCCGGCCGGGAGGCGGTGGAGGGGCGCAGCTGGAGCGCGGTGTGCGACCAGCTCCTCGGCCATTTCGCCGAGGCGCAGGATCTGCACAGGGCCGATGCGGGCCTGCGCGCGCCCAGGGCCGTGCGGCCCGAGCCGACGCCGGCGGGGGAGCGCAAGCACTGGCGCCGCTACGTCGCGCTCGGCGACTCGCTCACCGAGGGGCTGTGCGACCCCGGTCCCGACGGCGCGCTGCGCGGCTGGGCGGACCGGCTCGCGCTGCTGCTGGCCGCGCGGGATCCGCTGGAGTACGCGAACCTCGCGATCCGCTCCAAGCGCGTCAGGGACGTGTGCGGATCCCAGCTGGATCGCGCGCTGCAGCTGCGCCCCGACCTCGTGTCGATCCTGGTGGGCGCGAACGACCTCGTGAAGCAGCGCGTCTCGGTCCCGCTCCTGGCGATCCGCCTCGAGGACGCCGTGCGGCAGCTGCGCGAGGCGGGCGCCGACGTGCTCCTCGTGACGGCGTTCCTGCCGGGCAACCCCGCGGCCCGCATCTACGCCCGCCGCTTCTCCGCCTGGGCCACCGCGCTCGCGGGCATCGCCCGGCGTCAGGGCGCGATCCTGCTCGACACCGACCTCCACCCGCAGCTCGCCGAACGGCCGAACTGGGGGGAGGACCTCGTGCACCTCTCCAGCCGCGGGCACCGCTTCCTCGCCTACCGGGCGGGCGTCGCCCTCGGCGTTCCCCTCGCGGACGAGCTCGGCGCGCTGGACGAGGCCCTGCACGCCACCGATCGCACCGGCGCCGGCGTCTGGTGGCGCCGGCACGCGCTGCCATGGGTCTGGCGCCGCCTGCACGGCCGCGCCGCGGGCGATGGACGCAGCGCCAAGCACCACGACTACGTGCGCCTCGGCCGTGAGCGCGGGGTGCGCGTGCCCAGCGAGGTCTGACGGCGCGGACTCAGGCGCGCCGCGCTGATAGGATCGAACAGGATGCCTCTGTGCGCATCCGTCCATGCTCGCGCTCCACACGGGAGAGCGAGCCTAAACAAAGAAGGAGAGACCTCTTGGAAGGTCCTGAAATCACCGCCACCGAGGCCGTTCTCGACAACGGCCGCTTCGGCACCCGCACCGTCCGCTTCGAGACGGGCCGTCTCGCGCAGCAGGCGCAGGGCGCGGTCGCCGCTTACCTTGACGAGGAGACGATGCTGCTCTCGGCGACGAGCGCCAGCAAGTCGCCGCGCGAGGGCTTCGACTTCTTCCCGCTGACCGTCGACGTGGAGGAGCGCTCCTACGCCGCCGGCAAGATCCCCGGCTCGTTCTTCCGTCGCGAGGGCCGTCCCTCCACCGAGGCGATCCTCGTCTGCCGTCTGATCGACCGCCCGTTGCGTCCGTCGTTCGTCGACGGCCTGCGCAACGAGGTGCAGATCGTGATCACCGTCCTGAGCATCGCTCCGGGCGAGTACTACGACGCGCTCGCCATCAATGCGGCGTCCGCCTCGACCCAGATCTCGGGTCTGCCGTTCTCCGGCCCGATCGCCGGTGTGCGCCTCGCGTTCATCCCCGGTCACGGCGAGCACGCCGACCAGTGGGTCGCGTTCCCGAACGCGGAGCAGGTCGAGCAGGCCGTCTTCGATCTCGTCGTCGCCGGTCGTGTCGTCACCAAGGGTGACGGCACCGAGGACGTCGCGATCATGATGGTCGAGGCCGAGGCCACCGAGGGCAGCTGGAACCTGATCAAGGCCGGCGCCACCAAGCCCAGCGAGGACATCGTCGCGCAGGGTCTCGAGGCCGCCAAGCCGTTCATCTCGCAGCTGGTCAAGGCTCAGGCCGAGCTCGCCGCGCAGGCGTCGAAGGAGCCGGGTGTCTACCCCGTCTTCCTGCCGTACAGCGAGGGCACGTACGACTTCGTGGCGGAGCGCGCGTACGCCGAGCTCGTCGACGTCTACCAGATCGCCGACAAGCAGGAGCGCCAGAACGCCGACGACGCGATCAAGGACCGCGTCAAGGCCGAGCTCGTCGCCGCCGTCGAGGCGGGCGAGCAGCCCGAGGCCGCGCTCTCCGAGTTCTCCGGCGCCTACAAGTCCGTCACGAAGAAGATCGTGCGCGGCCGGATCCTCACCGAGGGCGTCCGCATCGACGGTCGTGGCCTGGCGGACATCCGTCCGCTCGACGCCGAGGTGCAGGTCATCCCGCGCGTGCACGGCTCCGCGATCTTCCAGCGCGGCGAGACCCAGATCCTGGGCGTCACCACGCTGAACATGCTCAAGATGGAGCAGCAGATCGACTCGCTGTCCCCGACGACGAGCAAGCGCTACATGCACCACTACAACTTCCCGCCCTACTCGACCGGTGAGACCGGCCGCGTGGGTTCGCCGAAGCGTCGCGAGATCGGGCACGGCTTCCTCGCCGAGCGCGCCCTCGTGCCGGTGCTGCCGACGCGCGAGGAGTTCCCGTACGCGATCCGTCAGGTGTCCGAGGCGCTCAGCTCCAACGGATCCACCTCGATGGGCTCCGTCTGCGCCTCGACCCTGTCGCTGCTGAACGCGGGTGTGCCGCTGCGCGCGCCCGTCGCCGGCATCGCCATGGGTCTGGTGTCCGACCAGGTCGACGGCGAGACCCGCTACGCGGCGCTCACCGACATCCTGGGCGCCGAGGACGCCCTCGGCGACATGGACTTCAAGGTCGCCGGAACGAGCGAGTTCGTCACCGCGATCCAGCTGGACACGAAGCTCGACGGCATCCCCTCCGAGGTGCTCGCCGGCGCGCTGACCCAGGCCAAGGAGGCTCGTCTCACGATCCTCAACGTGCTGAACGCCGCGATCGACAGCCCGGACGAGATGGCGCCGACCGCGCCGCGCGTGATCAGCGTGCAGATCCCGGTCGACAAGATCGGCGAGCTGATCGGCCCGAAGGGCAAGACGATCAACGCGATCCAGGACGAGACCGGTGCGCAGATCTCCATCGAGGAGGACGGCACCGTCTACATCGGCGCGACCGACGGCCCCTCGGCCGAGGCCGCCCGCGCCCAGGTCAACGCGATCGCCAACCCGACCAACCCCGAGGTCGGCGAGCAGTTCCTGGGCACGGTCGTCAAGATCGCGACCTTCGGTGCGTTCGTCTCCCTGCTCCCGGGCAAGGACGGCCTGCTGCACGTCACCGAGGTGCGCAAGCTCGCCGGTGGCAAGCGCGTGGAGAACGTCGACGACGTGCTCTCCGTCGGCCAGAAGATCCTCGTGAAGATCACGAAGATCGACGACCGCGGCAAGCTCTCGCTCGAGCCCGTCATCGACGAGGCTCCGGCAGAGGCCGCCGAGCCGGCCGCTGAGGTCGCCGAGGTCTGAGTCCTTCGCACGAAAAGGCCCGTCCTGTCCACCGAAAGGGGGACAGGACGGGCCTTTTCCCGCCTTCGTGATCGAAACGTTACGAGTTGTTCGCCTCCTGGACGACTCAATGAACGGAACTGTCCGAGGCCTCGCTTACTCTCGAAGGGACGCACCGGGGGGTGCGCCACCGAACACAACGCAGCAGGCACGGGGGTGATCGCATGCGTCTCTTCAGCGTCGGATCCACGGCAGGATCCGCGATCGGCCATGCCGCACCCGCGGCGACCGGCGCGTCCGCCGTGGTCCCGCCCCATCCCTCCGCCCCGATCCCCGTGGTCGGGCCCGGCATAGGGAGCAACCTGCGCGTGCCGCTCGCAGAGACCGGCATCCGCACCTTCCCGCTCATCCTCGGCGGCGCCGAGTTCGGCTGGAACACCGACGCGGACACCGCGCTGCACATCCTCGACCGCTACGCCGATTTCGGCGGCAACGCGGTGCACACGGCCGACAGCTTCGCCGCGGGACGCAGCGAGCACATCATCGGTCGCTGGCTCGCGACGCGCGGCAACCGCGATGACGTCGTCCTCAGCGTGCGCGTCGGCGGCCACCCCGACAACCCGGGCATCGGATCGGTGAACCTCGTGCGTGCGGCCGAGGCCTCGCTGACCCGCCTCGGCGTCGAGCGCATCGACGTGCTCTACCTCGACGGCACGGTCGACGACGGGAGCACCCTCGAGGACACACTGGCCACCGCCGAGTGGCTGGTCGAGACCGGCAAGGTGCGGACGCTCGGCGCCTTCGGCTTCACCGCGGAGCGGCTCGTCGAGGCGCGCATCCTGGCGTCCGCCGGCTACCCGCGCATCGAAGTGCTGGACGAGCCGTACAACCTGCTGCGCCGGGCGGGCTTCGAGGGAGACCTCCGGCTCGTCGCCGCGGCGCAGGGACTGGCCGTCACCCCGTCTCATGCGCTCGAGCACGGATTCCTCTCCGGCCGGCACCGCACCAAGCAGGCGCTGCAGGGCGTGCGCGGCATGCAGCTGCGCGGCAACATCAACCGTCGCGGCATCAAGGTGCTGCGGGCGCTCGACATCGCGGCCTCCGAGCTGCAGGTGCCCGTCGCCGCCGTCGCGATCGGCTGGCTGCTCGCGCAGCGCACGATCACGGCCCCCATCGTCAACGCGTTCGCCACCGAGCAGGTCGACGAACTGATGCAGGGCGCGGGCGTCGCCCTCGGTCGCGCACAGCTGGCCGAGCTCACCCGGGCCGCGAGCTGACCCGATCGGTCATTCGCTGTGTCCGATCTGTGACATAGGCTGGAAGCACCCCGGCCACGGCGTCGGAGACGAGGCGAGCGGTTGTGACGCATTACATCTATCTGGTCCGGCACGGCGAGCATCAGGACGCCGAGCACGGTCTCGCTGACGGACCCCTCTCACCGCGCGGCCGCCGCCAGGCCGCGCTCCTCGCCGATCGTCTGTCCGGGCTGCCGCTCGACGCGATCTGGCACTCGCCGCTGCTGCGCGCCGCCGAGACGGCCCGTGCGATCTCGGAGCGGATCCCCTCGGTCGAGGCGGAGCCGTCCGCCCTGCTGTTCGACTGCGTGCCCACCGGCATGACGGAGGAGACGCCCGCCGTCTTCGAGCCGTTCTTCGGATCCATCACCGACGCGGAGATCGAGGCGGGCCGGGCGCAGATGGGCGATGCCGTGAACGAGTTCCTGGTGCGCAAGCCGGGAGACGTGCACGAGGTGCTCATCACGCACAACTTCGTGATCAGCTGGTTCGTGCGCGAGGTCCTGGAATCCCCGGAGTGGCGCTGGATGACGCTGAACCAGGCCAACTGCGGCCTCACCGTGATCTCGCAGAAGCAGGGACGTCCGTGGAGCCTGGTCGCGCACAACGACCTGAGCCATCTCCCGATGGAGCTGCGCACCGGCCTGCCGGATCCGCTCCTCGTCTGACCATGTTCTGGGTGGCGTACCGGCAGGTGTTGGGGTGGCTGACCGTCCTCGGCGCCGTCATCGGTCTGCTTCTGATGGTCGCAGAGCCAATGATGCTGCCGCCCGACGACGGCGAAGACAGCCTCTTCGTCCGGGTAGCGCTGGCATACGCGGGTGCTGCCGTCGGGGCCGTGACGGGACTCGTAGCGGGATTCGGAGTCCTCGCCCTGCTCAGGCCGTGGACCTGGTACGCGGAACGCACGGTGGTGTCGAGAGCCTGGGTCGCAGCGGTCGGAGCGGCCGGTGGGGCGGCGTTGGTCTGGGTCGGCATTGGCCTGCGCACGTACGGAGCGTTCGTGTCGTGGGAGATCTGGCTGCCTCTCTGCGGGGCGTTCGCGCTGGTCGCGGCGATTGCCGCAGCGCTCCTCACCGCTCGCGCTTCGCGCAGGGAGGACGACAAGCAGCATCGGTTGCAACAGCAGGAGCCGAGCCAGGGCCTTCTGTGATCGTGGGGCCGCTCAGCCGGCCCTCTCCCAGTCCGCGATCGGGCCGTCCACGACCGTGAACAGCGGATGCGGCGCCGGGAGGGGGAGCGCGCGCCAGCGCTCCCAGAGTTCGGGGGTGCGCCCCTCCAGCTTGCGGAGCAGGTGCCCCCACTCGTACTCGAGCTGACCCTGGGCCACCGGGATGCTTTCGACCGGACCGGTCTTGAGGATCTTCTCCCTCGCGAAGCGGTAGCCACGGGCGTCCGCCTCGTCGACAACGGCAGCAAGATAGTCGCCGATCGCGGCGAGGGGGTCGCGCGTCTCGCGGAAGCGCTGGAGCTGCGGATGGTGCGCATAGCCCCGGCGCGTCGGATCCGCGATGACGGCCTGTGCGAGCAGCCCTTCGCGCCAGCACGCCGTCAGCGCCTGCCGATCGTAGTGTTGCGGATGCACCGACCACAGCCTCATGCGCGGTGCTCCAGGTCCTTGCGGTACCACCGGGTTGCGTTCGGATTGGCGTTGTAGCGGGGGATCTCGGCGAAGCCGCTGCTGCGGTACAGATGGCCCGCCGCCTCGAGCGTGTGGTGGGTGTCGAGCACGAGGGCGCCGGCCCCGAAGCCGCGAGCGCGGCGCTCCAGCTCGTCCAGCAGCAGGCGGCCCCAGCCTCGGCCGCGGGTCTCTGGGCGCAGGAAGACGTGCTTGATCTCGAACACGTCCGTTTCGCCATCGGGCATACCGACCCGGCGGATCCCGCCACAACCGACGATCGCGCCCTCGTCCTGGAGCAGGAGGAAGACGCCGTCCGGAGCCTGGAACGCCGCGGCGGTCGGATACGTGGGGGAGTAGCTGCCGCCGGGGAATTCCGCCGCGCGGAGGGTGAAGTAATCGACGAGCACGGCGTGCGCGTCGGCGTCCTCGGGGGACGCGATGCGGAACGTGGGCATGATCCGACGGTAATCGATGCCGCGGCCCCGGCGGTCCGTCCTCGTCGAGCGTCTCCGCGACGCGCTGTGTCGCGAGCCGCGTCGATCGGCGGCGACCGCGTCGGAGGCGCTGAATAGACTGAGGGCATGACGACGCGCGTGGCCCTGGTGGGCGCCTCCGGCAAGCTCGGCACCATCATTGCGGACGTGATCGCCCGTCTCGACGGATTCGAGATCGGGGCGGTGCTCGGATCCGCCAGCGCCATGGACGAGCTCGACGGCGCGGACCTCGTGGTCGATGCGACCACGCCCGCCTCCAGCGTCGAGATCGTGCGTGCCGCGACCGATCGGGGCATCAACCTCCTCGTCGCCACGTCCGGGTGGTCCGCCGACCGCATCGCACAGGTCCGCCCGGCCATCGAGGCGGCAGGCACGGGCGCCCTGTTCGTACCCAACTTCTCGCTGGGATCCGTGCTCGGCACAGCCCTCGCCGCCCTGGCTGCGCCGTTCTTCGGATCCGTGGAGATCATCGAGTCGCACCAGCACACCAAGATCGATTCGCCCAGCGGCACGGCCGTGCGCACCGCCGAGCTCATCGCCGCCGCACGCGCCGAGCAGGGCCCTGTGGACGCGCCGCACGTCGACCAGCGCGCCCGAGGGCAGCAAGTGGCGAGCGTGCCCGTGCATTCGCTGCGACGGCCCGGCGTGATCGCGAAGCAGGAGGTCATCCTCTCCGGCCCCGGCGAGTCGCTGTCGATCGTGCACGACACCGTGCAGTCCGCCGCGGCGTACGCCCCCGGGATCCGCCTCGCCCTGCCGTACGCGCGGGACCTGCGCGGCGTGGTCGTCGGCCTGGAGAACGTGATCGACCTGGGGATCCGGCCGCGCGCATGACCGCGCGCATCGGCGTGCTCGGCCCGGTGCGGATCGCGGATCGCGACGCCGGCGGAACACCGATGCGCGCGCTGCTGGCCGCGCTCGTCCTGGCCGGCATCGGCACGACGCGCTCGGTGCCCGCGCTGGCCGACGAGGTCTGGGGCGAGGATCAGCCGCAGAACCCGAAGGCCGCACTGCAGACGCTCGTTTCTCGGGCCAGGGCACTGGCCGGATCCGACGCGATCGCGAGCGCGCCGGGCGGCTACGCGCTCGGCACCGACGACACCGACCTGCACACCGCACGCCGGCTGCGTGCCGAGGCGGAGACGCTCGACGACGGCGATCCGGAGCGCATCCGGCTGCTGCGCGTGGCGATCGGCCTCTGGCGGGGCGAACCCGGTGTCGACCTGGCCGGGGCTCCGATCGCGGAGGACCTCGCGACCCAGGCGCAGGAGCTGTACGCAGCTCTCCGCGGCTGCCTCGCCGCGGCGCTCATCGCCTCGGGGCAGATGGCCGAGGGCATCGGGATCCTCGAGGAACTCGCAGCCTCGCACCCGCTCGACGAGGCCGTGCACGCCGCCGTGATGACCGCCCTCGCCGAGGACGGCCGAGCGCCCGAGGCCCTCGGCGTCTTCGCCCGGCTGCGCAGCACCCTCGCCGAGGTTCTGGGCACCTCACCCAGCCCTGCCCTCGTCGAACTCAACGCACGGCTGTTGCGCGGACAGGACGACGGCCCGCGGGTCCAGATCGGGGTGCAGTCCGCCCCGAACGAGCTCATCGGCCGAGACGACGCGCTCACGGGTGCGCGCTCTCTGCTGCACTCGGCGCGGCTCGTGACCATCATGGGCGCCGGCGGCCTGGGCAAGACCCGGCTCGCGCAGGCGCTGGCGGCGGAGTCCACGGTCCCTGCGGTGGTCGTCGTCCCACTCGCGGGCGTGCGTGCGGACGCGGGGGTGCCGCTGGCGATCGCCGCCGCGCTGGGGATCAGCGAGAACGTCCCAGGGGGCAGGCTCTCCGAGCAGCGTCCGCGCCCCGACCTCGGCGCGCGCATCGTGGCTGTGCTCGGCGACCGGACGACGCTGCTGGTGCTGGACAACTGCGAGCAGGTGATCGACGGCGTCGCGCGCTGGACCGCGGATCTGCTGGCCGCGGTCCCTTCCCTGCGGATCCTGACCACGAGCCGCACGCCGCTCGCGATCGCCGCGGAACGCGTGCTGCCCCTGGAACCGCTGGAGATCGAGGCGACGCCCGCGGCGCCCGCGGTGCGCCTCTTCGTGGAGCGCGCGCACGCCGCGCGCCCCGGCGCGACGCTCGATCTCGAGGTCGTCGCGCGACTGTGCGCGCGCCTGGACGGGCTGCCGCTCGCGATCGAGCTCGCGGCCGCGCGCGTGCGCACGATGACGCCGGAGCAGATCGAGAAGCGCCTGGAGAACCGCTTCGCGCTGCTGACCTCGGGAGACCGCGCGGCCCCCGAGCGTCACCGCACCCTCGAGGCCGTGATCGAGTGGAGCTGGGATCTGCTCTCCGCCGATGCCAGGCAGGCGCTCGCCCTGTTGTCCGTGCTCCCTGGCGGGTTCTCCGCGGAGACCGCCGACGCGGTGCTGTCCGCGGCGTCGGACGACGTCCTGGAGGGCCTCGTCTCGCAGTCGCTGCTGAACGTCATCGAGGTCGCCGACGGTGCCGTGCGCTTCCGCATGCTGGAGACCGTGCGCGAGTTCGGGCACGACCGCCTCGCCGAGACCGGCGCGGAGGATGATGCGTGGGAGGCCGTGGTCACCTGGGCGCTCGCCTTCGTCGCCGAGCACGGCGCGAGGGCCAGGGCGTTCCCCTCGGGGCTGACCGCGCCCGCCCACCTCGCGATCACGCGCGAGCACGACAACCTCGTGCATGTGCTGCGGCACCTCGTCGCCGCGCACCGCGGCGCCGATGCGGTGCGCCTGTTCACCGTCCTCGGGCAGTCGTGGTTCATCCGCGGATCCTTCACCGAGTTCATCGGCTACGCCGGACCGATGATCGAGATCGTGGATGCGCTGCCGTCCGGGGACATCGAGCCTGACCTGCAGGTCATGGCGGTCGTGATGGCCTCGCTCGGCTGCATGATCAGCGGGGATCCTCTCGCCGCGCGCGGACTCGCGTTCGTCACCCGCGCCGTGCGCGCCGCCGGTGACGCGCTCGCGCCGTCCTGGCAATTGCTGGCGGACTCCCTGCTCGCGGTCGGCCGGGGCGGGCCGATGGGGTCGGTGTCGGAGCTCGAGCACGGGACGGATCCGCGGGCGCAGCTGACGGCGGATGTGCTGCGCTCGCACCGGGCGGAGAACGACGGCGAGGCCGAGGTCGCGATGGAGGCCGCCCGCAGCGCCTGGCACCGGGCGCGGAGCCTGGACGAACGATGGGCCGAGGGCATGGCCGCCGATCTCGCGGCGCAGCTGGCTGCGCAGTCGGCGCGCCCCGCCGAGGCGATGACCTGGATCCAGCGTGCGACCGTCGTGTTCGAGGAGTTCGACGCGCAGGATCAGATGAACCACCAGGAGTGGGTGCGCGGCGGCGCGCTGCTCTGCCTGGGGCGCGGAGGCGAGGCGCGGGCGCTGTTCACCCGGCTCACCGAGGAGGGCGGACTCAGCCAGGACGGCGTGGAACTGGGATCGATCGGGCTGTACGGCCTCGCGGAGGCGGAGCTCCTGGACGGGCACGTGGCGGGGGCGACCGAGGCCTTCCGGCGTGCGATGGGCGCCTTCGCCGATCCGGTGCATCGCCGTTCGCCCTGGTATCTGATGGCGTTGTCCGGCTACGTCTCCGCGGCCGCGCGGGAGCTCGCGATGCCGGAGGCCGAGCTCGCCGTCTGGGAGCGGCGCCTGCGCACGCGTACGATCGCCGCATGCCGGCAGCGGCGGGAGGGCGTGGACAGGCCCGTTCTCGGCACGGCGCTGATCGGCTGGTCCGCCTGGGCGCTGCGGCAGCCGGAGCTGGTCGCGCGGGGGACCGAGGCGATCGCGCTCGCCGAGGTGCTCGGCGGGCGGCAGAACATGCCGAGCCTCGACCTCGCGGCGCACTTCGCGGATGCGGAGCGGATCGCCGGGCCCGAGGCCGTCGCCGTGGCGAGGACGGATGCCGCCGCGCTGGATCCTGCGGATCGTGTGGCGCGAGGCCTCGCCGTGCTGGGCTCCCGCTGACCGCAGCGCCCGACGTGACCGGCGGGCGCCGGGCAGATCTTGCTGCGAATCCCCTGCGCCGGGCACGGCGAAGGGGCGCCCTCATCGAGGACGCCCCATGTCGGTCCGGTTCAGGCCTTGCGCATGTACGCGCGCACCGTGAGCGGGGCGAAGACCGCCACGATCACGGCGGCGCCGAGCAGCGAGACCCAGGCGTCGACGCCGAAGGTGCCCAGGTTGGCGAGGTCGCGCACCGCTGTCACGAGGTGCGAGACCGGGTTCACGTTCACGAACCACTGCAGCCAACCAGGCATCGTGTTCACCGGGACGAACGCGTTGGACAGGAAGGTGAGCGGGAAGAGGATCATCATCGAGATGCCCTGCACGCTCGACGCGGTCCGCGCGATCACCCCGGCGAAGGCGAAGATCCAGCTGATCGCCCAGGAGCAGACGATGACCAGGAGGCCCGCGCCGATCACGGCGCCGAGCCCGCCCGCGGGGCGGAAGCCCATCACGAAGCCCATCGCGAAGGTGAGCACGGTCGCGATGCCGTAGCGGATCGTGTCGGCCAGGAGCGCGCCGGACAGCGGGGCGATGCGCGCGATCGGCAGTGCGCGGAATCGGTCGAACACGCCCTTGTCCATGTCCTCGCGCAGCTGCACACCCGTCACCACCGAGGTGGTGATGACCGTCTGCACGAGGATGCCGGGGATGATGACGGGCAGGTAGTTCGTGACGTTTCCGGAGATCGCGCCGCCGAAGATGTAGGTGAACATCAGGGTGAACAGGATCGGCTGCACCGTCACGTCCACGAGCTGCTCCGGGGTGCGCCGGATCTTGATGAGACCGCGCGCCGCCATCGTGAGGGTGTTGCGGAGGGTCAGGGACAGGCTCGCGCGCGGGCTCAGCCGGCGCTCGGCGGCCGGGACGATGCGACCGGCGGTGGGGGCGAGGGTGGTCATGCGCGGACCTCCTGGATCTGTGCGGTGGTGGATTCGTCCGCGGATTCCTCGTCGGCCGCGTGGCCGGTGAGCGTGAGGAACACCTCGTCGAGCGTGGGCTTCTGCACGCTGACCTCGGAGAGGCCGATGCCGGCCTCTCGGAGCGTGATCAGCAGCTCGGCGACCCGATCCGGATCCGCCAGGGGAGCCGTGATCCGGGACGCCTCGGGGGAGAGCACGCCGCGGACGCCGAGCGTCTGCTCGATCGCATGCAGCGCGTCTGCCGTGTCGGCGGTGTCGCGCACGCGCAGCTGCAGCGACGAGGTGCCGACGGACGCCTTGAGGTCGTCCGGGGTGCCCTCCGCCACGACCCTGCCGTGATCGATCACGGCGATGCGGTCGGCGAGCTGGTCGGCCTCATCGAGGTACTGGGTCGTGAGGAGCACGGTGGACCCCGTGTGCACGAGCTCCCGGATCGTGTCCCACATCTGGCCGCGGGTGCGCGGATCCAGTCCGGTGGTGGGCTCGTCGAGGAAGATCAGCGGGGGCTGGGCGAGCAGGGACGCGGCCAGGTCGAGCCGTCGGCGCATGCCGCCGGAGAACTGCTTCAGCGGACGCCGCGCGGCCTCGGTGAGCCCGAAGCGCTCCAGCAGATCGGCGGACTTCGCCTTCGCCGCGCTGCGGCCGAGGCCCAGCAGCCGGGCGAAGATCATGAGGTTCTCGGTGGCGGACAGGGTCTCATCGACCGAGGCGAACTGCCCGGTGACGCCGATGAGCTGGCGCACGATGTGCGCCTCGCGCACGACGTCGTGGCCGAAGACGCGACCGGATCCGCCGTCGGGGCGCATGAGGGTCGCGAGCATGTTGATGGTCGTGGTCTTGCCGGCGCCGTTCGGGCCGAGGACGCCGTAGACGGTGCCGGTGCGCACGCGCAGGTCGACACCGTCGACCGCGCGGTTCTCACCGAACACCTTCACGAGTCCGTCGGCCTCGAGGGCCCAGTCGGTGGTGGGATTCGTCATGCTCCGAGCATCCGCCGCCCCGCTGTCGGAGCACTGTCGTGCCGCTGTCGCGCGCTTTCCGGTGCCGCGGGTCGCGTCGACGGCGCCGATCTAGGATGGAGGGATGGGTTCCCGCATCGGCGTTGTCGTCATGGCCACGCTCCTCGTGCTGTACATCGCGCTCGTCGGCTGGCGAGCGGTGGTGCTGCTCGGCTCGGGACAGGCTCTCGGGGTCACGATGGGCGTCGCCCTGCTCGTGATGCCGCTGATCGGCGCCTGGGCGCTCGTGCGCGAGCTGCAGTTCGGCCTCGCCGCGGATCGCCTCGGCCGGACGCTGAACGACGAGGGCGGGATGCCGGAGGCACCGGAGAACCTGCGCCCGAACGGTCGGCTGCTGCCCGAGGACGCCGACCGGCTGGTGTCGGAGTACGGATCGGCCGCGGCCGCGGAGCCCGAGGACTGGCGCGCGCAGTACCGCCTGGGCGTGGTGCACGACGCGGCGGGGCACCGCAAGGACGCGCGCGCGGCGATCCGCGCCGCGATCCGTCTTGCCGGCGCACGGGGTCGTTGAGCGAGGACGCGAAGCGACCGAGACGAAACGCCGCACCCTGATGGGCGCGGCGTTTCTGATGTGAGGCTTGCTCAGGCCAGAGTCGCCTCGAGCGTGATCTCGATGCCGGAGAGCGCGGCGGAGACCGGGCAGCCGACCTTGGCCTCCTGCGCGAGGCGCTGGAAGGTCTCTGCGTCGAGGCCTGGCACCGAGGCGTTCACGTTGAGGTGGCTGCCGGTGATGCCGACGCCCGGCTTGAAGGTGACCGACGCGGTCGTGTCGACGCGCTCCGCGGGGGTGCCGTTGCCGGCCAGCGCGTGCGAGAGCGCCATGCTGAAGCACGAGGAGTGCGCAGCGGCGATGAGCTCCTCGGGCGTGGTCGTGGTGTCGGACCCCTCCGACCGCGCCTTCCAGTTCAGGGGGAACGTGCCCAGGCGGGAGGAGGAGAGGGAGACGGATCCCTCGCCCTCGATGAGACTTCCGGTCCAGGTGGCAGCGGCTTCGCTCGTGACGGACATGGGGGTCCTCCGATCGGGATGGGTGAGGCTGCCAGCCTAGCGACCGGACCGGGACGGATCCGTACTTCTCAGGGAAGTCGTGGGGCCCTGCCCAGGATCCCGGCCCGCTGCAGCAGGAGGTACAGCTGGCAGCCCAGGCACAGACCGAACGCGGCGTTCAGGAAGGCAGCGACGAACGCCATCGCCGTCGCGATCGGCAGCGCCCAGGGCACACCGAGCAGATGCAGGACGAGTCCGACCGTCACGACGAGCAGCCCGACGCCCTGGGCGAAGCGCGGCGGACGCGGGTCCTCCAGCTCGCGGGGCGGCGCGAGCCGTGGGCGCACGAGGGTGCGGAACATCAGGCTCCACGGCTGAGTGCGCGGCGAGAGCACGCCCCAGAGGAAGAGCAGCGCGATCACGAACGTGAGGATGAACGCGGGCTGAGCGGCACGGAGCAGCAGGATCTGGAGCCAGAACGGGCGTCCGGCGATGAAGGCGAAGTCGCCCGGCGTGAACGTGGCGTCCGCGAGCGGCTGGTAGGCGAACCAGCCGAAGGAGATCGAGCTGGGCGAAGGTCCTGAGATGAGCCCGAGCACGGTGGCCACGAGGAGCAGGGCGGATGTGATCCACGCCGCGAAACGCGGACCGCGGGGATCAATGCCGGTGGGAGCGGTCATGCGATGGCCTCCTTGACGTGGTCGGCGCCGTCGAGCGCCGAGAGCACGGCGGCCCGGGTGGGGACGCCGGTGAAGCGCGAGCGGATCCGGCCCTCCGGATCGACGATGAGCGTCGTCGGTGTGGAGAGCACCTTGTAGCGTGCGGCGAGATCGGAGCGCGAGGTGAGATCGACCTCGGCGTGCACGACGCCGTCCCGCTCGGCGGCGACGGATCCGAGCATGCGCCGCACCTGCGGGCAGCGCGCGCAGAACTCGGTGCTGAACTGCACCAGGGTCGCGTGCGCTCCCAGCGGTCGCATGAGGTCGGCGGGATCCACGTGCCGGTCGCCGTGCACGGCCACCGCGCGGCCATCTCGGCGTCGCAGCAGCACGCCGGCGATCACGGTCGCCGCGAGCAGAGCGGCGACCACGGCGACGGCGAGCGGCAGAGACATGGTCCGAGGCTACGTCCGTCCGCGGGGGAGCGGGCGGATATGACGGTTCGAGTCAGGGCGCGGTCCCTGTGCTTGTCGGTTCCTGAGCCTGTCGAAGGGCCCGAGCGTCGGTCGCCGCCGGTACGCTGAAACACATGAGCGCCGCGATCCCCACGCCGTACGAAGACCTGCTCCGCGACGTGCTGGCGAGCGGCACGCACAAGGACGATCGCACCGGCACGGGCACGACCAGCGTGTTCGGCCGGCAGATCCGCTTCGACCTGTCGCAGGGCTTTCCGCTCATCACCACCAAGCGCGTGCACTTCAAGTCTATCGCGTACGAGCTGCTCTGGTTCCTGCGCGGCGACTCGAACGTGAAGTGGCTGCAGGAGAACGGCGTCACGATCTGGGACGAGTGGGCGGACGCCGACGGCGATCTCGGCCCGGTCTACGGCGTGCAGTGGCGCTCCTGGCCCACGCCGGACGGCGGCCACATCGACCAGCTGCAGCAGGTGATCGACCAGATCCGGAACTCGCCGGATTCGCGCCGCATCATCGTGTCCGCGTGGAATCCGGCGGACATCCCGAACATGGCCCTCGCCCCCTGCCACGCACTGTTCCAGTTCTATGTGGCCGACGGAAAGCTGTCGTGCCAGCTCTACCAGCGCAGCGCCGACCTGTTCCTCGGCGTGCCGTTCAACATCGCGTCCTACGCGCTGCTCACCCTGATGGTGGCGCAGCAGACCGGCCTCGAGCCCGGCGACTTCGTGTGGACGGGCGGTGACTGCCACATCTACGACAACCACCTCGAGCAGGTGCGGGAGCAGCTCACGCGCGAGCCGTACCCGTACCCGACCCTGCGGATCACGCGGAAGCCGGAGTCGATCTTCGACTACGCCTACGAGGATTTCGCGGTCGAGGACTACCAGCACCACCCGGCCATCCGCGCGGCGGTCGCGGTATGACCCGGATCGGGCTGGTCTGGGCCGAGGCGCACGGCGGCGTGATCGGCGCCGGCGGCACGATGCCCTGGCACGTGCCGGAGGACCTCGCGCACTTCAAGGAGGTCACCCTGGGTGCGCCCGTGCTCATGGGGCGGCGCACCTGGGAGTCGCTCCCCGAGCGGTTCAGACCGCTTCCCGGGCGCGACAACATCGTGATCACGCGACAGGCGGGCTGGGCCGCCGATGGCACGCGGACCGCGGGATCGATCGCCGATGCGCTCGAAGGCCTCGACGAGGCATGGGTGATCGGCGGCGGAGAGATCTTCCGCGAGGTGATCGGCGACGCCGAGCGCCTGGAGGTGACCGAGCTCGACCTGGATGTGCCGGGCGATGCCTTCGCCCCGCCCCGCGAGGGCTTCCAGCTCATCTCGCAGGGGGAATGGCAGACCAGCAGGAGTGGGATCCGCTTCCGTTTCCTCGGCTACCAGCGCTGACCGCATCGCCCGCTCCCGACAGGAGGATCCGCATGCCCACCGCTCTCATCACCGGCGCCAGTGCAGGGCTCGGCGCCGAGTTCGCCCGCCAGCTCGCCGACCGCGGCGCGGACCTCGTGCTGGTCGCCCGCTCGGAGGACGCGTTGCAGGCGCTCGCCGCGGAGCTCCGCACGAGCCACGGCGTCGCCGTGGAGGTGCTCGTCGCCGACCTCGCCGAGGAGCACGACGTCGACCGCGTCGCGCAGCGGGTGGCCGATGCCGAGCGCCCGATCGACCTGCTCGTGAACAACGCCGGGTTCGGGCTGCCGCTGCACTTCGCCGACAACGAGATCGCGGACGAGGTGCGCCACCTGCGCGTGCACGTCGAGGCGCCGATGCGGCTCATGCACGCCGCGCTCGGTGTCATGCGCGGTCGCGGAGGGCGGATCATCAACGTCGCCTCGGTCGCCGGCTTCATCTCACGGTCGACATACTCGGCGTGCAAGGCGTGGCTCATCGGCTTCAGCCGCTGGGCGAACGGCGAGTATGCGGCCGACGGCGTCACGGTCACCGCGCTGTGCCCCGGATTCGTGCACACGACCTTCCATTCGCGGATGGGGCTCGGCGCGGGCCAGGAGGGGGTGCCGCGGTTCCTGTGGCTGGACGCGCCCTTCGTCGTGCGCCAGGGGCTGCGCGCCGCCGCGCAGGGCCGGTCCGTCGTGGTCCCGTCACTGCGCTACAAGGCGGTCGTCGCCGGTTCGCGCCTGGTCCCGCGTTCGCTCACGGCGCGCATCGCCCGCCGCGGCCGCATGTAGGGCGCGCGGCGGCGGAGCACCGTTGGGGGCTCCGACTTTGTGCGCGCCGAATGCAGGACCGCTTGGCCAACTGCAGGATCGGTCGGCGGCGAACCTCAGCGATCCCGCGGAGTCCTGCGAACAACGAGCGCCGATCGGGCCCGGGACCCTGGCTGATCCTGCATGCGGAGGATCGGTCCTGCATTTGGCGGGGGAAGTCGTCGTCACCGTCTGAACCAGAACGGTCCACACAATCCGGTAGGCGCCCCGGTTTTCCCCCGATTCCGCGAGAGCGTCGCACAGCGCCGTGCGGGTGCGGCAGGCTCTCCGGGCATGTCAGAGATCGCACGCGTGCTCGGCCAGCTCGGTGGCATTGGCCGTCGCGCACAGCTCCTCGACAGAGGCGTATCCAGGCCGGACATCGACCGCGCGCTTGCGCGCGGCGCGGTGATCCGCGTCCGGCAGGGCGTGTACGCGACGCCTGCGGTAGACCCGCCGGTGCTCAGCGCGGCCCGACACGGCGGCGAGGTCGCGTGCGGTGCGGCCCTGCGCGCCCACGGTGTCTGGGTTCTCCCGGATGCACATCCCGCGCGGAGCGGTGCCAACGATCGCGATCACCGCCCCATGCCCCGGTTGCATGTGTGGATGGGGCCCTCCGGACGGCAGCACGCGCACGCCGGGTGCCGGTGCAGGACGCATCATGAGATCGGTGACCGGCCCGTCGGATTCGGGGTTGTCGAAGTGCTCCTCGCCCTCATGCAGTACGCCGTATGCGGGACGCCCGAGGGCTTCTTCGCGGCGTTGGAGTCTGCGCTGCACCTCGGGCTCATTTCGCAGGGTGGCCTGACGACGCTGCGCTCTCGTATCTCGGAACACCTGCGCTGGCTCGTCGACTTCGCGTCGGATCAGGCCGACAGCGGGCTGGAGTCCCTGCTCCGACTTCGATTGCACCTGCGGGGGATCACTCTGCAGTCGCAGGTGGAGATAGTCGGGGTCGGACGCGTCGACTTCCTCCTCGCTGGTCGCATCATCCTCGAGGCCGACGGCAGAGAGAACCACGAGGGATTCTCGAAACGGCACAAGGATCTGCTGCGGGATGCGGCGGCGGCCGCTCAGGGCTACGAAACGCTGCGCTTCGATTACGCGATGATCCTCTTCCGCTGGGATCTGGTGCTGGCCGCGATCGAGGGGCGGCTTGCTGTCCTCCAGTCCCGCCACGTGCAGGACGATGCCACCCGACCGCAGGATCGATGAGCGGAGGATATGACGGATCCGCGGAGTAGCAGGGGATCCGTGGGCGCGGAACGTCGGTGCTCCTGCACGTGGTGAACCGCTCCTGCATTCGGCGAGACGGGCCCGACCAATGCCGATGGAGGCGCCGGCGGAACCGCGCCCGCCGCCCGCCTAGGCGAACCGGCCCAGCCTGATACCGGCGTAGGCGAGGGCGGCGATCGTCTCGCCGTCGCGGATCCGCCCGTCGGCGATCATCGCGAGCGCCTCGGCGAAAGGCACCCACGCCATCTCGTCGATGCCCTCCTCGGCCTGCGTGTGCGCGCTGTCCGCGGCCTCGCGCAGGCCTCTGGCGAGGAACACATGCTCGGGTGCCACGGTCACGCCGTTGAGGGCGTTCATGGTGCCGATCGGCGTCCAGTCGTCGGCCTCGAGCCCTGTCTCCTCGCGCAGCTCGCGCCGGGCGGCGAGGAGCGGATCCTCCCCGTCCGAGCCCCCGGCCGGCACCTCGACCGAGCGCCCTGTGGTGTAGCGGTCGATCGTGACGAGGCACACACGATCCTGCTCGTCGAGAGCGACCACGAACACGGCCGGGTTCTTCAGGGTGACCACGCCGTAGATCCCGTCCCCGGCGGGTCCGGAGACCCGATCCTCCCGCACCGAGATCCAGCGGTTGTCGTAGACGATGCGCGATTCCCGCGTCTGCCAGGCCATGTGCGCGAGCCTAACCGCCCGCCCCCTCTAGGCTCGACCGCATGGGCTGGTTCGGGAAGAAGAAGGATCCGCAGGACGCGAACGAGATGCTCCGGCAGTACAACGCGCAGGAGGCCGAGCGCCTGGCCGCCGCCGGGATCGCTCCGAGCACGGGCATCGCCTCGGTCGCGAGCACGGTGTCGACCGGCATCGGGACCTCGGAGTTCGTGGTCGAGGACGTCTTCACCATCACCGGACGCGGCCAGGTCGCCACGGGCAGGACCACGACGGGCACGATGCGCGTCGGCGACCGCGTCGCGGTGCTCCGCGGAGCCACCCAGACCGGTGCCAGCACCATCACCGGCATCGAGATGTTCCGCAAGAAGGCCAGCGAGGCGCCGGTCGGCACCGCCGCCGGTCTGCTGCTGAAGCCCAGTGCGGATCTGGCCCGCGGCGACGTCATCCGCGTCATGGCGACAGCGTGAGCGTCGCCCGAACCGTTACGCTGGACGCATGACGCACACGGGCAATCCCTTCGGACAGGTGCTCGTCGCCCTCATCACGCCGATGACGGCCGACGGCGAGGTCGACTGGCCCTCTGTCGAGAAGCACATCGACCGTGTCATCTCGGATGGTGCCGACGGCATCGTCGTCACCGGGACGACGGGGGAGACCTCGACCCTCACCGACGCCGAGAAGCTGCGCCTCGTCGAGGTCGGCAAGGACGTCGCTGCGGGGCGCGCGAAGATCATCACGGGCGGCGGATCCAACGAGACCGCGCACGCGATCGAGCTGTACAAGGCCAGCGAGAAGGCCGGCGCCGACGGCATCATGATCGTCACGCCGTATTACAACAAGCCCACCCAGGCGGGCATCCTCACGCACTTCCGGCTCGTGGCGGACGCCACCGATCTGCCGGTGATCCTCTACGACATCCCCGGACGCACCGGTGTGCCGATCAAGTACGAGACGATCCTCCGTCTGGCCAAGCACCCGAACATCCTCGCGGTGAAGGATGCCAAGGGAGACTTCTCCGAGGTCAGCCGGGTGCTCAACCAGACCGACCTGATGTACTTCTCCGGCGACGACTCGAACGTGCTCCCGCATCTCTCGATCGGCGCCACCGGCCTCATCGGCGTCACGGCCAACATCACCTCGGCGCCGTACCGCGCGATCGTCGACGCGGTGAACCGCGGCGACCTCGCCACCGCGACCGCCGAGCACAAGCGCCTCGAGCCGCTCGTGCGCGCCGCGATGACGCACGTGCCGGGCACGGTGTCGGCGAAGTACATCCTGCACGGCCTCGGCCGCATCACGAGCCCCCGCGTCCGCCTGCCCCTGGTGGGGCCGGAGGAGTGGGAGGCCGCCCTCATCGAGGACGAGCTGGCGCTCGTCAAGGACATCCCCGGCGCGGACTTCTCCGACTTCCGCCCCGACCGCAATGCCGCCGCCGGCGGCGCACTCCCCAAGGTGCACGGCACGACCCGATGAGGGCGTGGCCGATGGGCATCGGACGGGACGGACCCGCGCGGAACGCGCAGGCGGATCCGGTCCTGACCGGCAGGGGAGACACGAACCTCGGACGCGCAGCGCGTCCCGCCTAGGAGGCACCACATGAACATTCCCCTCGCCGACCCCGAAGCTCTCGCCCCCGGCACCCTCCGCGTCACGCCGCTGGGCGGACTCGGGGAGGTCGGCCGCAACATGACCGTCTTCGAGTACGACGGCAAGCTCCTCGTCGTCGACTGCGGCGTGCTCTTCCCCGAAGAGCACCAGCCGGGCGTCGACCTGATCCTGCCCGACTTCGAGCCCATCAAGGACCGCCTCGACGACATCGTCGGCGTCGTGCTCACGCACGGCCACGAAGACCACATCGGCGCCGTGCCCTACCTGCTGCGGCTCAAGGGCGACATCCCGCTGATCGGATCCGGCCTCACCCTCGCCCTCGTCGAGGCCAAGCTCAAGGAGCACCGGATCCGACCCTTCACCCTCACGGTGAAGGAGGGTCAGCGCGAGAAGGTCGGCCCGTTCGACCTCGAGTTCATCGCGGTCAACCACTCCATCCCCGACGCGCTCGCCGTCGCGATCCGCACCCCCGCGGGCATGGTCCTCGCGACCGGCGACTTCAAGATGGACCAGCTCCCGCTGGACGGCCGCATCACGGACCTCCGTGCGTTCTCGCGCCTCGGCGAGGAGGGCGTCGACCTGTTCCTCGTCGACTCCACCAACGCCGACGTGCCGGGATTCACGCCGACCGAGCGCTCGATCGGACCCGTGCTCGACCAGGTCATCGGCAAGGCGCCGCGCCGTGTCATCGTCGCGAGCTTCTCCAGCCACGTGCACCGCGTGCAGCAGGTCATCGACGCGGCGCACGCGCACGGCCGGCGTGTGGCTTTCCTCGGACGCAGCATGGTCCGCAACATGACGATCGCGGAGCAGCTCGGCTACCTCAAGGTGCCGGACGGCGTGCTCATCGACTACAAGAAGGCACGCGACCTCCCCGAGGACCAGATCGTCTACATGTCGACCGGATCCCAGGGCGAGCCGATGGCCGTGCTCAGCCGCATGGCGAACCTCGACCACGCGATCGAGCCGGGGCCCGGCGACACCGTGATCCTGGCGTCGAGCCTCATCCCGGGCAACGAGAACGCGGTGTACCGCGTGATCGACGGACTGACCAAGCTCGGTGCGAACGTCGTGCACAAGGCGAACGCCCGGGTGCACGTGTCCGGCCACGCCGCGGCGGGCGAGCTGCTGTACTGCTACAACATCCTGAAGCCGAAGAACGTCCTCCCCGTGCACGGCGAGTACCGCCACCTCATGGCGAACGCCAAGCTCGCGCAGGACACCGGGATTCCGGAGGAGCGCACGATCCTGGGCTCCAACGGCACCGTGATCGACCTCAAGGACGGCGTCGCCCGCGTCGCGGGGCAGCTCGACATCGGCTTCGTGTACGTCGACGGCTCCACGGTCGGCGAGATCACCGACGCGGACCTGAAGGACCGGCGGATCCTCGGCGAGGAGGGCTTCGTGTCCATCATCGTCGTGGTCGACTCCACGACCGGCCGGATCATCTCCGGGCCGGAGATCCACGCCCGCGGCGTCGCGGAGGACGACTCCGTGTTCGACGACGTGGCGCCGAAGATCGTCGCCGCCCTCAAGGAGGCGGCCGGGAACGGGGTGCGCGACAACCACGCGCTGTCGCAGATCGTGCGCCGCACGATCGGCCGATGGGTCAACCAGAAGCTGCGCCGTCGTCCGATGATCGTCCCGCTCGTCATCGAGGCCTGAGCGACGGCCTTCTGAGTCCGGCTGAGGCCCGCAATCCCGCGGAAAGCCGCGTCATTGCGGGCCTTTGTCGGCGTGCGGCCGTAGCGTGGGAGCATGCCCAGGAGTTCGAATGCGACCAAGAGCGCGACCGAGAAGCCCTCGACGCGCAGTCGCTCCACGTCCGGGGCGAAGCCGCGCAGCTCGACCAAGGCCGCGCCCGCGCCGAGGAAGTACGTCGACGAGCCGGACAAGCCGCCGGTGATCGCGCGCGCCTGGACGGGCCTCGCGCACGGCGTGGGCGGGCTCTTCCGCGCCTTCGGCCTGGAGACGCTGGAGAAGGATCAGCGTCGCGACGGCTTCCCGTTCCTTCTCGTCCTGCTCGCCGTCGCGGGCGCCGTGAACGAGTGGTTCTTCATCGGCAACACGGTCGCGACCAACATCAGCGCCTACTCGGTGGGCGCCCTGATCGGCCGGGCCGCGTTCATCATGCCGGTGCTGTTGCTGCTCCTGGCCGGGTGGCTGTTCCGGCATCCCTCCTCCGTGCACGACAACGGGCGGATCGGGATCGGTTTCGGGCTGTTCGTGATCACGCTCGCCGGCTTCTGCCACGTCGCGGGCGGCATGCCGCAGCCGAAGCAGGGGATGGTGGCGCTCAGCGCCGCCGGTGGCCTCTTCGGCTGGCTGCTGGGCCAGCCTCTCAGCTACCTGACCTCGGTCCCGGCCTACATCGTGCTGTCGCTGCTCGCGGCGCTCAGCGTGCTGATCCTCACCAAGACGCCGCCGAACCGCATCGGCCAGCGCCTGGGCGACCTGTACGCGTGGATGTTCGACGCCGAGCGCACGCCGAAGGCCACCCCCGGCGAGGGCGCCGCGGCGGTCGACGAGGCCGACAAGGTCGACGATCCGGACGTGCTGCCCTGGTGGCGGCGCAACAAGACCGGACGCGAAGAGGATCCGGATGACGGGCTCGGCTCGCAGGACCTCACCGAGCTGCTCACGGCGCAGGACGACACCCCCACGGTGGCGCAGGCGACCGCGTACGACCAGGCCGTCATCAAGGACGAGGATCCGTACGACGCGGCCACCGAGGTGCTCACCGACGTGCGCGCCGTCGCGGACTCCCTCGCCGAGCAGCAGAGCACGGCGCTGCTCGACGACGGCGACACCGGCGAACTCGAACTGGCCGGATTCGACGGGTTCGGCACCGACGGACCGGGCAAGGACGGCCTGCAGGCGCCGGCCGCCCCGTACATCCTCCCGTCGCCGGGGGCGCTGAAGGCGGGGCCGCCCGCGGTGGCCCGCTCCGAGGCGAACGACCGCGTGGTCGAGCAGATCACGAACGTGCTCACGCAGTTCAACGTCGACGCGAAGGTGACCGGCTTCTCGCGCGGCCCGACAGTCACGCAGTACGAGGTCGAGGTCGGTCACGGCGTCAAGGTCGAGAAGATCCTGCAGCTGAGCAACAACTTCGCCTATGCGGTCGCGTCGAACGACGTGCGCATCCTGTCGCCGATCCCGGGCAAGAGCGCGATCGGCATCGAGATCCCGAACGCCGACCGCGAGACCGTCGCGCTCGGCGATGTGCTGCGCTCGGCCGCGGCGCAGAAGAGCACGCATCCGCTGACGATCGGCGTCGGCAAGGACGTCGGCGGGAACTTCGTCCTCGCCAACCTCGCCAAGATGCCGCACCTCCTGGTGGCCGGATCGACCGGATCCGGTAAGTCGAGCTTCGTGAACTCGATGATCACGAGCCTGCTCATGCGCGCCCGCCCCGCCGACGTGCGCATGGTGCTGATCGACCCGAAGCGCGTCGAGCTCACGAGCTATGCCGGCGTCCCGCACCTCATCACGCCCATCATCACGAACGCGAAGAAGGCCGCAGAGGCGCTGCAGTGGGTCGTGAAGGAGATGGACATGCGGTACGACGACCTCGCGTCGTTCGGCTTCCGCCACATCGACGACTTCAACCGCGCCGTGCGCGCCGGCGAGGTCGTGGTTCCTCCCGGCAGCGAGCGCGTGCTCAAGCCGTACCCCTACCTGCTGGTCGTGGTCGATGAGCTCGCGGACCTCATGATGGTCGCCCCGCGCGATGTCGAGGACTCGATTGTCCGCATCACGCAGCTCGCCCGAGCGAGCGGCATCCACCTCGTGCTCGCGACCCAGCGACCGAGCGTCGACGTCGTGACCGGCCTCATCAAGGCCAACGTGCCGTCGCGCCTCGCGTTCGCCGTGACCAGCGTCACCGACAGCCGCGTGATCCTGGACAGCCCCGGCGCCGACAAGCTGATCGGACAGGGTGACGCGCTGTTCTCCCCGATGGGTTCCTCCAAGCCCTTCCGCCTGCAGGGCGCCTGGGTCGACGAGAGCGAGATCGAAGCGGTCGTCAAGCACGTCACGGGTCAGGCGCGTCCGGAGTACCGGCCCGATGTGGCGGAAGCCGTCGAGGGCAAGAAGAAGGAGGTCGACGAGGACATCGGCGACGACCTCGAGCTGCTCCTCGCCGCCGCCGAGCTCATCGTCTCCTCGCAGTTCGGCTCGACGTCGATGCTGCAGCGCAAGCTGCGCGTCGGCTTCGCCAAGGCCGGACGGCTCATGGATCTGCTCGAGTCGCGCGAGATCGTCGGCCCGTCCGAGGGGTCCAAGGCGCGCGATGTGCTGGTCACCCCCGAGCAGCTGGCCGGTGTGCTGGCCAAGTTGCGCGGCGAGGATCCGCCCTCGGCGCGTGCGGCGGCTCCGGCTCCTAGCGCTCCCGCCGTGCCCGCGGCCCCACTGCCGCCGCGTCCTGCCGACCCGGTGCCGGCATCGTCCTACGGCGGCACGGACGACCGCTACGGCGAGGACCCGCTCGAGGCGCAGTACCGCGGGCTCCCCGAGGTCGATGCCGAGGCCGATGAGGACGCCTGGGGCCTGACGGGACGCGATTGATGGCCATTCCGCGTCAGCTGCCCAATGCGATCACGATCGCCCGTATCCCTCTCGCCGTCGTCTTCTTCGTGCTCCTGCTGCTCGGGGGCGCGAACGGCCTGACCCAGCCTGCGCTGCGCTGGGTCGCCGCGGGATTGTTCATCCTGGCGATCTCGACGGACTGGGTGGACGGCTACCTCGCCCGCAAGTACGACCTGGTCAGCGACTTCGGCAAGCTCTGGGATCCGATCGCCGACAAGCTGCTCACCGGAGCGGGCTTCATCGGCCTCGCGATCCTCGGCGAGGTGTGGTGGTGGCTGGTGCTCGTGATCCTCGTGCGCGAGTGGGGCATCACCGTGCACCGCTTCATGATCGTCAAGGAGCACGTCGTCGCTGCGGCGTGGATGGGCAAGATCAAGACGACCGTGCAGGCCGTGGCGCTGTCGTGGGCGCTGCTGCCGCTGCACGTCTGGATCGGGATGCCCGTGTGGTCGGTCACGACCACGGTGCTGATGGTGATCGCGCTCATCCTGACGATCCTGAGCGGCATCGACTACGTGGTGGCGCAGGTGCGCGGCTCCCGCGCGGATCGCGGCGCAGCGTCCTGATGGCCTCCGAGTCGCCTCGCGCCGCGGCCGCCGTGCTCGATGCGCTGCGAGAGCGCGGGATGACGCTCGCCGTCGCCGAGTCGCTCACCGGCGGGGCGCTCTCTGCGGCGCTCGTGGAGATCGCGGGTGCCTCGGACGTGCTCAACGGCGCTGTGGTCGCCTACGCGACGCCGATCAAGTCCTCGGTGCTGGGAGTGGATCCGCTCCGTCTCGCCACGCACGGGCCGGTCGACCCGGAGGTCGCGCGGCAGATGGCCGCGGGCGCCCGCGCGGCGCTGGCCGTGGAGGGGCGCCCGGCGGACGTCGGTGTCGCCACGACCGGTGTCGCCGGTCCCACCCCGCAGGGCGGGCAGCCTGTCGGCACGGTGCACATCGGGGTGAGCGTCGCCGAGCGCACGATCAGCCGGGCGTTCCTGTTCGGCGGCGATCGTTCCGCGATCCGTGCGGCCGCGGTGCTGGCGGCTCTCGCGCTGGTCTTCGAAGCTGTGACGGGCGGAGAGTTCGACGCCGGCGCGCCCGGGCAGGATGACAGGGAATAGAGTGCTTTTCGATGAAGTTGAGTCGAGTGTGCTCACATTCAACGCACAGGACGAAATACTAGTGTCGAACCCGACAGGTCGGGTTAGACTGACCATCCGATCCGGCGCTTGGGGCCGGGCGATGGGGGAGAGGAGGTCCCGATGATTCTCGTACGTCAGGAGATCGGTGACGTGCTGCGGGACTTCCGTCTGCAGAAGGGTCGCACGCTCCGCCAGGTCGCAGGCAAGGCGTCTGTCGCGCTCGGGTACCTCAGTGAGGTCGAGCGTGGGCAGAAGGAAGCGTCCAGCGAGATCCTCGCCTCGGTCGCCGAAGCACTCGACGTGCCCATCTCCACCATCATGCGTGAGGTCGGCGATCGGATCGCCGTGCTCGAGGGCATGCAGGTCATCCCCGACGTCGTTCCCGACGAGCTGGTGGCCTCGGTCGAGTCCGAGCTGTCGCTGCGCTGACGGGATGCGGCGCAGTGAGTTCCTCCGCGCCGTCGACGCGGAGTTCGGATCGCGTGGCGGTTCCCTCGTGGCGGACCTCGTTCTGAGCGCCGTCGGCGGGCGTACGGCCGTGCAGGCGTTGGAAGCCGGCGTGCCTCCGCGGGATGTGTGGCTGGCGCTGTGCGCCGAGACGGACGTCCCCGAGTCGCACCGGTACGGCGCGGGTCGGCTGGAGCCGAAACGGCGCTGAACCCGGTCGGATCCGGGCGCGCGGTGTTCGATCCGTTCCTCGCTCTCATCGGCGTGTCGTCGAAGACATGTTCGAGATGCGCGTATCGTCCTGCACAGATGATTTCGTGATCGGGATCTGCACGGCTTGCGGGAACCTCGGCTGAATGTCGGTGGCCCCGCCTAGCGTGTTCGACATGACCACGAGGTCATACGCCTTGTCGGAGAGCCGACCCCGGCCGGGGTGGCCGCGACAGCCTACAGGCGGCAGTTCACGAGCACGAAGGAGCACGTCATGCCCTCTCCCGCAGACCGCGAGAAGTCCCTCGAGACCGCACTCGCCCAGATCGACAAGCAGTTCGGAAAGGGCTCGGTCATGCGCCTGGGCAGCGACGAGCGTGCTCCTGTCGCCGTCATCCCCACCGGCTCCATCGCGCTCGACGTCGCGCTCGGCGTCGGCGGGCTGCCGCGGGGCCGCATCGTCGAGATCTACGGCCCGGAGTCCTCGGGTAAGACCACGCTGACCCTGCACGCGATCGCCAATGCGCAGCGCGCCGGTGGCATCGCGGCGTTCGTGGACGCGGAGCACGCCCTCGACCCCGAGTACGCCAAGAAGCTGGGCGTCGACATCGACGCGCTGCTCGTCTCCCAGCCCGACACCGGTGAGCAGGCGCTCGAGATCGCGGACATGCTCGTCCGCTCCGGTGCCATTGACCTCATCGTCATCGACTCCGTGGCCGCCCTCGTGCCGCGTGCGGAGATCGAGGGCGAGATGGGCGACTCGCACGTCGGCCTGCAGGCGCGACTGATGTCACAGGCGCTGCGAAAGCTCACCGGTGGTCTGAACCAGACCAACACCACGATGATCTTCATCAACCAGCTGCGCGAGAAGATCGGCGTGTTCTTCGGCTCCCCGGAGACCACCGCCGGTGGAAAGGCGCTGAAGTTCTACGCGTCGGTCCGCCTCGACATCCGTCGCATCGAGACGCTGAAGGACGGCACGGAGGCGGTCGGAAACCGTACCAGGGTCAAGGTCGTGAAGAACAAGATGGCTCCGCCGTTCAAGCAGGCCGAGTTCGACATCCTCTACGGCGTCGGCATCTCCCGTGAGGGCAGCCTCATCGACTTCGGCGTCGACCACGGCATCGTGAAGAAATCCGGCGCCTGGTACACGTACGACGGCGACCAGCTCGGTCAGGGCAAGGAGAACGCGCGCAACTTCCTGCTCAAGAACCCCGACATCGCGCAGGCGATCGAGACGCAGATCAAGCAGAAGCTCGGCATCGGCGGGGCGGCGGCTCCCGACGCGACAGCGGCCGACGAGCTCGCACAGCGCCGTCCGGCCTGACATGCGCATCGATGACGCTCAGCGACCGGAGTGAGCCGTGAGTGACGAAAGGGGCGGGGCATCGTCCGAGGACCGTCGCCTCGCCCCCGTGATCCCGCTGTTCGGAGGGCGCGGTACGACCGCCGATGGCGGGCGGCCGCGCCCCTCGGGCCCTGCACCGGCAGAGCCGTCCACGGGGGCGGAGTGGCGCTCGACCTGGGCTGCGGAATCTGCGGCCGAGCGTCGCGGGCCGAGTTCCCGCCACCCCGCCGCCGCAGCGCTGGCGCCGGAAGCGGCTCATGCCTCTGCGGCGGCGTCATCTGCGCCGGGCCGTCGTGGGCTGCGCGCCGTCGGCCGTCACGGCGGGGACGACGCCTTCGCCCCCGACGACCCGATCGCTGACGCGAGCGAGCTGCTGGTCCGGAAGCTCCGTTCCAAGCAGCTCTCCAGCGCGGAGGCGCGCGACGTGCTGCGCGAGAACGGCCTGTCTTCCGAGGATCGTGATCTCGTCATCGAGCAGTTCGAGCAGCGCGGTTATCTCGACGACGTCTCCCTCGCCGAGCTCCTGGTGACCGCGGGATCCGAACGCAAGGGGCAGGGGCGTGTGGCGATCGCCCGCACGCTCAGCCAACGCGGCATTCCGCGCCAGGTCGCCGACGAGGCGCTGTCCGTCCTGGACGATGACGATGCCGAGCGGGCGCTCGACTATGCACGCTCCAAGGTGGCCGGTCTGCGTCGCTACGACGAGGACACCGCGATCCGGCGCCTCGTCGGGCAGCTCTCTCGCCGGGGGTACGGAGGCAGCGTCGCGCTGACCGCCGCACGGACGGCCTGGCGTGAGACGCAGCGTGGTTCGGGCGTCGGGCGGGTGCGGTTCGAGGAGAGCTGATCCCGGAGGACGGAGTTCCACCTCACCGAGGGGCGGCCCAGGAGAAGGGCGGGGACCTTTCCCGCCAGGCGAAAGTAGAATGGCAGGCACTATGACCATTCCCCTCTCAGAGCCCACGCTCATCGCGCCCTCCGCCGCGGCGCTCGATGAGGCCGGGCAGCGGCGCACGTACGAGGTGCGCACCTTCGGATGCCAGATGAACGTGCACGACTCCGAGCGCCTGTCCGGCTCGCTGGAGAGCGCCGGCTACGTTCGCGCCGCCATGGGGGACGAGGCGGACATCGTCATCATCAACACCTGCGCGGTGCGCGACAATGCCGCCGGCAAGCTGTACGGCACACTGGGGCATCTGAAGAGCCGCAAGGACAAGCACGCGGGGATGCAGATCGCCGTCGGCGGTTGCCTGGCGCAGATGGACAAGCAGGCCGTGCTCGACAAGGCGCCCTGGGTGGACGTGGTCTTCGGCACCCACAACATGGGATCTCTGCCCGGTCTGCTCGAGCGCGCCCGCCACAACGGCGAGGCCGAGCTGGAGATCCTGGAAGCTCTCGAGGTCTTCCCGTCCACGCTGCCGACCCGTCGCGATTCGGCGCACAGCGGCTGGGTGTCGATCTCGGTCGGCTGCAACAACACCTGCACGTTCTGCATCGTGCCGAACCTCCGCGGCAAGGAGAAGGATCGCCGTCCCGGTGACATCCTGAACGAGATCCGGCTGCTCGTCGAGGACGGCGCGATCGAGGTCACGCTGCTCGGTCAGAACGTGAACTCCTACGGTGTCGAGTTCGGCGACCGCCAGGCGTTCGGCAAGCTGCTGCGCGCCGCCGGTGAGATCGAGGGTCTCGAGCGGATCCGCTTCACGAGCCCGCACCCCGCGGCCTTCACCGACGACGTGATCGACGCCATGGCGGAGACGCCGAACGTCATGCCGCAGCTGCACATGCCGCTGCAGTCCGGGAGCGACCGGATCCTGCGCGCGATGCGTCGTTCGTACCGCAGCGAGAAGTTCCTGGGCATCCTCGACCGCGTGCGCGCGAAGATCCCGAACGCCGCGATCTCCACCGACATCATCGTCGGCTTCCCGGGTGAGACCGAGGAGGACTTCGAGGACACGATGCGCGTCGTGGAGCAGGCCCGCTTCGCGAGCGCCTTCACCTTCCAGTACTCGATCCGCGAGGGCACGCCGGCCGCGACCATGGAGGAACAGGTCCCCAAGGAGATCGTGCAGGCGCGCTATGAGCGCCTCATCGCGCTGCAGGAGCGCATCTCGCTCGAGGAGAACCAGAAGCAGGTCGGCCGCGAGGTCGAGGTCCTGGTCTCCGTCGGGGAGGGCAAGAAGGATGCCGAGACGCACCGGCTCACCGGCCGCGCTCAGGACAACCGCCTCGTGCACTTCGAGCTGCCGGAGGGCTCCGACCGGCCGCGTCCGGGCGATGTGGTGACCGTGACGATCACGCACGGGGCGCCGTTCCACCTGCTCGCGGACGCACCGGACGGCGCGCCGCTGCGGATCCGCCGTACGCGCGGCGGCGACGCCTGGGACCGTGCGCAGTCCGAGTCCTGCGCGGTGCCGGCCGCTCCCGCGGCCGACGGGAAGCCGCGCGCGGTGTCGCTGGGACTGCCGACGCTCCGCGTCGGAGTGTGAACGCGCCGGGCGCCGTGCCGGTCCCCGAGCCGGGCCCACGCGCCTCGGAGGCTCCGGGCAGCGCGGAGCGCCGGCGGGAGGGCGGCGGGGGGAGCGAAGGATCCGACGTCGCCGTCCCGCGTCTGTGGGCGATCGTCGGCGCGACCGGCACCGGCAAGAGCGACCTGTCGCTCGACCTCGCGGAAGCGCTGTCCTCGCGCGGGCGTCGCGCCGAGATCGTGAACGCGGACGCCATGCAGCTCTACCGCGGCATGGACATCGGCACCGCGAAGCTCGCCGTCTCGGAGCGGCGGGGGATCCCGCATCACCTCTTCGACGTGCTCGACGTTACCGAGGACGCGGCGGTGGCCTGGTATCAGCCGCACGCGCGCACCGCGATCGATCGGATCCACGCCGGGGGCGCGGACGCGATCCTCGTCGGCGGATCCGGTCTCTACATCTCCAGCGTGCTCTACGACTTCCGTTTCCCGCCCCGGGACGACGCGCTGCGTGCGCGCCTCGAGGCCGAGCTGGAACACGACGGGCCCGGGCCCCTGCTCGCCCGCCTGCAGCAGCAGGATCCGGAGACCGCCGCACGGATCGACCCGAAGAACGGCCGCCGCATCGTGCGGGCGCTCGAGGTGCTCGCACTGGGTGAGCGCACCCATGGCGCGGCGCTGCCCGAGCAGCCGGTGCCGTGGCACCCGCGCACGCGCATGCTGGCGCTGGGCGTCGAACGCGCCGCGCTGGTCGAGCGGCTGGACCGTCGGGTGGAGCGCATGTGGGAGCATGGCATGCTCGCTGAAGTCGAACGACTGCGCGGCGAGGGGCTCGAGCAGGGCACGACGGCACGCCGTGCGATCGGCTACGCGCAGGCGCTGTCCCAGCTCACCGGCGCGCTCACCCAGGACGAGGCGATCGCCGAGACGCAGGCGCTGACCCGCCGATATGCGCGACGCCAGGTGTCCTGGTTCCGCCGGTACGTCGAAGCGGAGTGGATAGACGCACTGGCGCCGATCGACGCCCGGACCATCGTGGAGGAGAAGGCATGACCACCGGAATCGCGATCAGGGCCTTCGATCGGCGCGACACCGACGCCGTCGTCGCCCTCTGGGAGGATGCGGGCCTGACCCGGCCGTGGAACGATCCCCGGGCCGACATCGAGCGCAAGCTCGCGGTCCAGCCGGAGCTCTTCCTCGTCGCGGAGGAGCGCGTGCAGGATCGGCCCGTCGCCGCCGACGCCGCCGAGCCCGACGCCGAGCCCGACGCCGCCGACGCTCGGATCGTCGGCTCCGTGATGGCGGGCTACGACGGGCACCGCGGCTGGCTGTACTACCTGGCCAGCGCCTCCGACCGTCGTGGCGCCGGCATCGGCAGGGCGCTCGTCGCGGAGGCCGAGCGGCTGCTGCTGGCGATGGGCTGCCCCAAGGTCCAGCTCATGGTCCGTGTCGGGAACGAGCAGGTGCTCGGCTTCTACGATGCGCTCGGCTACGAGCGCTTCGAGGTCGGCAACACCGGCAAGCGGCTCATCCACGACATCTGACCGCCCGGGTGCCGCGGGCGGCGTCAGGGCGTCCTGATCGTCAGCGACCTTCCTGGACGAGGTGGATCTCGTCCGCGACGAGTCCGTGCGCCTCGCGGTGCACGGTATTGGCGGACTCCGCGTCCGGGGCATCGACGAGGCAGAAGATCTTCCCGCCGGCCTCGTCGACCCAGTAGCGCAGATAGTGCACTCCGTGCTGATCCTGCGTCGCGAGGTCGGCCGCGTGCGCCGCCGCGACGTCGTCCAGCGTGACGGGGCCGTCGAGCCTGTGGACATCCATGTAGAGCGCCATCATCTGTTCCCTTCCTCCGGGGGCGGATCGCCCCTGGGCTCGATTCCACTCCTCGGCGGTCCTGTGCGCATCCGGGTCAGCACCCGATTCCGGCCGGAGCTGTTCTGCTCTGAGCGGATCCGGTCGCGCCTGCGGAAGCGGCGTGCCTAGCATGGCGCCATGACCGCGACCCCTGACCCGATCCGCATCGAGCACGCCCCCTCGCACGAACCCAGGACGAACCCGGGCGCCGAACCGGAGCGCCTCTGGCGCACCGTCGTGGGGGAGCTGCTGCGCGACGCCCGCGCGGATCGCGGCGAGACGCTCGCCGAGACCGCGCAGCGCGCCGGCGTCTCGCCTCAGTATCTGTCGGAGATGGAGCGCGGGCGCAAGGAGGCGTCCAGCGAGATGCTCGCCGCGGTGTCAGGCGCGCTCGATCTCACTCTGCTCGACCTCACCCTCGGCGTCGCCGAGCGGATCACGATCGGCGCCGCGGCGCCGATCCGTCAGCCCGCGCAGCCCGCGCGCGCCGCTTACGCGCTGGCCGCCTGAGCGCGTCCGGCGTCGACGGACGGCGGCCCCGGAATCGGGGGCGCCTGCATCACGACCTGGTCCACGAGGCCGTACTCGCGCGCGCCCTCCGCGGTGAGCACGAGATCCCGATCCGTGTCGCGGCGCAGCCGCTCCGCGCTCTGCCCGCTGTGTGCGACGAGGATCTCCTCCAGGCTGTCGCGCACGCGCACGACCTCGTCGGCCTGCAGGATGAGGTCGGGGATCGTGCCGCGGCCCTGCGCGGCGGGCTGGTGCAGGATCACCCTGGCGTGCGGCAGAGCGGCGCGCTTGCCCGCCGCTCCCGCAGCCAGCAGCACCGCTCCGACGGACACGGCCTGGCCGATGCAGAACGTGGCGACGTCCGAGCGGATGAAGCGCATGGTGTCGTAGACCGCGAGCATGGCGCTGGGATCTCCGCCCTCGCAGTTGATGTAGAGCTGGATGTCCCGGTCGCTGCCCGTGGCGTCGAGGTGCAGGAGCTGCGCCACGAGCACGTTGGCGACATCGGCATCCAGCGGAGTGCCGAGATAGATCACCCGCTCGGCGAGCAGGTGGGAGTACACGTCCAGGACGCGATCGCCGCGGGGCGAGGTCGCGATGACGTTGGGGACGAGGAACGAGGCCATGTCAGGCTCCTTCTGCGGTCAGGCCGATGCTTCGGCGACTGGGACGCGGCAGGACCGCCGCGAAATCCGTGGTGATCTCATCGATGAATCCGTAGGCGAGCGCTTGATCCGCGCTGTACCAGCGGTCGTGCAGCGAGTCCTCGAAGACCCGCTCGATGCTCTGCCCCGTGTCGTCGGAGATCAGACCCAGCACGGTATCGCGCGTGTGCCTCAGGTCCGCGGCCTGCAGCGCGACGTCGACGGCGGTGCCGCCGATGCCCGCGGAGCCCTGGTGCAGCAGGATCCGGCTGTGCGGCAGCGCGCGCCGCTTGCCCTTCGTCCCCGCGGACAGCAGGAACTGGCCGGCGCTGCAGGCGAGCCCGAAGGCGACGGTCGCCACGTCGCACGGCACGGTGCGCATGAGGTCGCGGATCGCGAGCATCGCGGGCACGGATCCGCCGGGGGAGTGGATCCAGAGCGTGATGTCGGCATCGGGATCCTCGGCGGCCAGGGCGAGCAGCTGGGTCATGAGCAGCACGCCGTTGTCGTCGTCGAGGGCGCCGTCGAGCACGAGCACCCGGCGCGCGAACAGCATCCGGCGCGTGTCGGCGTCGAAGAGGTTGCGGGGCATGTCATCGGTCATGACCTCAGCGTGCGGCGGTGGGCGATCTCGGCGCCAGCGGATCTGCTCGGAGCGGATCCGCTCCCGGCAGAGAAGGAGGCGCGCGACGTGAGCGCACAGCAGACCCTGCGCGCAGCAGCCGCAGAAGCACCGCCCCTAGAATCGACGCATGGTCGCATTCACCAAGGGGCACGGTACCGGCAACGATTTCGTCATCATCGCCGACCCCGACGGTGAATTGGAGCTCAACGATGATCAGGTCGCCGCGCTCTGCGATCGCCACTTCGGCATCGGTGCGGACGGGCTGCTGCGCGTGGTGCGCTCCCGCGCACTTCCCGAGGGCACCGCTGCGCTCGCGGAGAACCCCGACGCGGAATGGTTCATGGACTACCGCAACGCCGACGGCTCGGTGGCCGAGATGTGCGGCAACGGCGTGCGTGTCTTCGCGCACTACCTGCTGCGCACCGGGCTCGCCGACCTCGAGGAGGGCGGCGCGCTGCCGATCGGCACGCGTGCCGGGGTGCGCGACGTCACCCGCAGCGACGAGGGCTACCGTGTCGACATCGGCGTCTGGCGGCTGTCCGGGCATGATCCGCTCGCCCGCGCCACGGGTCTGAGCGTTCCCCGCCCCGGCCTCGGCATCGACGTCGGGAACCCGCACGTCGTCGTCGCGATCGCGTCGGATGCGGAGCTGGACGGCCTCGAGCTCGCGCACGGTCCCGAGCTCGCCCCGATGCCGGAGCACGGCGCGAACGTCGAGTTCGTCGTGCCGGCGGAGCCGCTCGTGCACGACGGCGTGGGCCGGGTGCGCATGCGCGTTTTCGAGCGCGGCGTGGGCGAGACCCTCAGCTGCGGGACGGGCGTGGTGGCCACCGCTCTCGCGGTGCGGCACTGGGCGGGCGCAGCGGCGCCTCACGAGTGGCTCGTCGAGGTCCCCGGCGGCACGCTCCGAGTGACGATGGCGCCCGGCGCGGACGGCGAGCATGCCTTCCTGTCGGGGCCTGCGCAGCTCGCCTTCTCCGGCGAGATCGAACTCGCCTGACCTTCCGTACCGCGGGAAGGGCGCGTGCCCGTCGGTGCGTCCGCGGAGCGCTGGACGACAGGCTTAGGGCAACGTGATGGCGTCGGTGGGCGGCGTGCCGTGCCGACGGACCTTGAGTACGCGGAATCCTCGCCCGGTCGTCGCACGGTAGACGCTGTAGCCGCCGTCGAAGGTGGTCGCCAGCCAGCGCTGCAGCGAGTCGGCTCCGAGATTGCGGCTCACCACGAACCAGCCGTCCGCGCGTTCGTCCAGTCGCGGGATCCAGCGCTCCAGCAGATCGTGCAGCTCGCTCTTGCCGACGCGGATGGGGGGATTGGAGCGGATCGTGCGGAAGCTCACGTCGGCGGGAACATCGTCGGGGGTGACGGCGTTGATGTTGTCGAGGCCGAGTTCCGCGGCGTTGCGGCGGACCAGATCCAACGCGCGCTCGTTGACGTCCACCGCCCATACGGTCGCGTGCGGTGAGGCGAGAGCGAGCGACAGCGAGATCGGGCCCCAGCCGCACCCGAGATCGAGCAGGTGCCCGCCAGGCGGCGGGGGCGGGGTGTTCGCGAGGAGCACGGAGGTGCCGACATCCACGTGATCGGGGCTGAAGACTCCGGCCGCGGTGGTGAGTTCGATCTCCTTGCCCGCGAGGGTCACCGTGATCCTGCGGAGGTTCTCGGGGCTGGCGGGGGCCGCAGTGAAGTAGTGGTCCGAGCCCATGGAGCGAGCGTAGCGGACACTCCCGGCTAAAGTTAAGGCGCCCGACCGATTCGGCGGGCATGAGAAAGGTGCGGATGACGCAGTCCACGACACATGACGAGCACGGCGACGCGGTCGAGCGCGTCCTGGCGGCAGCGGAGCGACGTGCGGAATCGCACGTGTTCGGATCCGCGCAGGCGCTGCAGGACACGGCCACCGCCGGCTACACCTCCACCGACGGCGAACAGTGGGAGGTGGAGGACCGGCACGCGCTGCGGCGCGTGGCAGGGCTCTCGACCGAACTCGAGGACGTCACAGAGGTCGAGTACCGCCAGCTCCGCCTGGAGAACGTGGTGCTGGTCGGCGTGTACCCGCAGGGTGCGCAGGAGGACGCCGAGAACTCGCTGCGCGAGCTCGCCGCGCTTGCGGAGACCGCGGGTGCTGTGGTGCTCGACGGCCTGCTGCAGCGCCGGCCGCATCCGGATCCCGCCACTTACCTGGGTCGCGGCAAGGCGCAGGAGCTCAAGGACATCGTCGCCGCGGTCGGCGCCGACACGGTGATCGCGGACACCGAGCTCGCCTCGTCTCAGCGACGTGCTCTGGAGGACGTGGTCAAGGTGAAGGTCATCGACCGCACCACGGTGATCCTCGACATCTTCAGCCAGCACGCGAAGAGCCGCGAGGGCCGGGCGCAGGTCGAGCTCGCCCAGCTCGAATACCTGCTGCCGCGTCTGCGCGGCTGGGGCGAGTCGATGAGCCGTCAGGCCGGTGGGCAGGTCGGCGCGGGCGGCGCGGGCATGGGCTCGCGCGGCCCCGGTGAGACGAAGATCGAGCTCGACCGCCGCCGTATCCGCACCCGCATGGCGATGCTGCGCAAGCAGATCCGCGACTTCAAGCCCGCGCGCGAGGCCAAGCGCGCCGAGCGCAAGCGCCACACGATCCCGTCCGTCGCGATCGCCGGCTACACGAACGCCGGCAAGTCCAGCCTGCTCAACGCGCTCACCAGCGCGGGCGTGCTCGTCGAGAACGCGCTTTTCGCGACCCTGGACGCCACCGTGCGCCGGTCGGAGACGGCCGACGGACGCGTCTACACGCTCACCGACACGGTGGGTTTCGTGCGCAACCTGCCGCATCAGCTCGTCGAGGCGTTCCGCTCGACGCTCGAGGAGGTCGCGGACGCCGACGTGATCGTGCACGTCGTCGACGGATCGCACCCGGATCCGGCCGGGCAGATCAAGACCGTGCGCGATGTGATGGGTGATGTGGGGGCGCGCAGCATCCCCGAGCTCATCGTGTTCAACAAGGCCGATCTCCTCGACGACGACGAGCGGATGGTGCTGCGGGGGCTCGTTCCCGGAGCGCATTTCGTGTCGTCGCGCAGCGGCGAGGGGATCGCAGAGCTGCGGGCCGCGATCGATGAGGTGCTGCCCAAGCCGGCGGTGGAGATCAGCGCCGTCGTCCCGTACGACCGGGGCGATCTCGTCGCCGCCGTGCACGAGACCGGGCTGCTGCTCGAGGTCGCGCACGAGGAGGCGGGGACTCGCATCCACGCGCACGTCAACGAGCGCCTCGCCGCGGAACTCGCACCCTTCGCGGTCTGAGATCCCCGGGAGGGGTCGATCCTCCCGCCGCGGTGCGTCCTTCGGCGACGCCGTGCGCACCGTGCCGGGTGCAAGATCTGCCAACATATCGGTATGAGACGTACCGTCGCGTTCGCTGCAGCCGCTCTGGCGACCCTCACCGCTCTCGCCCTCGTCGCGCCCGCCTCGGCCGCGACGGGCACCCCCTGGGCCGACTGGGGCGAGCTGAAGGGATCCTCCGGCGCGTACACCGGCACGATGACCGCCGCCGCGCCGCAGCTGGACGCGATGTACACGAGCGACTCGCGCGGCGGATCCGTCGGCGTGATCAGCGGCGCCAGCACGTGGCTCGCAGCGACCACGCCCGTCGGTGCGAAATACGGCAGCAGCCGTGATCAGCAGTACCTGAACCTGCGGCCGCGCGCCGACAACGCCTCGTCGCCATCGGAGACGACGTACACCTTCGCGCATGCGACGCCGACGGCCGGGTGGACGTTCGTACTCGGCGACATCGACGCGGACAAGGTCGCGATCTCGGCTGTCGGCCCCGGCGGCCACGCGCTCACCGCGTCCGAGCTGGGCTTCCGCGGCGGGTTCAACTACTGCGCGCCGGAGTTCACGGGCAAGCCCTCGTGCACGGGCGACGCCGGCGACGTGCCGAGCTGGGACGCCTCGACGCTGACGCTGACCGGCAATGCGGCGGCGGCGGACACGAGTGGGGCTGCCGCGTGGTTCGAGCCGAACGCGCCGATCTCCTCCCTGACCTTCACTTTCACCCGTCGTGCCGGGTTCCCGGTGTACCAGACGTGGTTCGCGGCGATCACGCGCGCCGTCGCGGGCGTCGTCCTGGATCAGACCGCCGGCACTCCGGCGGCCGGCGTCGGCGTGCGGCTGACCGCCGCCGATGGGACGGTCATCGGCACGACCACGACTGCGGCCGACGGCACGTACTCGTTCGGCGGCGCCGTCGCGACCGACGGGTACACGGTCGAGATCACCCCGCCCGCGGGCAAGACCAGCGACCTGCGGTCGCGCCAGGTCGACCTGACCGCTGCCGATGGCACGGCCGACTTCGCGGTGCGCGACATCATCCCCGTGCCCGTCTCCGGGACGGCGAAGGACCAGCACGGCACTCCGATCGCAGGGGCCGCCATCACGCTCGACGGCGGACGCACGGTGGTCACCGGCGCGGACGGGTCGTACCTCTTCGACGATGTGCCGGTGGGCATCCACGCGGTGAGGATCACCACGCCGGACGGGTACACCCTGGTGTCCTCGCCGACGCCGTTCACGGTGCCGGACAACGATGAGACGCCGATCACCGGCAAGGACTTCATCCTTCAGGTGCAGCCGACACTCTCGGGTGCGGTCACCGCGGCCGGCGCGGGCGTCGGCGGTGTGGTCGTCACCGCGGAGGGTCCGGACGGGACTGCGCAGACCGTGACCGCCGCGGACGGCACGTACTCGTTCCCGCGCCTTCCCCGCGGCGACTACACCGTGCGCGTGGAGGCTCCTCAGGGCTACGTCGTGTCCGGTGATGCGTCGCGCGCCGAGACGGTCGCCGCCGATGACGTCGCGAACGTGGACTTCGCGCTCGCCCGTCTCGGCTCCGTCGCCGGCACGGTCACGGACGACGGCGGAGCGCCCCACCAGGGAGTGAGCGTGACCGTCACCGGCCCCGGCGGCCCCGTCACGATCACGACGGCCGCGGACGGCTCGTACGCGCTCGGCGAGCTCGCTCCCGGCGTCCACACGATCGACATCGCCGTTCCCGATGGCTTCACGGGGGCGACCCCGGCGACGCGCACGGTGACCATCACGGAGCTCGGTGAGCTGATCGAAGGGCAGGACTTCGTACTGACGCCCGTCGTCGTCACTCCGACCTCCACACCGACCCCGACGATCACGCCGAGTACCGTGCCCACGACGGCTCCTGGCGGATCCGGCAGCGGATCCCTGCCCGCGACCGGCGCCGATCCGCTGCCGGTCATCGGTGCCGGAGCAGTACTGCTGCTCGGCGGCGTGCTCGCCCTGGCGTTCGTGAGGCGCCGCAGGGCCTGACTCTGCACGCCTGTTCGAGGCGCGGTTCCTGTCGCTCCTCAGGCGGCTACGAACCGCGCCTCGACGGTCGCGGACACGGTGATGTCGTCGCCCTGCAGTTCGAGTCCGGCGCCTGATGGGGGAGCGGCGAACGCGCGCATCGCCTTCGGGGCCATGTCCGCCGCGCCGCGGTCGGTGATGAGCCCGGCGTCGGCGATCTCGATCGGCTCGACCGTGGTGAGTCCCAAGGCGGCCGCATACGCACCGGCGCGCGTGACCGCTGTGCGCACCGCCTGCGACGCCACTTCCTGCTCGACGCGGGCTCGCGTTTCGGGCGTCAGGATCCAGTCGGTGCCGTTCACGGCGATGCCGTCACCGGTCGACACCTCGGCGACCCAGGCGGAGAGCGCGGCGAAGTCCGCGAACGTCGCCGTGAAATCGACCGAGGCGTGATGCACCAGGGCGAGCCGCGTACCGTCGTTGCTCCACGGCCGCTCCGAGCGCACCGCGAGGCGGCGGCTGGACCAGCTCTCTACGGCACCGACCTTCTCCTGAGCGGCGATTCCGTCGCGCACGGGCTCCGCGAGGGTGAGCGTGCGGGCGACGACCTCTTCGCGATCCGGGCCGTCCAGCGCGACGGACAGCGTGACGATGGCGCGTTCGGGTGCGATCCGCACCTCGTGCTCGCCGCGGACGGTGATGACGACCTCGCTCATGTCGCGACTCTACGGCACCGTCGATTGCCCGGGGCATCTCCGAGAGGCCGGCAGTCGCCGCACTCCGCGTGCTAGCACGGTGCAGCGCCGCCGTGGTGCGCGCGTAGAATTCGCGCACCGCGGCGCAGTTCCGCGCCTCGGCGAAGAAGAACTGCGTGAAGGAGGACCATCAGATGAAACGAGTGGCGATCGGCTGTGCGATCGCGCTGGGGCTCGTGGCAGCAGGATCCAGCGCGGCATATGCCGGCGAGACCAACGGGAACGAGGATCCGACATCCGGACCCTCCCACGCCGCGTCCGAATGCGTCTACTCGGGGCTGGACAGGATGGACTCGGTGGAGAACAACCCTCCGGGGTTCGATGATGACGCGATCGCGATGCGAGGGAGTCAGAGCCCTGGCGGCGTCGACAGGTATCACGGTGTGCAGTCCTACGGGTCGTTCGTGAAGGCCGGCCTGAAGGAGTTCGTGCCGTCACCCGGGGTGGCGTGCAACGGCAGCGGGAAGTGAGCGCGCGGCGCTGGGGTCGCTGATCGACGGCGCCCTGGGGAAGGGGAGGGGCGCCGTCTCACGGGCGCGGAATGGCGCGGGCGGCTCAAGCGTTGTAGTCTGTGATGCTCGGGTGCTTCGTGCACCCGCTGGTAATTCCACAGAGCGACAGCGGCTCCTTCGCAAGAAGGACCACGGGGCTGATCGGTTTCGACAGCGCCTGTGAATCCACGAGAAGCGGGCCGAGGATGCAGGGTTATCTCGTGAACGCTCCCTGCAAAACAATAAGTGCCAATGCAAAGCGCACTGACTTCGCCCTCGCTGCGTAAGCGAGCCCGATAGTCCGTCAGGCCGTATGTGATTCCGATACGGATCCTGGCGTCATCTAGGAATCTTGCTGTGCGATGGCGTCTGGACGTCGCACGGGACTCTTCCCAGGCTGGGCTTGTCGACTTAGGTGTCTGTGACAAAGGTCGGAGCCGAGGAGAACGTCTGCACAGACTGCGCCCGGAGAAGGCGTGGAGACTCAGCGTTGGACGGGGGTTCGATTCCCCCCAGCTCCACCGTGCCGCTGTCGCAAGATGGAATACAAGGAACCCCAGGTCATTGTGGCCTGGGGTTTCCTTGTTGGTGCGTTTCTCGTTTCGTGAGCTCGCTAGACGCCCCGTGGGCCCCCGAAGGCCTGGAGGAGGGCGATGTCGCCGCCGCTGCAGGCATAGCCTCGACCTGTGGTGAGTGCCACAGGGGCGCTGCGAGGAAGCTTCACGCCAAGGAGGTCGCCGGCGTCGAGGTCGAGGAGGTCGATGTCCTCCGGGGAGTACGCGTCGGCGAGAGCGAGCGCAATGCGCGCGAGCGTCGTGGAGGTGCGCTTCCTGCAACGCCCATCAGCAGAACGCCGCCTCGGTCCGGGTCCCCGCCTGCGGGGATCTGGCGTTGCCGGGTCGTCGGCCAGCGCGACCTGGAAGACGGGTCTTGTCGCTCGTCGCGCAGATTCGCTGAATCATCGTTCAACCTAAGCTACGCTCTCAGCGTGGAAAGCATCGAGATGTATGAATCAGCCCTCCCGCCGCAGCGGTCCGCTCTGTTCACGCTGCTGACGGCACGGGCCGCGGAGCTGGCAGCGGAGAAGCCCGATATTCAAGACTTCGTGTTCGTTCCCGGGCACACGCACCCTACGTGGGACGACGGTCAGGACAGGTTGTGGCGGGCCATCGAGCAGATGATGCTGGTCTCGCCCGCAGGCGACGACGAACTCCCCGTCGTCTGGGTGGGATACGACGTCGCGACGCGATTCACCAACAGGCGAGAAGCACAGGGATTCCTCGTCACCGATCGCCGACTCATCGTCAAGGACAACGTGGATCTGGTGTTCGGCAAGGGGGAAGCGCGACAGTACCCGCTCTACGTCGGACCGAACGGCATCGCGGCGTCGGCCGCCGCGATCGCTTCGACGGCGATCGAGAGCTACGACTGGGACAGCGCCGACTCACTCGTTGACGAGGAGGACGCCGAGTGGTTCAGCCAGTTGCTCGTCGCCGCGATCACCACGACGTTGGAAGCCGTGGCGAGCACGGGTACGGCGATCGCCGGCGCCCCGGTCGCAGCGAGCGACATCCGCGCGCGAGTGAAGGAACTCGGCCTCTTTGCTGCAGCGAAATACGCCGATGACGAGAAACACGCGAAGCACTTCGCAAAGTTCGCGAAGAAGATGCCACTCGACCCAGGCGAGCAGATCCTCGCGTGTTTCAGTGCCAGCACCCTGGCGGGCCCATATGGTCTCATGCTCACGGACCGCCACCTGCGATCTCGTGGTCTCGGCGAGGATCCTGTATCGACTCCGCGAGTCCAGGTCGAGGTTGAGGCAGTGAGGGTGAATCCCCAGAGCAAGAGCCAGATCATTGCCGCGATCGGCGAGGTGCACGAGTTCCCGAGCCACCTCGGCGAGCGCGAGGCCGGCGCCCTCGTCATGCTCATTCAGGAGTGGGCAGAGGGGCGAATCAACTGAGCCGCTCTCTTCCTTCTCCCGCGCGGCCGTGGCTCCGGAGCCGCGAACACGGTCTTCCGTGCTTCCCGCTCCTGATCGCGACAGCGACCTGTTCGACGCGATGGGCTGCAGTCAGACGTCGACATGGCGCACTGTGAACCTGCGTCGCACATGGCGCAGGGTGACGGTCGGCGAGGCGCCTACGGGAGGCTGACGCCCGAAGTCGTTCCCGACTCTCAGCCAACGAGCACGACCTTTGTCGGACACGTCCTCGGTCTCGTGACGGGGGATCTTGAGAACCGTGGCGTCCGCATCGGTGGTGACCGCGCCACCCTATGAAAGAAGCAGTCACAGACGAATCCGCCGGCATCTCCGCCATACTGCAACTTTGAGGTGTGGACCCCGGAACGGCCCGAACGGGCGCGGACGCGCTCTGGCGAGCGGCCTGCTGGTTCTCGCAGATACACCGCGGCCACGGTGCGACGTCACTCGCCGGGCCATCTTCGTGCTCATTCCCTTTGCGTGAGAAGTCGTTTCAACTCCACGCCGGCCTCACTGCTTCCAGCGTCGGAGAGCCTTTGCAGTTCGCGTAGGTCACGGTTCGCAACGGCGCGACGCGTCAACAGCCGCCCGGCCTGTTCGCTGCCCTCGTCCAGCAGTGCAGAGAGCGCCTCCCCGTCGTCGCGGGCGTCATAGAGGTCGGCGAGCCGATCCAGTGCGGTCTCGTTTCCCTCGTCTGCGAGTGCACGGAGAGTGTCTTCATCGAAGTCATGATCAGTCATGGAACCAGTGTGCAGCCTTGCCTCACGGGCAAGGGCAGTATCGAAGGATGCTGACCATTGGACAGCTCGCCACCCATGCGGGAGTCACCGCCAAGGCCATCCGTGTGTACCATGCCGAAGGACTCCTGCCCGAACCCGAGCGAGACTCCTCTGGATATCGGCGCGACGGCGCCCAAGCGATCATCGACCTGACCCGCATCGTCACCGTCGCCCACGCAGGCGTCCCCCTGGCTCGCATCCCCGGCATATGTGGATGTCGATGCCGACCGAGCAGCACAACAGATCGACCACGTCGAGATCGAGTTGCGCGCACGCATCCGCGAGTTCGAGCAGCGACGGGCAAGGCTGCGTCATCTCGACCAACCTGATCGGCTCTGCTCGCCCCCTGAAGCCGTTGAGTACATGGACGGGGTGCGATCCTCGCCTCGAGCAAATCGCAGACGCGGCAGCCCGAATGGCTGAGCGCATGACGATGGTCTCCGATCTCCCCGACTTCGGCCAGGGGATGGGCCACGTTCAGACCTATCGCGATGACCCGTCGGCGTCGACGGCAGGAAGCTCCATGCACACGAGCCCAGGGCGGTTCTCCCACGACGCAACAGGAACGAAACCACGACTTTGGTACAGCCGCATCGCCTCGTCTCTCCATGACCAGACCGTTAGCCGGACGGGCTTATCCCGTTGTCCGACGAGTGCGTCGATCAAAGCGGAACCTACTCGGCGGCCTCTTGCACGCGGGTCAACCCAGACGCGCTTGATCTCGTGGGTGGCGGTGCGGTGTTGGAGCACGGCAACGCCGGCAGGCTCGCCATCGACGTCCGCCAGAAGGACGTCGGCGCGCTCGTAGGCCTCCGCAGGGTGTTCGACCTCAGCGAGGTACCGCTCTGGGAGGCCATCGAGGTCCACCGCCTCAGCTAGATGTGCCGCCTTTTCGAGTTCCGTTTGTGCGAGGTACGCCTCGATGAGGCGGCTCACAATGGCTGCGTCGGCTCCATTCAGGTCGGCCTGTCGGATCCTGACTTCACTTTCGGGTTGCACTCACAGATTCTCTCAGTCCGACTCATCGACCTTCACGGCGTTGCGACCCCACACAGCACGTCCCCGGCGCTGGCGCACGTCATTCGTATCGCGACGGCCGCACTTCGACACTGGCGACCGGATGGTCACGTCAACGACGTCGTGAGGGGGCGCGGAAGGGAAGCCGGTGGCCCCGTTCCCTGTTGAAGGAACCACCGGTCCGCTCACTCTCCCCAGAGAGCGAACTATGGCACCGAGCCGGGAAACCAAGGTGCCCTGCCGCCGCGGATGCTGGGGGTGCCCTGCGACGACACGATCACCATAGCCCCTGGGCGTCCACGAGGGGCGACCGTATGAGGAGCAGGGTCGAAATAGTGACGCGGGGTTCACAAGATGTCGTGAAGCGGCCGCGAGCGTGTCGCTCCAGCGTCTCTGAGCGGTGTGAGGCGGCTGAGCAGGAGGTGCGCCTGTGGAGGCGCAGCTCGGCGAGAGATGCGCGGCGGCCTTGAGCGCTGCCTCGATACATGCCAGAGGTCCACGGGATGCTGGTGCGGCCGGCGGGAAAATACCGACCGCACCCGCCATACCCTCCTGGCGATGCACAGCTGCTGGGAAGACGCGGGCCGAGCATCTGGGATCTCGACCGCGTGGTTAGCCATGCAACTGATGAGATCGACGTGAGCCGATTCCATGACGTGCGGTCCGGTAGAACGTCGCAAGTTGGTCGTAGCGCTGTCGCATATCGGCGTTTGCCGGCACTGGGGACGTCGCGGCCTGCGGCGCAGCGACGATTGCGAGGTCTGCGGTCGCGAGCGAGCTCGACGATCAGTTCATCTGCGTCCAGATCACGTACACGAGGATGGCCGCGATGATGACGCCGCCGATGATCACCGAACGCGTCTTGGACGCCTGCTGCGCCGCCGCCTTCTGCTTGGTCCGGGCGCGACGCACGGCCGCGGAGTCGGCGCCGAGCACCCGCTCCATGGCGGGGATGCTGGTGCGGTAGATCTTCAACGCCTCGCGATGCCGCCCGAGCGCGATCAGCGTCTCGGCCCGGTCATCGGTCGCGTCGAGAGTGACCGCGTGCTCGGCGCCGATCGTGCGGGCACCGGTCTCGGCGGCATCGTCGTAGGCGGCGAGCGCCTCCGGGAAGCGCCGGGCCTCGGCCAGACGGCGTCCGAACCAGATCCGCAGCTGCACGGCCCGTTCGGGGTCGGATCCGGCGCTGTCGGCGACCCGGATCGCGCGCTCCTGCACGGGGATCATCGCGTCCAGGAGACCCAGGTGCGAGAGCACGAGGCCCTGATCGTTCAGCGTGTCGGCGAGCGCCCAGTGGTCGCCAGGCAACAGCCTCTCGATCTGCGGCACGATGCGCACGTAGGCGTCGGCGGCCTCTCGATAGGCGCCGAGCCGCTTCGAGCATTCGGCGGCGCCGCGCTCGGCCCTCAGCCAGTCGATGCCGGCGGTGTCGCTCAGCGCGTCGCGGGCGCGGCTGTACTCGACCAAGGCATCGCCGAAGCGGTTCTGCCGGGCGAGGTGGTCGGCGTAACGCAACGCCGCGAGCCCGGTCGAGGTGGCGCCTTCGTCGGTGGCGTGCTCGGCCGAGACGAACTCGGCCCTGACCTGATCGGCGAGCACGTCGCGATCCTGCTGGGCGTCGCCGAGACGCGCGAGGATGCCGTCCAGATCGCGGATCCGGCGCAGCGTCTGCGGATCCGTCTCGCCGAGTACCGCGCGCGTCTCGGCGACGACCCGTTCCGCCAGCTCCCTGGCGCGCGGGAGGTCTCCGGCGTCCGCGACCGTGCCGGCAAGGGCGGACAGGGTGCTGAGCGTGTGCGGATCGTCCCCGCCGAGCGCCGCCGTACGCCGTACGAGGACCGAATCGAAGCGTCGCGCCGCCTCCGCGTAGCGACCCAGGTGCCGCTCCTCCTGCGCGCGGTTGTGCAGCGTGATCAGGGTGTCGCGGTGCTCCGGACCGAGGATGCGCGACTGCAGCTCGTAGAGCCGGTCGTAGGTCGCGGCGGCTTCGGCGTCCCGCCCGAGCTGGCACGCGGCCAGCGCGAGGTTGCCGATCACGCGGGAGCCCTGCGCGGTCTCCGTGGAGCCCTCCGCCTCGAGGTGTGCGAGCACAGGGCGCAGCAGCGCCTCCGCCTCGGCAGCGCGGTCGCTGCGCAGATACACCGCAGCGAGGTCGATCGCGTGGCCGACGTCGCCCGAGGCGTCGTAGAGCGCCCGCATCTCGGCGGCGGCCTCGTCGCTGCGTCCCAGATCCTGCAGGGCGAGCGCGCGGGCGGCACGGACCTCGGAGATGATCTGCGGGGAGGCGCCGTCGTGCTGCGCGATCTCGATGGCGTCGGCGAGCAGCGCCTCGCCCTCGGCGTTGCGCCCGATGCCGCGCAGCGTGGCGCCGAGGGCGTAGCGGGACTGGGCCAGCCTGGTCGCCGCGGTGCGGCGGTCCTCCGGGGTCGACGCCTCGGCGGCGAGACTCAGTTCGAGCGCGAGCGAGCGCTCGAACTCGGCAAGAGCCTCGGATCCGTGGCCGGCGTCGCGCAAGGCGGAGCCGAGGCCGTCCCGTACGTCGATCTCGCTCCGGCGTCCGGCGGCGCCGAGCTCGCGGAGGCGTTCGGCGCCCGTGCGCAGCGCCTCCAGAGCGCCGGGGGAATGCGGTGCGCGCCACCGGGACAGGTCCGTCCAGGCGTGCGCGATCTCGTTCGCGAGCTGCTCGGGCGAGGCGAGGGACGGATCCGGATCCTCACCGGGCGTCGGACTCGCCGCCGCCGAAGCGATGGAGGTCGACTCCTCGCGGGCGCGATCGAGATGTTCGCACCGCGCGATGGCAGCGGCGAGGCCGGACTCGGCGAGCGCGGGGGAGGGATCCTCTGCGTGGGCGTCGCGCAGCACGCGGGCGAGGAGGTCTCGCGAGCGGAGTGCGAGCGTGGCGCGCGGTGGGCGATCCGCGGTGTCGTCGACGATCCCACGGGCCTCCGCGATGAGCGCGGGCCACAGTCCCTCTCGGTCCTCCCGGTCGAGTTGCACCTCGACCGCCATCATCCGGGACGCGAGCACCTGGTCGGCGCCCGGGCCGAAGCGAGCGGTCTCCAGCACGGCGATCCGACGAACCAGCGGCAGTGGATCGTCTGCGGTGACGCCGTCACGCGCGAGCACCCGCAGCGTGGTGGCGCGGAACTTCATGGCGTCCAGGGTGAGCGCGTCGTCCTCCCCGTGCTGCCGTTGCAGGGCCGGGATCAGCAGGACGAGGTCGGCGTCGGCTCCGGCGGCGTCGCCCGACCAGTACCGGGTCCGCGCGCGCCACCACCACGCGTCCAGCGTCGAGGGCGCGTCGAAGCCGAGCAGCGCACGGCGGCCGTCCAGTACCTGCCCCCAGAGCAGGGCGGATTGCTCGTCCTCATCGATCCGGGACAGCTCCGTCGCCTTCGCCGCGAGCGCCGTCAGGTGGTTCTCGCCGCGTTCGTCCGCGGCCGCGGCGCGAGCGATGAGCAGGTCGTAGGCGTGCAGACCCTCGGCAGCGTTCATCCGAGTCAGGAGCTGCGCCCGCCGGTCCAGCAGCCAGAGCACCCGGCCGTGCGCACCGCCGAGCGTCTGCTCGCCCTCTGCGATCAGCGCGTCCAGCGCTGCGACGACGGCGGAGGAAGCCGGCCCCTGGCCGACCATCTGCTCGGCGGCGCGGGCGTACAGCCGGTCGTCGAGGAGCCGCTCGCGGTGCTCGTCCAGGTGTCCCTGGTCGGCGAGTGCGCTCTCGCAGACCTCGGCGAGCGTGCGGTACATCTCCCTGGCCTCGTCCTCGCGGCCGAGTTCGTCGAGGCCGTATGCGAGTCCGCGCAGTGCGCTGCGGTGGGCGTCCCCGCCCTCGCCCTCGGTCATCAGCGCTTCGGGGAGCAGCCCGCGGAAGGCGTCGAGAGCCTGGGCGATGCGCACCGGATCCTGGCTCGAGACGTCGGACCACGCGGACTGGAGCGCATCTGCCATCACGCTCTCGACAGTAGAAGGCCGCGGGGTGTCGGGCAACTCGCCCGCGCCGTGCGGACGCGGGGAGTGCGTCAGTCGAAGGATCCGGCAACGATCGTGAGGTCGTCGTGGATCTTGCCGTCGAAGTCGGCGCGGGTGCGGAGCCCTTCCTCACCGGCGCGGATCTCGGCGGCCAGCCCCTCCAGTTCTCCGGATGCGGCCCGGCGCGCGAAGGACGGCAGATCGTGCGCGTCCACCAGCTGGTATCCGCGCGTGCCGCCATCGGATGCGGCGATCACGGCCGCCGTGCCGTCGATCGCCTGACGTCCGATGAGGGCCTGCTCCGCGACCGACGGATCCGCCTGCGCGCACCAGAACCCGCCAGGAGCGTTGCGGCACTCCTCGAGGGCTCGCCACCGGAGCGCGGCCAGCTCGTCCGGATGGGGGTCGGCCGTGTCCGTGCGCGCAGACAGCAGCTCTCTGGTGCGCCGCGCCACGGAGCTCTCGATGCGGTCGTCGGTGATCTCCTGCGCGCGGCCTGACGCGTCCCTCACCACCACCGACGCATCGCAGAGCACGAGATGTTCGACCTCGGCGCCGTCGACACGCCAGGCGGCGACCGTCGCGCTCGGTGATCCGCCCTCGAACGTGCAGGTTCCGGTGTGGAGCGCGGTGACCTCGGCGATCGCTCCGGCCAAGGCATCGCGCATCGGCGTGCCGCGATCGACCAGTCGGGCGCAGAACGCGTCGGCGAGGCGACGCGCGTACCAGGCCACGGTGTGCGTGCAGCCACGGCGCAGCTCCGCCGGGATCCCGGCGCCGTCGACGACGACGCCGATGCCCGCGGCCAGCGCGATCGCATCCTCGTTCTCCCGGTCGGGGGCGGCCGGAAGGGTGAAAGAGGTCGTCCGCACGGGCATCCGGATCAACCTCGTGGATCGATCAGGACCAGGCCCTGCTTCGTGTCTGACACGGTCACCCATCCCGGACCGAACAGGTAGGTCATCCCGTAGCCGTCCTCATCCTGGCTGAGCGAGGCGCGCGGATCCGCCGTGATGTACACGCCGCGGGCGCTGTCCTCGCGGATCCAGCCCGATGCGACCAGCTGCTCCTGACGGGTCTTCGCCTCGGCGCCGGCGATCGGCGCCCATCCGTAGAGCAGGCCGTGGTCGGAGGCGACGGCCGGATCCGACCACAGGCACTCGATGCCGCCGGGGACGGGTTCGGGTCCGAAGGCGAAGTCGCGCTTCATCGCGGCCCAGCCCTGCTTGTGCAGCGCGTCGACCGTGTCAGAGGGGATCAGAGTCTCGCAGCTCAGCGCGGCGGGCGGCGTCGCAGCGGTGTCGGAGGAGGGCGGCGCCGTCGGTTCGGGGGCGATGGTCTTCGCGCCGGATGTGGGCTTCGCGCTGGGGGCGGGGGAGGGGGCGCCGCCGCTGCACGCCGTGGCCGCGGTGAGCACGCCGACGACGAGCCCCAGCGGCAGGATCACGTGTGCGAGGAGGCGCATCAGGAGGAGGCGGGGCTCGGCTGTCGGGCGGGGGCAGGCTGCGCGGCCGTCGGCGCGTGCAGCTGCTCCAGGAATGCGGAGTGCAGCACGCCGTTCGTGGCGAGCGCGGATCGCCCGGCCAGGGTGGGTGTACCGTCGAACGCGGTCGCCGTGCCGCCCGCTTCGGTGACGATCGCGAACGCCGCCGCGATGTCGTACTCCTTGACGTCGAACTCGGCCACCATCTCGAGGCGACCCTCGGCGAGCATCATGTACGAGAACACGTCGCCGTAGGCGCGGTCGCGCCACACGCGGCGGCTCAGGGCGATGAGCGCATCGAGCTGCCCTGCACCGTCCCACTGCGCGATGCTCTGGAAGCTCACGCTCGCGTCGTCCAGGCTGGCCACGTCGGACACCCGGATCGCGCGAGGCTCGGCGTCGGTCGACGCCCAGGCGCCGAGGCTGGGGGCGGCCCACCAGCGCCGGCCGAGCGCCGGCATGCTGACCACGCCGACCTTGGCGACGCCGTCGACGGCGAGGCTGATCATGGTGCCCCACATCGGCACACCGCGCAGGAAGTTCGCGGTGCCGTCGATCGGGTCGATGACCCACTGCCGGTGGGCGTCGCCCGACGTGCCGAACTCCTCGCCCAGGATCCCGTCCTCGGGCCGCTCGGCCTGCAGGATCTCGCGGAGCGCGCGCTCGGTCGCCAGGTCCGCATCGGTGACGTGGGACCGGTCGGCCTTGAGCGACACGTTCAGGTCGGCGGCGTCGAAGCGCGGCAGCGACTGCGCATCGGCGGCATCGGCAAGGCGGAGAGCGAGGTCGAGGTCGCTCTGGAAGTCTGCTTCGGCGCGGGGCTCAGTCACGTCTCTAGGATATGGGGCAGGGGTGAAAGCACCCTGGGCGAACGCGGCCCAACGCGCACTCCGGGCGGACGACACGCCAGGGATGCACACGGCCTCGGCGCCGATTTCGCTTCCATCGGATCCGCTGGTAATGTGATTCCTCGGCCGGGGAACCGGCCCGCCGAGCACCTCTAGCTCAATCGGCAGAGCAACTGACTCTTAATCAGTGGGTTCTGGGTTCGAGTCCCAGGGGGTGCACCACGCTCCGAGCGACAGAAGGCCCGGTCAGGAATAGATTCCTGACCGGGCCTTCTTGCGTTTCCGGCTGACACCTGGAGCGGGATCCGTCGTTTACTCGTCGTTTTGCGGCTGACATCTACCCCGGATTGAAGAACGCCTCCAGGGCATCACGAGCGGCATCAGGACCCTGCTTCCTGGCCCGCTTGATGTAGTGCTTCTCGGCGATCTCCTCTGTGTTCCCCAGCTGATCCGCGGCGGCCTTCACACCGACCTCGTCGGCGAGCAGCGTCGCGACGGCCTTCCGGAACAGGGTCGGGGTCACGCCGGCGTACGGCGTCTTGCGCAGCGCGTCGCCCCACTGGCGCATCAGGTTGTTGTCCCACTGATAGGTGCCGACGGATGAGGGGAAGACGATGTCGGTCGTCGCGTCCATGCGGCGCCGCATCAGCATGGCGACGACCGACGGCGGGAGCTTCGCGTCGCGGATCGAGCTGTCGGTCTTCGGCTTCGACTGGATGTCGAGCTTCCCAGCGTCGTTCACGATGAGGGTCCGGTCGAGGCGCACGAACGGTATCGGCGCGTCGAAGAACACCTGCTCATCGAATGACAGCGCGAGGATCTCGTTCGTGCGCGCGCCCGTCCCGATGAACATGTCGGCCACGTCACCGATCTGCGTGTACCGGCTGCGGCCCTGCTTGTCCTTGCCGGCGTCGCGCTTCGCGAGCAGGTCTCGGATCCGCCACACGTCCTGAACGCTGAGCGCGACCTCGGCCTTCTTCGTGAGCCGGATCTTCGTCGCGGGCTCCGCAGGGTTCCGGTCGATCGCGCCCTGCCGCACGGCGTAGCCGAGCATCTGCAGCATGACCGTGCGTACCGTGCGCGCCGTCGACTCGCCGTTGCGCTTCTTCGCCGCCGTGAGGAACCGATCCACGCGGGGGACAGTCAGTTCCCCGAGGCGCACGTCACCGAGGCCGCCGACGATGATTCGGTTCGTCAGATCCGTGTAGCGCCGCAGGGTCTGCGTCGCGAGCTCACGCTCCTGCGGTGCGACCTCGAGCCACTTCGTCGCGAGCTGCCGGAGTGTCGACTCGCGTGAGAGGTCGGCTCCCGCAGGGGCGAGGCGCTTCTTCAGTGCCTTGATCAGGTTCCGCTCCGCCTCGGCTGGGGTCTTGCCTTGGCGCTGCATGAGCCGGGTCACGCCGTCGCTGTCTCGATAGCGGCACACCGCGGTCGGCTTGCCGTCGATCGTGCTCCGACGGACCTTCCCCCAGGTCTCCAGTTCCAGCGGTGGGCGGGCCATCAGGCGACCTCGAAGCGGTGTGAGTACTGGCCTCTGCCGAGGCGAGGCTGCACGTACGCGGTATCCCCCACCCGGAGGAGGACGGATCGAAACGCCTCGAGCGTGGAGCGCATGACGCCGAGGTCGAGCGCCATGGCGCCGACGTGGCCGCCGTGGATCTCCTCGACGTGGCGATAGTCATCGAGGGAGATGAGGCGCAGCGCGCCCCATTCCTCCGCAGCGCGCTCCTGCTTCGCATGTACGGGCCCGAACGGCGAGGGGTGATGCCCGAAGGCGTGGTGCCCGAGTTCGTGCGCGAGAACGCACCTGTGCAGGCGGGCGTGCATGCCCGGGCGTAGACGGGTGAGCTTCCGGTCGACGAACGACTCACCGTCGCGGCCCTCGCGCGGTCGCTTGTACTCGATCGTGATGCCGGCCTGTTCGACCAGGTCAGCGAGGTAGCTGTCGATGGGGGTCATTGCTCGTCCGTAGGCTCGGGGTCGCTCTCGCGTGCGACGGCGTCGAAGTCATCTTCATGCACGGCGGGGACATTGCGACCAAAGGGTGCATGCACCACGCGTCCGAGCGCGACGCTTTCGGCACGAGAGACCAGCTCAACCTCGGAGACGTGCAGCGCTTTCGCGATGGCGGCTAGATCGCGCACGGTGAGGATAACGCGCTCACCAGTGCGGGGGTTGCCGCCGTCGAGACGTGACGACACGAACTGAGCATTGGCGCCAATCAGCCGGGCGAGCCCTCGGGACGAGAGGTCTTGACGGCCCATCTCGGCCTTGATCTCGGACACAAGGGCGTCGGAGAAGCGAACTGCGAAGTCTTCGTTATCCACGTGGCTAGCATGACGCATGGATGATTTATCGTCAACATGAATGATTGGCTTGACAGTGTCTGCTTTATCATCCATCCTGACTGTATGACGAAGCAGACACCCGAGGATGCCTTCGCGATCAGCATCGCTGATGAGATTCGTGCTGAACTCGCGCGCCAGCGAAAGACCGCGGCTGACCTCGCAATCGTGCTTGGGATCACCCAGCACACGATGGGGCGCCGCCTGAATGGGCATACCCCGTTCAACATGATCGAGATGTCCCGGATCGCCGAATTCCTCGGCATCTCGATCAAGACCATCCTTGACCGGGCGGAGAGGCCCGTCGCGGCGGTGGCGTCGTGAGCCGCGGCCGCGTCTTCAATACGAAGGCAGCCGCCGAGTACTGCGGCATCGCCCAGCAGACGGTGCGGAACAAGCTCGTGATGGGGGAGTTCCCTGAGCCGCATAAGCAGGGGCGGATCAACGGCTGGTTCCAGGACGAGCTGGATGCGTTCCTGAAGGCGGCGCTCCCGGACTACGACGAAGTGCACGAGGTCGCAGCATGACCGCGCTCATCCCGATCCGCGAGCACGACGGACGCCAAGCGGTCAGTGGCCGCGAGCTGCACGCGTTCCTCGACGTCGCGACGCCGTACAAGGACTGGTTCCCGCGGATGCTCGCGTACGGCTTCACCGAGGGCGAGGACTTCGGCGCAATTCTGAGCGAAAGCACCGGCGGCCGCCCGGCGACGGATCACGCGCTGACCCTGGACATGGCGAAGGAACTCGCCATGATCCAGCGCACCCCGAGGGGGAAGCAGGCGCGCCAGTACTTCATCGAGGTCGAGAAGGACGCCCGGGGGCTGCAGATCCCGCAGACCCTTCCGGAGGCCCTGCGGGCGTACGCAGCCGAGGTCGAGCAGCGGCAGGCGCTCGAAGCGCATGTCGCTGTCATCGCCCCGCGCGCGGAGGCATGGGACGAGCTCGCGTCCGCGTCGGGCGACTACGCGGTGAAGGACGCCGCCGGGATACTCGCCCGCGCCGGCGTGAAGACCGGGCAGAACCGCCTCTTCACGCAGCTCCGCGACCTCGGCTGGATCCACCGCGCACACGACGGCGGGTGGCGTGCGTACGCGTCCGCGGTGAACGCGGGCTACCTCGCGGAGAAGCCGCAGTCCCACCACCACCCCCGCACAGGCGACCTCGTGCTCGACCCGCCGCAGGTTCGCGTCACGATCCGCGGCCTCGAACGCCTCCGGGTGCGCCTCGGTGCGCTCGCCCTCTCGACCATCTGAACCCGCACACGAAAGCGGGGCGCCCGTTGCACCGGACGCCCCACCTGAAAACGAAGGAGGACACGCACATGTCCACCAGCACCCCTCAGCCTACGTTCCTCGCCGTCGAAGAGCGAGACGGACATCCGACGCTCGGCGGCCGCCGCCAGTTCCTCGACACGTTCGACGCCGAGGTCGCGGAGGAGATGCGGCTCTTCGCGCTTGAGCCGGTCGAGATCGTCACCATCGTCCCGGTCTCCGCGTCCAAGCACGTCCGCCTCATCGACGTCCCGGCGCTGACCGCTCCGATCGACGAGGTTGCGTGATGTTCGCCAAGGCCTGCCTCTACCGCGATCACTGCGAGAGCTGCCGCGACGAGGCACGGGAGGAGTGCTGCTGGTGCGAAGCCCCGATCACGGTCACGCCCCGCACGCCGAGTCCTGTGCTGCGCGCGGTCGCACCGTGGCGCATCGCCCTGTTCACCGTCGCGCTGATCATCGCCGCACCCGTCGGGATCGCGGCGGCCGCACCTGTCTGGAACGGCGCTGACCTCGCCGTCCTGATCGTTCTGGCGATGTTCGTCGCCGCATTCATCCCCGGGAGGAACCGAGCATGAGCGCATCCACCGTCTGCCCGCCGTCGCACTCGCACGGCGCCGCGCAGACCTGCTACAACAAGCACCGCTGCCGCTGCGAGGCGTGCAAGGCGAATGCCGTCGCGGTGCGCGTGCAGCACAAGGCAGATCACCGCCGTCGCCGCGCGGCCAGCGCTCAGCGTTTCGAGGACATCCCGTTCACCCCGATCCAGCCCTGCGTGGGCGAGGACGCCGCCCGCGTCCGCCGCGCGATCGCGAAGCGCGCCGAGAGCGTCGCTGAGCGGCTCGAGTTCGAGGCGATGCTGGGGGTGCCCGCGTGATCGACATCATCGACCGCCCGCTGCACATGGTCGCGGAGGACTCCCTCGGATCCGAGGAGGGCCTCGCTGCGCGCGCCGCCGGCGTCACCGCCTCCGAGATCCACGCGATCGCCGTCGGCGGCCGCGGCACCTGGCGCCGCATCCTCACGGACAAGCTCAACGGGTCCACGTTCCGCGGCAACCAGCACACGAAGCGCGGCCACGAGCGGGAGCCGTTCCTGCTGGCGTGGGCGTGCTCGCACGTCGCGCTGTGCGCCGCGAACGCGTCCCTGTTCGCGCACCCCGACATGCGGCACATCCTCGCCACGCCGGACGGCCTCGGCTTCGACCCGGTCCGCGATGCGTTCGGCGTCGAGTGCAAGTCCCACGATTTCGGCTGGGGTGACCGTGACGACATCCCGGCCGAGCACTACGACCAGATGCAGCTCGGCATGTTCGTCACTGAGGTCCGCTGGTGGCTGTACGTGTGGGAGGTCATGGGGGAGGACGGCACCCCGACCCTCGACGCACCCCGCTACCGCTGGGTCGAGCGCGACGACGCCCGCATCGCGAAGCTGCTCAAGGAGGCCGACGCGTTCATGGCGTGGCGCGCCGCCGGCGCCCCCGTCGCCGACGACGATCTCCCCGCCGACGTTGACGAGGCGCTCGCGATCGTCGCCGACGCGCGCGCCGCGATGGCCCCACACAAGAAGGCCGAGGCCGCAGCACTCGAGACGATCCGCGTCTACGCCTCACAGGAGGCCGACGAGCACGGCAAGAAGGCGGCCGGCACCCGTGCAGGGTTCACGTTCTCGATCACCAGCACCGACGTCCTTGACGAGGACGCATGGGAGCGTGCCGAGCCGAACACCTACCGCGAGTGGGTCGACATGGTCCGCCGCGCTGAGGAGGTCCGCGCCATGGCGATGCGCCTCTACACCCGACCGAAGGCGTCCTCACGCCTGAATGTCACCGAGACGAAGGACGCAGCATGACGAACATCGACGACGTCGCCCAGACTCTCGCCGAGTACGAGCGCCTCGCGATCTCGACGGGCGACACGGTGCAGATCGACCCGCCGGAGTTCTCCGCCGACGGCCAGGTGTTCGCCCCGTTCTGGGCCGCCGAGCAGCCGCCGGTCGCCGCACGCGCGACCGTGCACCGCGCGGGGATCCCGACGACGGTCTACGTCGCGTGGGGCGAGTCCCTGCCCGCCGAGGATTCCTGGCGTGCCCTGTGGCTCGCGAAGCCGATGAAGCTGTTCGGTGCCTACACGGTCCGCGCCGCGCTGCGCCGCGCGTTCCGGGACGTGATCGGGGACCGCCGCGAACCCGACGAGACTGCGGCAACCCCGGCAGCGCCAGCGCGCGATTGGGAGGCCGAGATCGACGCAGCCAACAGCGCCGGCGCCGTGCTCGCTCTGCACGAGGAGATGAAGCGCGCCCGCGCCGTGACTCCGCAGCTCGAGACGCAGCTGCGGAACCGGCTCACGGCCGCCGCATGGGCGCCCGCCGAGGAGCCCGCCGCCGAGGTGCGCACGGCGACGGGCGCCCTCCGCCCGAGCGAGGCGAAGCAGGGCATGCCGCAGGACTTCCTTGCCCCGACGAACCGCGCGGCCCGCCGCGCCAAGTCGAAGGGACGCCGGAAGTGAACGTCGACCAGTCCACCGGTGAGGTGACCGACGACGCCCCTGAGTCGATGGAGCTCGTCCCGCTGAACCTCGCTGCGCTGTCGGAGGATGAGCTGCTCGCGGTGCTCCCGACGCCCGTGCAGGCCGCGGGCGCGCTGATCCGGGCACGCGAGACGAACGCCCGCGCACCACGCGCGCTGAGCCGCTACCGGGGGATCCTCCGCAAGGCGCAGCGTGACAAGAAGGTGGCGCTAGGGCGCGCGGTCAAGGATCTGCGCGCCGAGTTCCCCCGCGCCACCCTCACCGAGCTCCGCGAGCTCGCGTACGGCGCCGACGAGCGGGTCATCGCGGCGCTCGACGCCGAAGACGATGCCTGGCTCGCGTTCGAGTACGCGAAGGACTTCGCCGCGGCGATCCAGGAAGACATCGAGATCCTCCGGTCCCTGAACGCCAACTTCCGAGGAGAGCACCGATGAGCCGCCCGAAGCTGCTCGACCTGTTCTCGTGCGCAGGTGGCGCGGCGATGGGGTACTACCGTGCAGGCTTCGAGGTCGTCGGCGTCGACATCAACGGGCAGGACCGCTACCCGTTCGAGCACCACGTGGCTGACGCGATCGAATTCGCTCGCGCACACGGGCACGAGTTCGATGCGATCCACGCGTCGCCGCCTTGCCAGAAGTTCACCGCATACAGGCGGCGCGGAGGTGGCGTCGGCGACAACTACCTGAACCTCATCCCGCAGACCCGTGAGGTGCTGCAGGAGTTGGGCCGGCCGTACGTGATCGAGAACGTCGAGATGGCCCGCTCTGAGCTCATCGAACCGGTCTGCTACTGCGGGTCAAGCTTCGCCCTGGACGTACGCCGTCACCGGCTGTTCGAGAGCAACATCCCGCTCGTGCCGCCGCCCTGCGATCACGCATGGCAGACGCCACGATTCCCGCCGGCAACGAACCGGACGAACCTGCGCCGAACTGTGGAAGTCGGCGTGTGGCGAATCCCGCTCGAGACGCAGCAGAAGGCCATGGGGATCGACTGGATGCAACTGCGCGAACTCAGCGAGGCGATCCCGCCCGCCTACACAGAGCATATCGGCCTGCAGATCGCGCAGCACATCCGAGAGGCGGTGGCAGCATGACCGCCCCGTCGACGGCGACGCGCACGGCCGTGTACGTCCGCGATGGGTACCGGTGCGCTTCGTGCGCGGCGGATATCGGGCTGTCGTTCCAGCATCGCCGTGCGGTCGGGATGGGCGGGTCGAAGAACCTCCCGACTCCGATCGATGGGCTGACCCTCTGCCTCGCCTGTAACGAGGCGTGCGAGCACGCCCTGCAGACGATGGCACTCGCGAACGGCTGGAAGGTGCGCCGCTGGGCGAACCCCGAGCACGTGCCCGTGTTCTACCCGCACGAGTTCGCCTGGTACCGCCTCGAGGGCGTGCAGCGGATCCGGATCTCGTCCGAGGTCGCGATGGAGATGGGCTGCTCGGTGTACGGCGACGACTGGATGAAGTGGCGTGCACGGGAGGTGTTCTCGTGAGCGACGTCAAGCCGGACTGGAAGCCCGACCGTGCGGTGACGCTGGCCGCGCTCGAGGAGATCGACGTGATACAGGCGGGATCCCCGACGTGCCGATTGTGCGGTCAGCGCTGCAACCGGCTCGACAAGTACGGCCTGTGCTCCAAGACGAGCGAAGCACATCAGGGCTGGCGGGCGGGCGTCCGCAACGACATGAAGGCAGGTGCACGATGACGACCGATGCAGAGCGCGACGCCGAGTTCGATCGCCTCGTCGAAGCAGTGCGGGTAGCGATTGGTGGCCTGCCTCATCGTCTCGTGCGCGGACTGTTCGACGAGGGCGTGCGCGTCACGCCGCTGCTGCCGGTCGTCCACAAGCTCTACACGGTCTGCGACCGTCTGCTCGACCCGGAGACGAACCGGCACTGCGAGTTTGACGGCGATGTGACGTTCATCGACGGCCGCGGTCGGTGCCCGTGGTGCTTCCGCGCCATGACCGAGGAAGAGGCTGAGGAGGAGTCGCGATGAGCATGCCGACGTACGCGATGACGTATGTGGTCTGGGATCCCCGGTCGTGGACGTTGAAGGTCGGTCGCGCCTGGCGGTTCTCGCGGGTGCAGCGGTGGATCGATCGCGGATGGGTTGTGGTCGTTTGCCAGCGGAACACGGACGCCTCGTGGGAGCGGGAGGCGTTGCGGATTCTGCGTCGCGCGTTCGTGGCTGCGTTCCGGTCGTGGGCGCACGCGGAGGACGTGCTCGGCCCCGGCGGGAAGGGGTACACGGAGTGCTTCACCGTCGAGCCGGAGGATCTGAATCTTGCCCTTGACCTGTGCATCAAGGGCTTCGCGAGAGGGAACGATGTCAGGACAGCGTACGAAGCAGCGCAAGATCAGCGCGACGGATCTGGACACGCTCGCCGGGGTGCCGGACGAGGCGAAGCCGACCGCGTTCTGGCTGTGGCTGAATGCGGACCCGCTGGGGCGGGTGCTCGCGGATCCGCGAGTGCTCGCGCGGCGGATGAAGACCGGCGAGCCGTTGGATCTGGTCGCGGGCCGGGTCGAGGGGCACCTGTACATGCTCATGGACGCCGGGTGGCTGACGACGTTCGATCACTTCGGCGACGAGTGGATCCTGCTGTGGCACCCGCTGAAGGTGGACATGCGGGATGTGCACATCACATCCCCGGAACCTCCGGAGAACCTCGGCCGGCTTCCCGCGGGGTATCCCGTGGCTGTGGGGGGAGGGCGCGTGGGGGCGCGGGAGCGGGCGCGGGAGGAGGTGCGGGCCGAGGGGGCGGCGCGGGCCGCGGCGTGGGACGCGGTGCAGGCGGACCGGGTGCCGGCGCCGGAGCGCCCGGAGCGCCCCTGGGCGTTGGATGCCCCGCCGATGTTCTGCGACAAGCACATGCCGGGAGGTGCCGGGCAGAAGAAATGCGGGCCCTGCGGAGACGCCCGGAGGATCCGGGACGAGTGGATGCTCACCCGGGTCTACGAGGAGAAGCTCACCGACTATCACGAGGCGAAGCAGGAGACAGAGGGGGTGTGGGATGACGAGCCGTTCTGATGCTCTCACCGACTTCGTGGAGATGACCGCGCGGCGGTTCGAGAGGGACTACAGCTTCCGCCTCCGGCTGCTCGCCGAGGCCGACGAGACCGTGCAAGAGACCGTTCGAAGGATCGCCCGCGAGAAGTACCTCGGGGCAACGAGGAGGACAGCAGCATGAACAGCAAGACGGTGTACCTGCACCTGCGGAAGGGGACGGGCTGGGGCAGGTTCTCGGTCGTGAAACTCGCGAGGACCCGAGATGCGGCTACTCGCGACGGAGATGTCGTGATGCCGTTGACGATCGAGCTTCCGGACGACTTCTTCGACCGCGCGGCGATCCGTGTTCGCCTCGAGCCGATGACGGGGGAGAAGCGATGACCGGCGAGACGGTGGTCACGGTCGTCGGCAACCTCACGGCGGATCCGGAACTGCGTTACACCCAGAACGGGCTGCCGGTGGCGAACTTCACCATCGCTTCGACGCCGCGCACCTTCGACCGCCAGGCGAACGAGTGGAAGGACGGCGATGCGCTGTTCCTCCGTGCGTCCGTGTGGCGCGAGTTCGCCGAGCACGTGGCGGGTTCGCTGACGAAGGGCATGCGGGTCATCGCATCCGGACGCCTGCGTCAGCGCTCCTACCAGGACCGCGAAGGCCAGAACCGCACGGCGATCGAGCTGGAGGTCGACGAGATCGGCCCCTCGCTCCGCTACGCGACGGCGCAGGTCACGCGCGCGGCTCGCTCGGCTGGGAGCACGGCGCCGAGCGCGCCGGCGGCTGACGAAGCATGGTCGACACCGACTTCGGATGACGCGTGGGGAGGGTTGAGCGATGACACGCCGTTCTGAGGTTCACGCCGACGACGAGGGCGTGCTGTTCGTGCGCTGCCCGCGCTGCGGCGAGCTGCTGTGCGGCATCCAGGCAGGGGACGAGATCGTGGCGCTCGCTGAGCGCGCGGCCGAGCATGAGGCGGAGTTTCATGGCTGAGAGGTTCTGCATCCGAGGGTGCAAGCAGCACGGCGTGCACTACGCGACGTGCGCGGACTATGGGCTGGCGGAGGCGCGGGATCGCTACGTCGCGGCCGGCGTCCAGGTGATCGCGTACAAGCCAGAGTGCCAGGGCTGCGCCGAGTCACCCGCCCGGGATAACGCGATGATCTGCAACCGGTGCTATGGCCGGCTGCGTGGTCTGATCGATGACGCCCCGGATTTGATCGGCCGACTCCGGTCGCTCGCGGATCCGACGAAGGCGACGCCGACGGATAAGGCGCCGGGTGGTGGGGGATCGTCGGAGCCTCTGGCGCCGGTCGACGCGGAGCTCCTCGACGCACTGAATGACCTGGTGACGACGTGGGGTGCGTGGCAGGCGTTCGTGTTCCCGCAGTCGCTCGAGCAGGCTGTCGACAGTCTCGTGAACGATCACCACCATGTCGAGGACCTCGCCACGGGGTTCATGGACCGGAACGAGCTCGACGCCGATGGGATCCGCGGGTTCTGGTCGTTCGCGGACGCCCGGGCGAAGTGGGGTGTTGAGCGGCGCACGAAGGGCGAACCGGCCTGGGCGGCGGAGACCGACGACGCTGCCGGGACGCCGTTGCCGGTTGCTGAGCTCGGGGATCCAATGCTGACCCGAGTGCAGGCGGAGGAGTTCGCGGGGACGGCGCGCACTCTGCAGAGGTGGCGGAGGAAGGGGCTCGTGGAGCCTGCTCGCACGGTGACGATCGCCGGCGCCCGGGTGGCGATGTTCCGTCTCTCGGATCTGCGACGGGTTCGGGACTCGATCAAGATCGGCCGTCCGGCCGGAGAAGGAGCATGACTATGTACCGTGAGCAGTTGATCGAGAAGGCGAAGGCGAACATCGAGCGTGCCGCGTCGTCCGCGACGCCGTCGCAGGCGGCACGGATCCGTGCTGGCGAATCCGACGACGAGCGTCTGTCGCTGCTCGCTCAGCTCGTGGCCCTGTTCGAGGAGGCGAACACCCCGACCGACGACGAGCGGGAACTGATCGACGCGCTGTGTAAACGCGCTCGGACCGATAGCACCGCTCATGATCTGATGCGGGAGGCAGCTAACACCCTGGAGCGGTTCCGCACCGTACAGGGCGGGCCGTCCGACGCGGTGGTGCTCGCAGCCGTCCAGGCGTACAAGGGGCAGGACGTAGACGAGTTCACTCGTCGGAGGATCGTCGCTAGCAACTGGGAGATGACCTGCATGCGTGCCGCTCTGCGTGCTGCCGCTACAGAGGGAGGAGAACGATGAAGCGGCGTCCGGCTATCGGCACGAAGGTGATGCGCACCTACGGTCGCCGAGAGTATGTCGACTTCGGCGAGATCGGTGTAGTCACAGGACATGGCGACGGGAACAGCTTTTCGATGAAGCTGGACGCCGTCCAGCCGTTCGCGCGCTGGATGTGGGGAAGCAAAGCTAAGCGCACGGATCATGGCGGCCTGGTCCATGCCCACCTCGGGCCGGGTGAAGTGGAACCACTAGCGGCCGTGTACTACGAGAACGCACGCCGGTTTCGAGCCGTTGCGAAGGTCTCGTATGAGAGTCCGACCAGTGGACTCGTGTGTCGCGAATGCAAGCGAGAGCGGGGCCGCGCGCGGAAGGCACTGAAGATTCGCAAGGTCTGCCCCGATTGCGGATCCGACTTCGTTGAAACGTACATCGCCAAGCATCGGCGCCAGATGCACCCCAAAGAGGAGGATGGCCGATGACCGACTACGAGCCGCAGTTCCGTTGGTGGGTCTGTGAGAAGAGCGCGGGAGCCGGGTGGACTGTGATCCGGAAGACGCGTTGGCGTTTCGTGGCACGATCGGCGGCCCGCCGCAAGGCGCGCCAGGGGTTCCGGATGAAGGTGGAGGCGCAATGGTGACCGACTACACGCCGACGACCGAGGAAGTGCGCTCAGCGTGGGTGCATGGCTCCCGCGTCATGCCGGCGTACTACGCGACCGACTATCAGCAGGCGCACACAGGCCGCCTGGAGGAAATCGACCGCTGGATGGCTGCTCATGATGCTGAGGTGCGTGCTTCCGCCCTGGCCGAGCGGGAACCCGAATGGGAGTACCGGTGGGCTCGAGCGGACGGTGAGCATGCTTGGCCGTTCGGGGCAGGCGACTCGGAGGACGGGGAAACGCTCGACGGGGTGAAAGCCGCCCCGGCCCGCGATCCTGAGCCCGAGTACTTCGACGGCGCGCACATCGAGCGGCGCACGAAGGCTGTATCTGCTGGCCCATGGGAACCGGTCGAGGAGAACACGCCCCACACGGAAGGGAACGAACGATGAGCGCGACGCACACGAAGATCACGGAGACGACGTTCGACCTCGACTGCCTGGAAGGTCTGTGCCCCCACGAAGACGAGTGCCCAAGCTTGACGCTCGAAGTCTGCAAGGAGTGCTCTGACCGCAACTGGGACGAGCACGAGGGCGGCGTCGTCCTCTGGGTGGGGCATCTCGACGAGTCAGATGATCTCTGTCTCGACGAGTTCGAAGCGCCGAATCGCACGATTGGCGCGAGCGATGAGTGAGCTGTTCCCCGGCGAGTCCGAGCCGATCGCGACGAACCCGATCCTGCGTGGCGTTGACATCGCGATTGGTCGCCTCGTGCAGCGCGACTGCTTCACGACGCGAACGCTGGAGATCCTGGACGACTTGCGCGCCGAGGTACTGGGCGTGACAACGCAAGCGGAGGTGCGAGCGCACTACGCCGCGACCGTGGAGGGTGTTGTGTGCTCCTACTGTGTGCGCCGACCTGCCGTTGGAATCGACGAGGATGGCGACTCGATCTGTGCATCGTGCGCCGTCCCAGATCGCACGTCCCGGAGTGAGGAGACACGATGAGCATCCGCAGCTTGTCCGATGAGGAACAGCGACACGCTGAGGACCGGCGATAAAACGTGTCGCTGATTTCTGTTAAGCTGTGCTTGCACAAGTTCTTTGTCGAAGGCCTCTCCATCTCGGAGGGGCCTTCGTCGTTCCCGGGGAGGTTGTCATGGGTTCTCGGGAGATGTGGGTGTGTTCGCATTGCACGGCCGAGTACACGTCGGCGTGGGCCGCGGCCGTCTGTTGTGACGATGCCGCGTTCGGGGATGCGGACTGACCATGCTCGGCATGACCTGGGAGCGGACGCTCAACGGGGCACTGGACGAGATCAGCCGCCTGCAGGCTGAGCGCGACAACGCGTACGCCGCACTCGATGCTCTTCTCGAGCAGCATCCGAACCTGGAGGGCAACGAGCACCTCACGTTGGCCCGCTTGGCGTTGACGTGAAGATCCTCGCCGGCATCGTGCTCGGCATCACGGGTGTCGTCGTCTGGCTGAACACGTGGCGTGCGTTCATGGGTTGGGCGCTCAGCAGGGGAGACGCACCTTCGAAGCTGTAGGAGGCGCCGCGGATGGACGTGATCCACTCCCGCGCCTACAAGATTCTCCGGAGCACGCTGAAGGCCGGGTGGCAGGCGAGGAACGCACCGTGTGCGCTGTGCGGCCAAGCGGACATCCGTTACGACGGTGCGAAGAACGAACCGGACAGCTTCGAGCTGGACCACAAGATCAGCCGCAAACGGTGCCTGGCGATGGGGAAGCCCGAGCTGATGCTCGACCCCACCAACTGCCAGCCCTCACATGTCCGCTGCAACCGGTCGAAGCAAGAGGGCGACGGTCCTGTCGCCTTGGGTGAGACCTCGGAGGAGTTCTGATCATGGAGAACATGCGCAGGGTGAAGCTCACGTCCGGGCCGCTGAAGGGGAAGACGGTGCTCGTGCACGAGACCCAGTCGACGTTCACCACGCATGCCGCACCGGGTCACTACGAGATCACGGAGACCGGTGCGAAGTGGCGTCAGGCACCGAAGGCTGAGGTCCGCTGATGCTGAACCGCTACGTCGCTGCTGGCATGGTCGCCGAGGCGCACGAGGGGCGTCGCATCCTGGTCCTATCAATCCACGGCCGCGATGCGCGGGCGTCTATGGACGAGTGCCTGCACCACGCGGACGAGGCTGATCTGCTGCGAGTGACGAGAGCGAACGGCGCCGAGCGCATCACGTTCAACTCGGGTGGCCGCATCATCTTTCGGTCTGTGCAGGGGCACGGTCACCGCGGCGTCTCCGTCGACACCGTGTACGCCGACACCGGAGAGATCATCCGTGCGTAGAGGTAGGGGCGTCCCAATCTCTATGACCTTCGACCACAGGCCATTTCTCCGGCAGTGATCTATCTCCCCCCGACCGGTTAGGAGGGGGTCGCGCGCGAGGAGAGGATCCCGATGCGAGTGATCGTGGTGGCCGCGACGAAGCGCGATGGGATGGCTGAGGCGAAGAACCTCGACATCGTCCCCGTTGCGATCGTGACGCCGCGGGCGCCGGACGCCGCGCGCGGCGTTGTCGGTGACCGGATCATGGAGGCGTCGTCGCTGACACCGGAGATGCGTGACGCGTTGATGCCCGGTGTTCTGCCGAGCATCGTGACGACGCGTGGCCCGGTGGACATGGTTGCCGCGACGGAGAAGGCGATCGAGGCCGGTGCTGCACACCTGACGGACGCTGACGCTGGCGCGATCGAAGCGCTGCGCGCGCTCGCGCGGAAGATCGACGCGTGGGACGTGATCGTCGACTGGGCGCTCGATGACGCTGCACAGGCGAAGGGCGCCCGGCCGGCGGTGCCTCAGAACGACAACGTGTCGATCTCGGCCTACCTGAAGTACTGCGATCAGCTCGGCCTCTCCCCGGTCGGACGGAAGGCGCTCGGGGTGAAGGATGGGGGCGCAGGTGGCAAGAAGGCCAAGCTCCACGCGCTCCGCGGGGGCAAGTCGGCGTAGCGCGGTGAAGGGCCCCGGCCCGGCGTACGCGCGCGCTATCGGCGGCCCGAACCGGGCGGAGTCGTTCCGCCGTCGGGTCGGGTGCACCGAACCTCGGATCTGCACGCCGCCGCTGCGCGAGCTCACTCCGGCGACATCGAAGGGCTTCGCCTGCATCGAGTTCGCCGAGGAAATCCTCGAGATCGAGTTGCTTCCTTGGCAGCGGGCGTTGCTGATCCGGGCGCTCGAGCTGAACCCGGACGGCACGTACCGGTTCAAGACGGTCCTGCTGCTCGTCGCCCGCCAGAACGGCAAGTCGACACTGATGCAGGTGCTCAGCCTGTGGCGCATGTACGCCGAGGGTGCGCCGCTCGTCATCGGCACGGCGCAGTCGCTCGACATCGCTGAGGAGCAGTGGTCGGGCGCCGTCGAGATCGCTGAGGGGATCCCGGAGCTTGCTGAGCTGATCGAGCACGTCGATCGGACGAATGGCAAGAAAGCACTGCGCCTGGACACCGGCGAGCGGTACAAGGTCGCTGCGGCGTCGCGTCGCGGCGGCCGTGGGCTCTCGGGTGACCTAGTGCTGCTCGACGAGCTGCGCGAGCATCAGAACTGGCAGGCGTGGGGCGCGGTCACCAAGACCACGATGGCGCGCCGGCTCGCGCAGATCTGGGCGGCATCGAATGCCGGTGACACGGCGTCCGTGGTGCTGCGTCGCTTGCGGTCGCTCGCGCACCGTGCGCTCGGGTGGCCTGACGGGAAGGACGGCCTCGACGACCTCGACGCCGTCGATGAATCTCAGGGCATGCCCGAGGACGACTCGCTCGGGATCTTCGAGTGGTCCGCAGCGCCTGGCCGCTCGGTCTGGGACCGGGAGGGTTGGGCAGAAGCGAATCCCTCGCTCGGGTACACGATCGATCAGCGGTCGATCGCCGCGGCCGCGAGCACTGACCCGGAGTGGGTGTTCCGTACCGAGGTGATGTGCCAGTTCGTGAACCTCGTCGGGGCAGGACCATTCCCGACCGGAGCTTGGGCGAACCTGCTCGACACGAAAGACCAGCGCGCGGAACGCGGCGTGACCCGTGATCCGGCGCGGCCGGCGTGCTACGGCATCGACATGTCGTACGAACGCACGATGGTGTACATCGCGTTGGCGTTCTGGGACACCGAGGGCAGGATCCGTGGCGAGATCGTCGCGCATCGCGCCGGCCCGGACTGGGTCATCCCATGGCTGAAGTCACCGCTGCGGAAGGTCGCACCAGAGCATGTCGCGTTCCAGCGCCGAGGCGCACCCATCTCGTCGATGTGGGACGAGTTCGCCGATGCCGGAATCGACATCACCCCGTGGGGCGAGGACAAGCTCTCCGGGTGGCACGGGACGGTCTACGACCTCGTCAAGGTCGCGGCCGCTGACGAAGCCCCCGCGGACGAGACGCCGGAGCAGTTCCGGGAGCGCGTGCGGTTGTCGCACGGCGTGCAGCCCCCGCTGGACATTGCTGCGACGACGGCACAGATCAAGGCGATCGGTGACGGCTGGGTGATCGACCGTAAGGGCTCCCCGATGGACCCGGCGCCGCTGCTCGCATTCATCGCGGCGGTCGGGTTGCTGCTCACTAACCCGGAGCCCAGTCAGGCATCCGCGTACGAGAGCCACGGCCTCATGGTCGTCTGAAGCGAGGAGGCCCAGGTGGGCGTGTTCCGGAAGGTGCTGCTGCTGCGCCGCGTCGTGGTGAACCTCGACGACGGCTCGTCCATCGAGGGGGTCCTGTTCAGGGACCCAGGGAACCTGCTCGTCCTGAAGAACGCGATCTACCACGAGCCCGGCGCCGAGCCGGTGCCGCTCGACGGCGACACCATCATCGACCGCGCACGGGTCCTGTTCGTGCAGGCCCCGTAGGAAGGAGCAGACGATGGTCTTCGCTGTCTCCGAGGGAACGCTCCGTGCCGTGCAGAAGCCGTCCTACCAGGCGCCCTCATCGCTGCGGCTGAGCGATGACCTCTCCATGGACTACGCCGAGCTGTACCGCAAGCAGCAGAGCGTGCGCACGGTCGTCGACTTCCTCGCCCGCAACGTCGCGCAGCTGTCGCTGCACACGTTCGAGCGTGTCGACGACAGCGACCGCCGCCGGGTCACGGACCACCCGTTCGCGCAGCTGATGCGATCCCCGAACCTGTACACGACCGGCTACCGGCTGATCCGGGATCTGATCGCCGACCGCGGCATCTACGACCGTGCGCTCTGGGTGAAGACCCGCGAATCGGCTGGGATGGCGTTGACCCGCATCCCGCCGCGCCTGTGGGAGATCACCGAAGACGACAACTGGCTCTCGCCGAGCGGATTCGTGATCAAGGGCAACCGCGGCAAGACGAAGATCCCGGCTGACCAGTGCGTCTACTTCCGTGGCTACAACCCCGAGGACGAGCGGTACGGGCTGTCGCCGATCGAGTCGCTGCGTCGGATCCTGTCGGAAGAATTCGCAGCCGGGCAGATGCGCGAGCAGTCGCTCCGCAATGGCGCCCGCATCGGCGGGTACATCACCCGTCCCGCGGGCGCCGAATGGTCGGATGCCGCTCGGCAGCGATTCGGAACGGGATGGCGTGCTCAGTACACCGGCCAGACCGCGACCGAGGCGGGCGGCACGCCGGTGCTCGAGGACGGTATGCAGTTCGTGCCGGCGGGTCATTCCGCGGCGGACATGCAGTACATCGAATCTCGCAAGCTCTCCCGTGAGGAGGCGGCGTCGGCGTACTTCATCCCGCCGCCGATGGTCGGGATCCTCGATAACGCCACGTTCGGGAACATCGAAGAGCAGCACAAGATGCTCTACCAGGACACCCTCGGGCCGATTCTGCAGGAGGTTCAGCAGGAGATCTTCCTGCAGCTGATCCGCGCGGACTTCCCGAAGGATGCCGACGCCCTGTATGTCGAGTTCAACATGCTGGAGAAGCTGCGTGGTTCGTTCGAGGAGCAGGCGTCGCAGTTGCAGACGTCGGTCGGTGCCCCGTTCCTCACCCGGAACGAGGCCCGCGGCCGGCTGAACCTGCCGCGCATCGACGGCGCCGACGAGCTCGTCGTGCCGCTGAACGTGCTGGTGGGTGGCCTCGCCTCCCCGACGGATCAGGTTCCTGCGGGGTCTGGTGGCGGCACTCTCTCGTCCGATGACGAGGCGAAGGCGATCTCAGCAATGCTGCGGACGAAGGCTCGGCCGACGTCCCCGCAGATCGCGAAGGCGACGCAGGTACTCGCCGAGTTCTTTGCGCGGCAGGAGCGCAGCGTGCGTTCCGCGCTCGGCGAGAAGGCCGCCACCTGGTGGGACTCGGCCCGCTGGGACAAGGAGCTCGGCGGGGATCTGTTGGCGCTGTCGTCGTTGATCACGGTCGACGTCGCGCGGAAGCAACTCGAACGCCTGGGGATCGACCCGGACGAGTATGACGTCGACCGCACCATGCAGTGGATGCAGGTCGTCTCGGACTCCAACGCCAAGAGCATCAACGCGGTCACAGAGTCCGAGATCGTTGCGGCTCTGGCCTCAGCCGAAGGCACAGATGGGGTGGCGCGGGTGTTCGAGGTCGCGAAGGCCGCGCGCTCCCAGCAGGCAGGACAGACGCTCACGACTGCGCTTGCGGGATTCGCTTCCGTCGAAGCTGTGCAGCAACTGCGCGGCCAGCGACAGGCGACGAAGACGTGGATCGTCACGTCCGGCAACCCGCGCGCTTCGCACGCCCAGATGGCAGGCGAGACGGTCCCGATCGATTCCGTGTTCAGCAACGGCGCCAAGTGGCCCGGGGATTCCTCGGCGCTGGACGTCGACGAGGTCGCTGGGTGTTCCTGCGACGTCGAGATCAACTTCGAGTAGGAGGACAACCGTGAAGATCAAGAGCCTGCCGGTCGCATTCAAGGCTGGCCCCGACGACGGTCTCGCGGAGGGCGAGTTCATCGTCTATCCGTCCACGTTCACCCGCACGCCGGACGCATACGGCGACATCGTCGCCAAGGGCGCGTTCGCGCGCGGGATCGCCGCCCGGAAGGACGCGGGCGTCAGCCTGCCGGGCCTGTATGGGCACCGCCTGGACGACCCCGACTATTTCGTCGCGGGTGCGACCGAGGAGTCCGAGGACGACCACGGGTGGCGCGTACGCGGCATGTTCGACATGGACTCCCCGAAAGGTCCGCAGACGTACCGGCTCGTGAAGGCAGGGCGCCTGCGCGAGCTGTCGTTCGCGTTCGACACGCTCGACGAAGGTCAGGTGCAGCTGGAGGACGGCACGAAGGCGAACGAACTCCGCGACCTCGAGGTGTTCGAGTTCTCCTTCGTGCCGATCGGGGCGAACCGCGACACCTCCGTCGTTGCTGTGAAGTCTGCCGTCGACGCGCTGATCGACGGAGTGAAGGCAGGACGTGTCCTGTCGGCGAAGAACGAGGACACGTTGCGCGCGGTGGTCGAAACGCTTGGCGTCACGGTCACCGATCTCAAGAGCGTCCTGTCTCAGCTCGAGGCAGGCAACCAGGAACCGAAGGCCGCCGGTCAAGCGGGGATCAACGACGAGGGCCCCGACCGGGTCAAGTCGGAGGATCTGCGCGTCAGCCCGTCCGCCCTCACCTGTCTCCGAATCGAGCTCGCACAGCGCGAGTTCGGGAACCTCTGAAACGAAAGGATCCGCAATGGACCCCCAGGAGAAGATGCGGGCTGAGCTCAAGGCCGCCCGCGACATCGCTGCGAAGGCTGAGTCGGATGGTCGCGATCTGACCCCCGACGAGGTCGCGCAGGCCACCACCCACATCAAGGCCTACGAGGCCGCGAAGGTCGAGTTCGAGAAGGACAAGGCATCCGCGGACGTGAAGGCCGCGCTCGACGCGATCGGCTTCGATCTCGGTCTCGAGCGCACGCCCGACGGCGAGAAGTCCAAGGCGGATACGTACCGCCAGCCGACGAAGCTGAAGAGCATCGGCCAGATGTTCATCGAGTCCGCCGAGTACAAGGGCCTGATGGGCCAGTTCAACGGCGGCATGATCAACGAGAAGGCCCGCGTTCAGTCGCAGCCGATGGGCGTGAAGGCGCTCATCACCGGCACGTCGGACACCTCCGGTGGCGCGTTCGTGAACACGGACATCACCGGCATCCTCGAGCTGCTGGGACGCCGCCCCCTCACGATCCGCGATCTGATCTCGGTCCGCCAGACCGAGTCCGACACGGTCGAGTTCGTGCAGCAGACCACGCAGCTCTCCAGTGCGGCAACCGTCCCGGAGGCGACCACGGCCGCCGCGCCGACGGCGCCGGGGACCGCGGGCGCTCTCGTGCCTGCGACCGGCGGTGGTTACAAGCCGGAGGGGACGCTCGCGTTCCAGAAGGTCACGGCGACCGTGAAGACGATCGCCGAGTGGGTGCCGGCCACCAAGCGCGGTCTCGCCGATGCGAAGCAGCTGCGCGGTCTGATCGACGACGAGCTGCGCGCCGACCTGGCGGAGGAGGAAGAGGACCAGATCCTCAACGGTGACGGTTCGGGTGAGAACCTGACCGGCATCCTGCAGACCTCCGGCATCCAGACGCAGGCGCTCGCGACGGACATGCTCACCACGATCCGCAAGGCGAAGACGAAGGTCCGCACCGTCGGCCGTGTCATCCCGAACGGGATCCTGATGAACCCGGAGGACGTCGAGGCCCTCGACCTGTCCAAGCCCGCCTCGGGCGACGGCCAGTTCTACGGTCCCGGCCCGTTCGCGAACGCCGGCATCCCCACCGTCTGGGGTCTGCCGATCGTCGAGTCGGAAGCGATCGCGGTGAAGACCGCCCTCGTCGGCGACTTCTCGAAGGCGGTCCTCTGGGACCGTGAGCAGGCGTCGATCACCGCGACCGACTCCCACGCGGACTTCTTCATCCGCAACCTCGTCGCCGTGCTCGGCGAGGAGCGGGTCGCGTTCGGTGTGACCCGGCCGAAGGCGTTCGTCAAGGCGACGATCGCATCCTGACCGATTGGGGGTTGCCGTGGCGAAGTGCCCGGTGTGCGGTGCACCGCATCGCGCCTGTGGTCCCACGACCACGGTGACCCCCGTCGATCAGATGTTCACGACATCCTCTGGAGGAGCGATGGGACTCAAGGAGTACGAGGTGCTGACCGAAGGTCGCCACCCGCACAAGACGACGATGCTGCTGAACGACGTCGACGCGAAGCGACTCGGCGTGCTCGGCAGCGAAGCGAAGGCAGCGAAGGCGCCGGCGAACAAGGCGCGCACCCCGGCGAACAAGAAGGCGCCGGCGAAGAGCCCGGTCCAGCCGGCCGCGCCGCCTGCGCCGTCGGGTGTCGAGGACGCGTCCGACCCGGACGCGAGCGAGTAACGAGGGGGTGGCGGGGATGCCGCTGAGCACGACGTCGTTCGCGACGAAGGATCAGATGGGGGAGCGCTCACAGGGCGCGGTCCCCGCCTCTACCCCGTTCCTGGAAGATGAGCTCGCCGCGGCGACGCGCACGATCCGGAACTACTGCCGGTGGCACATCGCCACGGCCGAGCAGCTCACGTTCCGCAGGTCGGGCCCGTTCGCCGAGGCGGTGTGGCTGCCGGCGATGCAGATCACGACGCTCGACGAGATCACGATCGACGGCGTCACCGTCGACCCAGCCTCGGTGGAGTTCGACTTCGACACGGGGTGGACGTCGCTGTGCGGCCGGATCCGGCAGGTGAAGTTCACCGCCGGGTTCGAGGAGGTCCCCGAAGACATCGTCACGTTGACGTTGGAGCTCGCCGCGGGGGCGCTCGGTTCCCCGCTGGGTATCAGCCGCGAACAGGCCGGTGGGGTATCCGTGTCCTACACGCGCACCTCCGGGGCGTTGCAGCCCGCGGACGTGGACCGCCTCGCCGCATACCGGCTGGGGTGGCTGCCGTGATCGGCGGGATCGTAGACCGGCACACCATCGTCCGGGAACGGCCGACCCTGGTCGATGACGGCCGCGGCGGACTCGAACCCGACTTCACGGACGCTGACCCGGTCGACCTGCCCGGGTGGGCGCTCGACGCCGGCGCGACTGTCGCGGACCTGCAGAACCGTGACGGGGCGCTCATCCAGTGGACCGCGCGCGGCCCGTTCGACGCGGACATCGAACGGCACGACCGGATCACGGTGCTCGGCGCCACGTTCCAGATCGATGGGGGAGTGGTCCGTCAGCCGGGCCCGTCGCCGCGCACCTCGCACACGATTCTGCTGCTGAAGAAGTGGGAGGGGTGACATGCGGATCAAGCTGAACAAGAAGGGCATCATCGCCCTGCTGACCTCTTCGGAGGTGTCCGCGGATCTCGGATCCCGGGCGAAGGCGATCGCCGCTGCCGCCGGCGGCGGCAACGAGGTGCAGGTCACCCGCAACCGTGACCGCGCGGTCGCGTTCGTGCGCACTGCGACACCGCAGGCGCAGAAGGCAGAGGCGACAGATCGGGCTCTCACCCGCGCGATCGACGCGGGGAGGTGACCGTGGAGCTCCTGATCCCCACCGACGGGGAGGTCGCCGCGCTCGACGAGCTCTCGACCGTGCTCCCCGCACACGGGTTCCCCGGCGTCACACGGGCCGCTCAGACGCTCGGGACGAAGATCCCCACCCAGACCACCAAGCCCGCCGAGTTCGGCCGTGTGATGACCGTCGGCGGGGCGGGGCGAGACCTTGTGACCGACTCCCCGCTGCTGGTCCTCGAAGGGTACGCGGTGAAGGAACAGCGCGCCCGGGACATGTGCGCACTGATGCTCGCTGCCGTCGAGCGTGCCGCGCGCGTCGGGACGCTCGGGACCGCGGTCATCTACGCGGCCCGTGTCGTCGGTCTCCCGGCGAACCTCCCTCACCCGCAGGTGCCGGACCGGTTCCGGTTCACCGCCACCGTCTCCGTGGACCTCCGCAGGACCACGGCCTGAGTTCCCACCCTCGCGGCGTCCCGACCGGGGCGCTGCTGAACCACGCCTGAAAGGGGCAGCGCTCATGAGCGTGAACAACAAGAACGTCTTCGTCGGTGCCCCGGATCAGGCGGTCACTGGAGCGATCCTCACCGGCCCGGAGACCGATGTCATCCCCGACACGATCGACGACTTCACCCTCACGGGTCTGGACGACTCCGGGTACGTGAACGAGGACGGGGTGACGATCACCCCGACCGAGTCGACCGAGTCGATCAAGGACTGGTCGCTGCGGGTGATCCGCAAGATCCTCACCGAGTTCGACTCGACGCTCTCCTGGGCGCACCTCGAGCTGAACGAGGCGTCGCTGAAGAACTACATGGGCGACGACAACGTCGACGTGACCGCGGCGACGGCGACGAAGGGCACGCTCACCCGCGCCGCGCTCGCCGGCGAGATGCGCCCGGTGAAGGCCTGGTACTTCAAGATCAAGGACGGCCAGCGGCGTGCCCTGATCTTCGTCCCGCACGGCCAGGTCACCGAGCGCGGTGAGATCGCGCTGCTCGCGTCCGCCGCCGTGACCCTCCCGGTCACCCTCACCTCGTACCCGGACGCCGCCGGAAAGTCCGTCTACATCTACCTCGATGACGGCGTCGTTTCGGCCTGAGCTGCATGACCGTCGCGGCGGGGAGCCGGGAACCCTTCCCGCCGCGACGCCCAACCCCTGGTTCCCGGAAGCGAGGTTCCCATGATGGAGAAGTTCCACCACACCCTGCCCGACGGGCACGAGCTTGAACTGCCCAGGTTCGAGAACGTCCCGGTCGGCATCATCCGCAAGACCCGGCGACTCCCGCAGGTCGATCAGGTGTTCACGATCCTCGAAGAGCTGATCAGCCCGCAGGATCTGGAGCACATCGACCTCCTCGACCGCAGCGAGTTCGACGACTTCGTGAAGGCGTGGCGTGAGGGGTCGGCGATCAGCGTGGGGGAATCTTCGGCCTCCTCGAGCTGATCGACGAGCACCAGGAGGCGTTCGAGTTCGAGCTGATCCTCGCCGGCTACCGCATCGGGCAGCTCGGCGGGGATCTCTCCTGGCGGGACATGTTCGTGCTGACCCGGCGGTGGCAGAAGCTCCCCGGCAACGCTGTCGCCGCCGCGGTTCACGGGCACGAGGTGCCGTCGTGGATCGAGCAGGTTCTCGCCGTCGCTGTAGACCAGCTGCAGGCCGTGAACTTCAACCTGCGCCGCGGCAAGGGGCAACGCCCGAAGCGGCTGCAGCGCTGGTGGGAGTCCGTGAAGAAGCGGTTCGGGCGCGACCCGATCCCGATGTCGCAGTTCGACGACTGGTGGGACTCCGCCGGCCAGAAGCGAGGGGGCACCGATGGCTGATGGTGTCGAGCTCGCTACCGCCTGGATCCGGCTGGTCCCCACCGTCGAAGGCCTCCAGGACACCCTCGTCAGCGAGCTCGGCGGGGCAGAGTCCGCGGCGGCCGATGCCGGGAAGCGCTCGGGGGCCGGGTTCGCATCCGGTCTCAAGGGCGCGCTCGGTGTCGCCGCGATCGGGACCGCCGTCGTCGGCGCGTTCAAGGGCCTGTACGAGGTCGGGTCGATCTTCGACGACGTCACCGACACGATCCGTATCGGGACGGGCGCGCAAGGCGCCGAGCTTGAAGGGCTCGTCCAGGTCGCGAAGAACGTCGGCCAGAACGTCCCCGTCGAGTTCGCCAAGGTGGGCCCCGCGGTCGCGGACCTGAACACCCGCCTCGGCCTGACCGGGGAGACGCTGACGACCGTCGCGTCGCAGTACCTCGAGGCCGGGCACATCCTCGGCCAGGACGTCGACATCAACGCGACCTCGGCTGCGTTCAACGCCTTCAAGATCGAGGGCGACGCGGTCTCCGGCGCGATGGACACCCTGTTCCAGGTGTCGCAGGCGACCGGCGTCAGCATGAACGAGCTCGCCTCAGGTGTGCAGGCCGCGGCGCCCGCACTGCAGAACCTCGGGTTCTCGTTCCAGGACTCCGTTGCACTGCTCGGCTCGCTCGACAAGGCGGGCCTGAACAGCCAGCAGGTGATGGCGTCCCTGTCGAAGGGGCTCGTCACTCTCGCGAAGGACGGCGAGGAACCGCAGGCCGCTTTCCAGCGTGTCACCGGCGAGATGCAGGCGTTCGTCGACCAGGGCAACACGACCGCGGCACTGGATCTCGCGTCGCAGATCTTCGGCACGCGCGGCGCGACCCAGTTCGTCGGCGCGCTGCAGTCCGGGGTCGTGAACCTGCAGGACATGCAGGCCGCTGTCGGCGCCACCGGGGACACGATCCTCGGCGCCGCGAAGGACACTGCGGATTTCGCTGAGCAGTGGCAGGTGTTCAAGAACCGGGCGCTCACCGCGATCGAGCCGATCGGGTCCGCGATCTTCGACATGCTCGGCAAGGGCATGGAGTGGATCAACTCGCTCACCGCCGACATGGACTTCTCCCAGTTCGGGGAACTCCTCGGCTTCCTCAGCCCGTTGGGGCTCGTGTTCAAGGCGATCCAGCCGCTGCTACCCGACATCGTGGCCGCGCTCGGCCCGGCCTTGCAGACCGTGATCGCGGCACTGCTGCCGGTGCTGCAGACCCTCGTTCAGATGTTCTCCGAACTCCTCGTGACGGTCCTGACGCCGCTGCTGCCGGTACTGCCGATGCTCGCCGGTCTGATCGGTCAGATCCTCACCGCCGTGACACCGCTGCTGGACCCGCTCATGCTGCTCATCTCCGCGATCTTCCCTGTCCTCGCCGCCGTCATTCAGGCTGTGATCCCCGTCGTCGAGGGTGTCGTGAACGCGCTCTCGACCCTGCTGATCCCGATCGTGAACATGCTCGTCGAAGTCCTCGGCGGGGTGATCACGTTCCTGACCGGCGTGTTCACCGGCGACTGGGAGCAGGCATGGAACGGGATCGTGCAGATCTTCTCCGGCCTGTGGAACGGGATCCTCGACATCGGCAAGGGCGTCATCAACTCGATGATCGACCTGATCAACGGGTTCCTCGGCTCCCTGAACGAGGTCGGGAACTTCGTCTCGGACGTGACCGGCGGGGCGATCGACTTCAACGTCGGGAAGCTCCCGCACTTGGCGGACGGGGCGACGATCAAGCCACGCCCCGGCGGCACCCTTGCGGTGCTTGGCGAGGCCGGCCGGGCGGAGTCCGTCGTCGATACCGGCCTGATGAACCGGGCCCTCGAGGAGGGCCTCGGTGGCGGTGGGTCGGGTGGCGTGCAGGTCGTCGTGCAGCCGTCCGAGGGCATGTCGGAGGAGACGATCGGGCAGGTTGCCGCGAACAAGCTGAATGCGCTGCTGCGCGGGTAGGAGGCTCCGGTGGGACGTCGAGAAGCGCGCATCGGTGGCCTCGTCTTCGAGGCCGTCCCTCGGGACCGCACACGGGCGATCGTCGCGACCACGTGGGACGGCGTCGAGGGTGGTCTCGCGATCCGCCGCAACGAGATCGCGCGGCCGGGCGCACACGGGTCGTTCAGCACGCCTGGATACCTCTCCGCGCGTGTGCTGCCGTTCTCCGGACACATCATCCAGCCCAGCCCGCAGGCCATGCTCAACATGCGCAACCTGCTCATCGGTCTCGGCGACGCACAGTCCCGCCGCCTCGACGTCGATCTCGACGGCCTGGACGTGTGGATGCGGGTGGCGGCCGCCGGGCAGCCCGTCGTGCAGATCAGCGGATCCGACCCGTGCACAGCGAAGTTTGACGTCCAGTTCTGGGCGGCGAACCCTCGCATGTACGGAACCGAGCGGACCTACGCGGCCGGCGAGCAAGTGTTCCACCGCGGCAACTTCCCTGCCGACCCGGTCATTGAGGTGACCGGTCCGCGCGGGGCGTACACGATCAGCACGGACGCGGGGAAGAGCATCACGGTCGGGCAGGCGCTCGCGGCCGGGCAGACGCATCGTATCGAGATGCGCAGCGGTCGCCTCTACCGCGACGGGGTGCTGCAGATCGGTGCGATCACCGCCGGCGGGACGTGGACGATCCCGCCGACCGCACCGGGGGTCGTGCACACGATCAGCGCCGTCGGGTCCATGTCGATCATCGTCACCGACACGTACATCTAGGAGGTGCCCGTGTGGTCGCACTGGATCTGTGACTCCCAGACGGGCATCCGGTTGCAGCAGGTGCGTCCATCGGCGTGCCGGTGGAAGTCGTCGATCACGAGCATCGGGGACGCGTCGCACAGCTTCCAGTTGCGCGATGAGGAGACGAAATTGGACCGGGCGACGTGGCAGAACCTCGCCATCCCGTGGGCGCGGTCGGTCGTCACCTGCTGGGACGATGTGCCCGTGTACGCCGGCCTCGTCGGCGGGTGGGGGTACGACCCGTTCACCGGTGTGCTCGAGATCCGCAGCAAGGAGGTCCGCGTGATCTTCGGGTCACGGATGCCGTTCCAGGTGCCCGAGTACACGCCGACCGGTGTGATGGCCGTGTCGGGGAAGTCGCTGCGCGGGATCATGCGACAGATCCTCTACTGGGGCGCGCTGAAGAGCCCGCCCACGTCGGGGTGGTGGTTGCCGATCGTGCTTCCCGGTGACGAGGGCGGGTCCGAGGCGCGGTCCTGGCAGATGTACAACTTCGAGACGGTGGAGCAGCTGCTCGGGCAGATCGAGGACGCCGACGGTGGCCCTGACCTGAACCTTCGTCCGCGGTGGTCCGCGACCGGATCCCTGGAATGGGAGGCGCGGATCGGGTCGCCGCTGCTCGGCGGCCCGACCTTCGAGTACGACCTCACCGCACCGGAGCATGGGCTCACGTCGTTCCCCGTGTCGGCGGACGCGTCGAAGCAGCTGACCGGAGTGTTCGGGCTCGGCAAGGGTTCCGAAGCCGACATGAAGTATGGTCTCGGGCGGAATAGCGATGTGCCCGGCCCGACGATCCCGAACCTCGACGCCACCCGGTCGTTCAAGACGCTCGCGGATCCGGCCGTGCTTACGCAGCGGTCGATCTCCGAGCTCCGCGCGTTCCGGTGGCCGTCCAAGGTCACCAGCCCGAACCCGCTCGCGTCGGATGTCCTCCCGTCCATGGTGCTCGGATCTACGATCCGCGCGTGGATCTCGGGCGACGACTTCCTCGACGACGGGTGGGCGTCCGCGATCGTCACGAGCATGTCGGGCGACCTGTCCGAAAAACTCACCTTGGAGGTGCTGTGAGACGCGACAACCCGAACGACTCGGAGATCACCGACATCAAGCGGCGTCTCCGCGAGCTCGAAACGGCGTCCCCAGTCGGGTCAACGTCGGTCACGAGCGGCGTGCTGCGCATCGCATCCCCCGAGGGGCTCCTCGTCGAGGGTTCCGCCTACGTGTCCGGGATCCTCCACGGCGACGGCGAGTTCAACTGGTCGGGCGACATGAACCTCTCTGGATCTCAGAACGTTACTGGGCCCGTGACCTTCACTGGTGCCGTCGTCGTGAACGGGAATATCTCGATCAACGGGGCTGCATCAATCAGCGGCACCACCACGATCAGCGGGGCGACCACGTTGAGCTCCACGCTCACGATCTCCTCCGGGCAGATCCTCGCGGGAGACGTGACGGTGACGCCCACAGGCGGCGGCCGGGTGCAGGTCGGCGGGCTGTGGATTGACGGCGCGCTCGGCGGATCCATCCACTCCGGCAGCACCATCAACATGGGAGATGGTGAGACGACGGCAGTGCGCGTCGTTGGTGGGTTCACTGCAAGCCGGATCCTTGCGCTCGGGACGATCACGGGGACAGAGATCAGCGGCACCAGTCTCGACATCTCCGGCGCGAAGAGCTTCCGCATCGATCACCCCACGAAGCCGGGCACCTGGCTTCGACATGGATCCACCGAGTCGCCAGTGTCAGGCACCGAGTACACCGGCCGCGCGACGCTCGACGGAGACGGGCGGGCGGTGGTCGCACTCCCGGACTACTTCGAGGCGCTGAACAAGTCCGTTGGACGGACCGTCCAAGTAACACCTGTGGGAGTCCCGTTCATGGTCGGCGCTGACGACGTCGCAGACGGGAAGGTCACACTCTACGGCGAGCCCGAGCGGGATGTGTTCTGGCTCGTCAAGGCAGAACGCCACGGCGCCGACTTCCTACTCGAAGAGAGCCAGCCTTTCCAGGAGGACGTATGACGACCGTGACCGTAACGGGGAACGCTTGGACCCATGCGGGGCAGCCTTTCCCCGCGGCGATGCACCCGGAGTTGTGGTTCCGGCCGCTGGCGAACACGGTCGGTGCGGATGGTCTGCTCGCCGGTGTCGAGGTGCAGGCCACGCTCGCCGCTGATGGGAGCTTTACTGTGCTGCTCGAGTCTGAGCTTGGCGTGTATTACCGGCCGTTCATGCGATGGGTCACGAATCCTTCTGAGCAGGATCCCGCGAACTGGGCGTACCGGTATGCGGAGTGGGAGTTCCTTGTCGTGCCCAGTGACGGCGGGGATATCTCCGACCTGATCAACCACTTCCCTCCGGGGGCGATCATCGCCGCGTTCGGTCCGCCGCTGTCGGGTGTGACGAACGTGGTGTGGGTCGACCTTGAGGACCAGACCGATGAGGGCGCCATGGTGTGGGCGCCGGCAGGGAGCTGACGCATGATCTCGCAGATGGTTCAGGTCGGTCGGCTTCAGGTCGCGACGCCGGCCTCGATGGCTATGGCGATCCGTAATCCGACTGAAGCGCAGGCCGAGGTCGACGCGCGGATTGTCCCTGTGGCGACGACGGTGATCTCGAACAGTCCCGAGTTGATCGATGCGGCCGCGGAGCGTGCGCTCACGACCGCGAATGTGTCGCTGACGACTACCCCGATGGTTCCGAGTCTCTTTGAGCTGGAGACGTTCCCGCTGGGCGGGGTGCTGGTGAGGGACCCGCGTGGTCGGGTGCTCTCGTACACGCCCCCGGGCGGCCCTGAGCAGTATGCGGCCCCGATTGTGGAGTCGGGTATTCAGCGGTCCGCGGTCGCGTTCGATGGTGTCGGCTGGGCGCCGTTCGTCCTCGCGGACGGGCGCCTCCCGGGGACGGTCCTGGATACGTGGGGTCGTCCTTCCTCGGCGACGGTGGTCACGTGGCGGATGATGCTGGACTGTCTGCTGTCGTGGGTGGCGGTCGGGGACTCGATCACGCAGGGTGTTGGCGGGGGCGGGACGACGTGGCCGGCGGAGTTGTCGGCACTGCTGGGGATCGAGATCGCGAATCGTGGCGTGTCCGGGTACACCGCGTCTGAGGCAGAGCTGACCGCGGGCGGGCTCACTGTTTCCGTGTTCGGCACGATCGCGACCAGCGGTGCGTCGTCGGTGACGGTGACGGTCACTGAGGGGTACAACCCCAGGGATGCGGCGGCACGGTCATTCCCCGGGACGCTTCAGGGTGTGACCGCGGCAGGTGCGCGCACGACAGTGCAGGGCACTCTCTCAATCGACACGGGCGGGGCGTGGTCGTTCACTCCGGCGGCGACTCTTCCCGCAGCGGTGGCGATGGCGGCGCCGTTCATGTTCCAGTCGTCGTCGGTCACCGTATCCTCGCACCCGTTCCTCTGGTTTGCGGGCCGTAACGAACCGTCCGATTCGGATGTTGTCGCGGCGTTGCAGTCTCGGGTGAATCGTGCCCGTTCGCATGGTGTCCCGTATCTGATCCTGTCGACCCTGAACGCCCAGTCGGAGCCGTCCGGGTCATCCGGGTACGCCACGATCCTGGCGCAGAACGACGCGAAGAAGACGGTCGATCCTGCCCGGTTCGTGGACATCCGGAAGCTCTTCGTGCAGTACGGCCCGGAGGTGTTGGGGACCACCCGCACGACGGCGGATGCGACGGCGTTGACGGAGGACCGTCCGGCCCCGTCGCTGATGTCGGATGATCTGCACCCGAACGCGAACGGTTACCGGGCGATCGCCCGCCTGCTGGCCCCTTATCTGATCCGCATTCTCGCGGAGATCGGAGTTGTCCTGTGAAGACCACCGTTCAGACCAGCCCGTCCGCATCCACGGGCGCGGTCGCCCCGTCGCTGTTCCCGGTTCCGGTGCTCGCGGTCAGTGACCCGCAGCCCGCGTACCGGTTCACGGCAACGGACTTGTACCAGTTGGCGACCGGGTCGGATGTCACCTCGTGGCCCTCCCGGGACGGGTCTTTGTCGTGGACCCCGAACGGTCCGGCGCCATCGATCGAGATCGTTGACGGGCATGAAGCCCTCACCCTCAACAGTGGTGAGTTCTTCAACTTCCTCACGATCCCGGGGCTGTCGACCAGCGATTTCACGGTGATCGTGTATGCGAAGATCACTACCCCGTCCAGCGGTAACGGGACGATCATCGCGACTGGTTCTCAGCAGTGGCGCATCAGCACGACCCGGACGCTCAACACGTCCGGGTTCTCGGGCGGGTCTCTCGGCGCACCGTTGATGCCTACGGGGTGGGATGTTGTCGCGTTCTCGCTGCAGTACGCGGCGATCGGCGCGACCCGCAACGCCCGCCTGACCGCGGGCGGCGACGTGTCATCTGCGACGAACGTCACGTCTGCGTCCGCGCACCCCGGGAACGTCTCTCTTGGCTACGGGGGTGGGGGTGGGGCTGTAATGTCCGTCCGCGAGGCCCACATCCACAAGGCCTATCTGACCGACGCGCAGATCGCCGCGCGTCGCGCCGAGCTGAAGACCTACTGGGGCTAGGACGCGTGGAACTGGTCGCGGCACTCACACTCGGTCGGGAACCATTCCTCGCCCTCACCTGAGTTCGTGATGTGTCTGCATCGCGTCCGCGGTGGCCGGAGATGCAGCGCGAGACGGATGGCAACCGAAATGTTGCTCGCTGGAGTCCGACCGTGGCTGCAGGCAGGGCATCGGTTGTCGCCGCCGTGTGCGCGGCCAACCGGGGCGGGTCCGCCTGTGTCTGTGCGCGCGTCAGTGACCATCTCCATTTCTGCAGTCTACGAAGAAACCTGCCCCGTCACGCATGGCGGGGCTTCGTCGTACCACCGAAAGGACGTCCCGCTCATGCCCTACGCCTACACGACCCGCGACGGCTGCCGTGTGCAGGTCGACGTCGCCGCGGCGTTCGATCGACTCGCTGCCGCGTTCCAGGCGGCGTGGGGTCTGACCCTCGGTGTCACAGACGGCACCCGTACCCGTGAGGAGCAGGCCGCGCTCTACCAGGCGTACCTCAACGGTGGCACGCTCGCTGCCGCGCCCGGCTACTCGAACCATGAGGAGGACGGACCGCGGGGGCCGCGGGCGCTGGACGTGCACGACTCCGGCGACGACCCTGGGGTGACCCGCTACGGCACCCCGCGCGCGAACTGGCTCCGCGCCAACGCTCCCGCGTACGGGTTCGATCCGGCCGGGTACTCGTTCTCGCAGACGGAACCGTGGCACGTCGAGTACACCGGATCCCTCGACGGTTCCAGCGTGGCGCTCGAGGCGAACCAGCGCCGCGCCGGCGCCGACGGAGTGCGCGCACGTCGCGCGCCGTCCACGTCCGCGGAGGTCGTCGACGCGAGCTTCCTCGCCCCGGGCGAGGTCGGCACCTTCGCCGGCTACGTCACCGGTGAGGCCGTCGACGGTGAGAACCGGTGGGCGAAGGGCGCTTTCTCGGGCCTGTTCTTCTGGCTCGGCGGCCTCACCCCGCAGAACGTGGACGGGCTGCCGCTGCTGGACGCACCGAAGCCGACACTCGCCGCGAACCAGAGGCAGGCGGACAGCGATGGGGTGAAGGGTCGCGCGACGCCGTCGACGGCTGCGGCGCAGACGACGTTCCTTGCGCCGAACGACGTCGGCGACTTCAACGGATGGACGCACGGCCAGGCGGTCGACGGTGAGGACCGGTGGCTGCGCGGCGCGTACTCCGGCGCCTGGTTCTGGCTCGGCGGGCTCTCACCGCGCACGGTCGACGGGCTCACTGAGATCAAGGGCACGCCGACGCCGCCCGCAACGGATCCGGCGCCGCCCACGCGTCCCAACGACGACCCCGCCGTTCCCGGCGTGTGGCTCGGGAAGTGGTCCGCGAACCGCGAGGCACGTACCGGCCGGGTGCAGTACTTCGTCGTGCACCACGCGGCCGACACGCGCACTCCGGACGTGCAGGTGCAGCGGTTCATGAGCCCGAACGACCGGGAGGTGTCGCCGACGTGGTTCGTCGGTGCGGACGGTCTCGCCCGGAAGATCGTGCACCCGGACGACCGGCAGTGGACGACGGGCCGGATCATCGACCAGCAGGCCGTGACCGTCGAGACGCAGAACACGACGGGCGCGCCGGCATGGGGCATCTCGGATGCCGCGCACGAGCAGATCGCGCAGCTCGTCGCGTGGGCGTCGAAGCGGTACGGGTTCCCGATCGACCGGGATCACGTCCTCGGCCACAACGAGGCGCGCGCGAAGCTCGACCCGAGCATCTCCGCGACCGCATGCCCGGGCCCGGCGATGGATCTCGGCCGGATCGTGGACCGCGCCCAGGAGCACGCGGCGGGGAATCCGCCGCCGGCGCCGGGCCCGCCGACTCTGACGCCGGAGGCTGCCGGGTTCTGGCAGTGGTTGTTCGAGCAGCTCAAGAAGTGGTTCGGAGGTGGGAAGTGAATGGCCGGATCCAGGTGAACGGCAAGGTTCGGATCATGGGCGCGACGCACGAAGACGGGCATATGTCGTTCCCGGCGGAGCCGCGGCGCGCACGCACGGAGGACGAGTGGGTGCATTCCCGCCAGTCGAACATCCAGCACGGGCAGAAGCGCCCGCGGCCGGTGTCCCGCAGCGCGATCCTCGTCGCGTCGTCTGTGCTGGTCGCGGCGCTCGCTGTGCTCGTCGTGGAGGTGTGGCAGGTGGTCGCCGCATGACTGGGCACCGCAAGCGGCGACAGATCCCGTGGTGGGTGGTGGTCGGCATCGGTGTTGTCGTTGGTGTCGCCGCCCTCATCTGGGCGTTCAGCCTCCACGACGACGCCGGCGACGCGCTCATCGACAAGGACACCGCACCAATCCTTATCACCCTGTTCACCGCGACGGGAACGATCCTCGGGCTCGTGTTGCAGCGCACCCGCGCTGTGGAGCACGAGGTGAAACCGAACTCGGGGAGCTCAATGCGTGACTCCACGAACCGCACCGAGCAGAAGGTCGACGCGCTCGTGGATGCGGTCGCTCACCTCGAGCGGGCGCACCGCCAGCAGGGCACGGACATCATGCAGCTGCGCGAGGACCAGCAGCAGACCCGTGCCGACCTCTCCGGCCAGGCCTCGGACATCCGCGGCATCCGAAAAGACATCGGCCGTGTGGCCGACGCACTCACGAAGGGAACATCATGAGCAGCATCCCTCCTCTCACCCCGATCGACAACGCACCGGTCACGGACGGGCCGTCGTTCCTCGCCCGGTCGAAGAAGGCCGTCGCGGGTGGTATCGCCGGCGCCGTCACCGGCGGCACTGGAGCCCTGACCACCGCATTCGCGGACGGATCGTTCAGCCAGGCCGACGCGTGGCTGATCCTCGCCGCGGTGGTCGGCGGGTTCGCCGTCGGCTTCGCCGGCGTGTGGGGCGCCCCCGCCAACGCCCGCTGATCACCCCATCAAGAACGCAAGCCGCCCCCGTCGCTCTTCGGAGAGGCGGGGGCGGCTTGCGTCGTTGGCGCCGCGGTCAGACGCGGCGGACGGAGAGTAGCTGGTAGCCGTCGGGGACCTTCGCCTTGAGCGCGGCCATGTCGTCGGCTTCGATCTCGGTCACGCCGTCTCGGCGAGCGATCGTTCCCTCGGCGGTCATCGTCGTGTCCTTCTTCGACATCGCCACCGGCGCGGAGATCGTCTCCCACCCGGCCGGGGACTGCTCGCGGATCAGGTCTTGGATCTCGTCGAGCTCTTCGGCCTGCACGGTGATGGTGCGCGTCTCGCGCGGGCGGATCATTCCAATGAGCACCAGGACAGCCTAGGCCGCCGGGGCGATCACGGTCGGGTCGTCGCGGTCGACGGTGCGGGTGTTGTTGACCTTCCGGTCGACGACGTATTGCTCGATCGTGGACGCGATCGCCGTGGAGGATCCGTCGAGGAGGGCGAGCATGTTCTCCCGGCCGGGACGGTCGAGCTTGACCGGTTGGAGCCATGCGTCCATGGCGTCGGGGGTGAGGAACGCGGGCATGCGATCGTGGACCTCGCCGCCGGCGTCGCGCGCTTCACGGGTGACGACGACGAAGCAGCGGGTCTGCTCGCCGCGCACGTCCATCGACCACGTGAGGCCGGCGGCGGCGAGGAGCCCGTCGCTGTGGAGGTAGTGCGGGATCTTCGCACCCTTCTCGCCGGTCCATTCGAAGTAGCCGCGCATCGGGACGACGCAGCGCGCCGCGGTGAACGCCGGCGCCCAGAACCCGGCCGCGAGCTTCTCCACCCGGGCGTTGATGAGCGGGGCGCCCGGGCGCATGTTCTTCGGCTTCTCCCAGTCCCAGCGCACGAGCTCGAGGAACCGGCCGTCGCCGCGGTCACGGACGATCGGCGCGGAGTCGGTCGGCGCGATCGAGTAGGAGCCGTGCCATTCCTTCCACCAGTCCTGTGGGTCGCCGCCGCCGGCGACGAACTCCTGGATCAGCTCGTCGGTCTTGGCGTTCATCGCGAATCGTCCGCACATGGCCGCCACCCTACGCCCCGCCGCCGGGACGTGCGGCCGAGTACTTCGCCCTGATCTCGGCCACCCACGCCATGCGCGGCTCCTTCGAAACGGGCGGCGCGGTCGCACTGCCGGGGAACATGGAGCGGAGCTCGCTGTCGTGCACACGCTCGACTGCGGCTCGCAGCGTCGTTGAGTAGCCCAGCAGCGTACCGATGTGCTCTGCCCGGAACCGGGTGAGGCCCTCGACCTTCACGATGCGTACGAGCCCGTAGGGGCGCTGCAGGCTGTCGATCATGACCCACACGCCTGGCTCAGGTTCAACGGTGGCGAGCATCGGGTGCCACCGCGGGGAGTCGTCTTTGGGCATGCGGGGAGCGTACGCCGTGGCGCCGACATCACGCCTGGTCGAAGTCTGGCCCGTCGAACTCGGGCGGCATGACGACGCCGGTCGGTCGCGGGTGGATGACGCCGTGCTCGGGGCAGGCGAGCGCGCCGCCTTCGTCGCGCAGCATGACGCCGCACAGCGGGCAGACCGCGCTCACGAACCCATCGTCCTGGATCGCGTTCTGCATGCGGTCAGCCTATGTCCGTGGCCGGTGGCAGCATCACCCGCATGCGCAAGGATGGACGCCCCCTAGTCACCGAGTTCCCGGTGACTGCCGAGGACATGATCGAGTACCACCCGCGATGCGACGGCCCGTATCCGATCCCGGAGGGAGCGATCACGTGCAGCTTCGGCGAGGTTGTCGTCGATCGCACGGCATGGATGGACGCGGACATAGACCTCGACGACGAAGGGCTGTGGGCCCCGTGAGTCCGGCGGAGATGCTCGCGTTCGAGGAAGCAAACCCCGGGTGGTCGAGCAACAAGGAGATGCGGATCCGTAACGAGCTCGGTATGACCCCGCCGCGGTATCTCGTGCTGCTGATGCGTGCGGCTGAGAGCGTGGAGGGGATGCTGGCAGATCCGATCACCGCGCGGCGCGTCCGCACGCCGGGGCGTCGGGAATCCGTCGTTTACTCGTCGAATTGAGCATGTTCCTAGGTTTACCTGGGGGTACTGCGCTGCGGTTGGCCCGCATGAAGTAGCCGACGGGATGCTCTGGTATGCCCCACTGGACATCAGTGGGTTCTGGGTTCGAGTCCCAGGGGGTGCACCACGGGATTGGCCCTCTTCTTAGCAGACGCTAGGAAGAGGGCCTCTTGCTTTCCTCACAGGCAGTTCCCCGCATGGGCCGGCCAGTTGTTTTTCAGGCGTTTTTGCCCCTCCAGCGGCCTTTTTATGGGCTTCCCTACGTTCGACTTCGCACTCGTTCTCGCTCGTGTGTACAAACTCGCGTCGGTGCCGCGCATGTGGTGGGCATGGATGACAAGATGACTACTCCGGCCCCTCTGGCATCCGACGCCACTGGGAAAGCCAATGCGCGGCTCACTGAAGGAACTCGGCGGTGCCGATGCGGAGTGCGCGACGCTGCTGCAGGCGCCAGACGACAGCACCGACTACTGCCCATCCGATTCCCGTGAGCATGCACAGAGTAAGAGAGAACCACGCCGAGGATGTTGTCCCAGACGTCATGAACTCTCGCGCAGCGGTAGTCCCATGCGACAGCGGCAGAATGCCGAGGGGTATCTGCGCCCACGCAGGGAACAACGTCAGCGGCGCCACGACACCGCAGACGAGCGGCAGGAAGTAGCCCGCAAGGTTTGCGGTGACCAGGGAATCACGAAGAGACAGGCTGAGCGCTGCGAGAAAGTACCCCAGGCCAACACTGCCCAGAACCGCGGTGGCCACGGTAAGCAGCGCTAGCGCCCACCCGCTTGGCGAGACAGATGCTGCGGATACCAGAAGCAATGAGACCGAAGTGATGGACCCTGTAACGAAGCCGATAATGGTGGGCACACTCAATCGGCCTGCCGACAGCATGATCGGTGGTCGTGGCGCGGTGAGATGAAACGTTGAGGTTCCTTCGAACCTATCGGTCGCCAGGAGCGAGCACGTTGCGACCGTCGCCTGGATCGCGCCCACGGCGAGCGAAGCCGCAAGTGCATCGGCGGGGGTGAGCGCCGTTGTGCCCCCGGTCGCGAGCATCACATAGAAGAGCGCAGTCAACAGCGGGACTGCGGCCAGGCGAACGAGAAGGGTTACAACAGTCCTTGTCTCAGGCAGGGAGTTGATGGCGATCCTGGCGCCGATCATGAAGCCGCCGATCATGACATCGCCAACGTGCCATCGACACGTGCCCGCTTGATGGCGACGCGGAGCCCAAAGCCGGCAACGATCAAATAGAGGGCCGAAACAGCCACTGAAACGCCCGCCCATCCGAGGGCTGGGATGACGTCGGGCTGTCGCGAGACGAGCACTGCGGACGTCAGAGGGTGAGCGAGAGCGAAGGGCAAGAGCCACGAGGGGAGCGTGGTGAACGGTGCCACGATTCCGACAAGCATCCACACCGGTGTCAAGATGAGCGGCTCGAAAGCTCGGGCGGACACGCTGACAACGAAGACTGCCGAGAGGACCGCTGCGGACGCGACGCACGCGACGGTAGCAGTGAAAAGACCGAGCAACACCGACAACGACAAGTGAACGTTGCGAGTCAGAAGCAGCTGGAGAAGAACGGCAACGGGAATGCCGATCAGACCGATCAACGCAGCCGCGGATGTGAGGGGCCCGAACACGACACTGGGCTGGCGGACGGAGAAGATCTGAAGCTCGAGCGTGCCCTGGAACCGTTGGAACCCAATGAGTCCGACAGCGGTGGTGGTTGTGGCCCACATGCCTGCAGCGCTCGCGTCAAACCATGCGAGTCCGGGCACGATCGCGCCCGAGTTCAGCGCGCCCAACGCACGCATCAGCAGGAACGTTACCGGCGTGAGTAGAGCAGTCTGAACAAAGAACGGGATCCGGAGAAGCTGACGCATGTGAAAGGCAGCAATGGATACGTACGCGATCATACGCTGTCACCCGATTGGGTCGATGTTCTCCGGTTCTCGAGGAATGCCAGATAGGACTCCTCCAGCGTCGGGCGGCGCACGCCTACAGGCTCCAGATCCCATGCATCGGCGAAGTCGGAGTGAGGAGACACTCGGCTCCACGCGAGGTCGATCTGCCAGCCACCGTGTCCTTCCGCGGTCACGACGGTCGCGACGCCTTCGAGAGCTCGCAGCGCAGATTCAAGTTCAGGTGTCAGGGTCCTCGCTCGGAAGCTCGACACACCCGTGAGCTTCGCTTCCACGGCGATGTCGGCGACATTGCCTGACGCGACCACAGTTCCGGCATCGATCACGACGACCCGATCCGCGAGCTCCTCGGCTTCCTGCATGTAGTGAGTCGTGAGGAGAATTCCCGTGCCGGTGGAGCGGAGATCGCGAACGATGCTTCGCAGTTCGCGTGCGCCATGAGCGTCGATGCCGATCGACGGCTCATCCAGAAGAATCAGCTCCGGCTCAGCGAGAAGCGCTCGGGCGATGTGGAGCCGCTGGCGCATCCCGCGGGAGAAACGCTCCACCGGATCAGAGCCGTGCTCGGCGAGTCCGACACGTTCCAATACCTCAGCGATGCGTTCTCTGCGTCCCTTACGGGGTACGGCTTGAAGCTCGCCAAAGAACTGGAGATTTTCGGCCGCGGACGACCGCATGTAAAACCCGCGGTCGCCTCCAAGAACGAGCCCGGTTCGCTCGCGAGCGAACTTTGGTCGGGAGACGATGTCGACCCCGGAAAGCTCGATTCGACCCGATGACGGCTCCAGCAGGGTCGCGATCATCCTGATCGTCGTCGTCTTCCCCGCCCCATTCGGTCCGAGCACGCACACGATCTCACCACGATCGATCTCGAACGAGACATCTTTTACCGCGTGAGTTGTCTTCCGCTTCTGAACGTACGTTCGCGCTAGCGAATCCACCTTCAGCAGTGGGCTGGTGGCCGAGGCGGTCATGCGGCAATCCGATATCGGTCGAGGCCGGCGGGGTCTCGTTGCAGCTGGTCAAGAAGGAGAAGCGCCTGCTCGTCCCTGCCCTGCACATGAAGGGTGGCGATCATTGCTTTGCGCACGGCCGACAGCTGTGTAGGGGCGCCCTCAAGCTCGAGCCTGGAGATAGCTTCGACGAGATGTGCTTCCGCGGTGTTGAGTTTGTTCGACCTGTAGGCCATGTAGCCGGTCAAGCTGAGGGCTTCGGTGACGGACGTCGGATCGGATTCACGCGCCCAGGTGAGGTGCTCTTCCGATGCTTCATATGCCGTATCGAATCCGTGTTGCATCGCCTCAAGTTGGATCTGATTTACGGTCGACTGGGCGTAATAGCGATTGCGCTCGCTCGCTCCCACGCAAACGAGCCCGTTGGATCGCAGTGCGGTGCGAGCAAGACTGAGTGAGGCGTTTGCCTCCTGGCCGTTCTTGCGCTTCGTCCAGATCAGAGCCCGCAGGTTATGCCCGACGCCCTTCATCACTTCGCCATCTCCGCAGCTGATCCGGCGCTCGCGAACGAGCGCGTCGATACGAGCTTCCCGATCGCCGAGGATCGCTTCGCCAGCATCGAGGTTGTTCGCGCGCTTGATGAGCCATGCGGCCAACCGAATCGTTGCCATCGACCACGAGAATGAGGTCGCTGCCGAATCGACGGCTTGCGTGAAACCGGTCCGCGCGGCCGGGTTCTTTACCGCAGAGAGCGCTGCCGCCGCGTAGGTGAGTTCGCCGGTGCCATAGTGCTCCGGCTCTGCAAGCAGGGCTGGTGCGATAGCAGCCACAAGCGTCCACTGCCCAGCGAAGTTGAGGAGCGCGTCGAGGGTCGCTTCAACGTAGCCAGCTGTCTTCCGATTCTCCGTGATGACCTGGAGGACCTGGTCGGGTTCGAGCCGGCGAAGGTACGAGTCGACGTCGATTCCCTGCATCGAGGCGACTTCGCTCAGGTATACCTCTGCGTCGCTACGCGTGCGAACCCCCAGATCTGAAGCGAAGTTTGGAGCAAGCGGTGTCCGCTCTCGCGTCGTGCTCGTGATGGACGCGATCAGCGCCCGATCTCTCATCGAAGCCGGCAGGCCATCCGTGTCCAGGAGGGCCAGGGCGAGTTCCGTGACGGGCGTCGTCATCGTCTGTTCCTTCGCGTTATCCGGAAGAAGGGGGCGCCAGCTGCTGGCGCCCCCTTCCGACCTACTATGCGCCGTGGTTCCACGTCCAGCCGATAGAGCTGACGTACAGCGGCAGGTCGTTGACCTCATCCATGATGTTCTCGATGGCGCTCATCGCATCCTCCTTCTTTCTCGACAATGAGATGCTCGAACGAGCCCCCCAGTCGCACGCTACGGTCCACGGCAGGCGGAAACAAATTGGACGTAGTCGAAAAATGGGTGTAAGAGTGCGGGAGCCATGATCAACAGTGGCCACTCCTGCGGCGGCGCGGACGTGGAGGTGATTCGCCTGGCAAAGAACAACCTGTCTCCGGAGCCAGCGGCGGGGAGCCCGTGGCGGCTGCGCACAGCGCCGGGTTCGAGCGAGTACACGATGCACCGCGAGGGCGACGGGCTCGTCTGCCAGGTCGGCTCGACCACGCTGCGCTACCGGGCGAGGGCGATCGAGGATCTGCACGCCTGGCTGGTGGCCCAGGGCGACTGGGTCGCGCTGGGAGCCGCGGACGAGCAGAAGCCGGCGGCCGAAGGCACCGTGGAGGCGTTCGGCCGCGCCGAGGACAATCCCGTCGGCGGCTGGTACGGCCTGCGCAAGGGCTATCGCGGGCGCTTCGGCATGTATCTGCCTCCGCTCCTCGAGCAGCTCGGGCTGGTGGAACGGGAGCACAACGCCCGGAACAACCGCGTCCGCGCGCTCTGAGCGCGTTCCTGCGTACTCAGACGACCCGCACGGACAGCAGCCGATATCCCTCCGGCACCTTCGCCTCGAGCGCGGTCATGTCGTCGGCCTCGATCTCCTGCACGCCGTCGCGGCGCACGATCGTGCCCTCCGCGGTGAGGACCGTGTCCTTCTTGGCCATCGCGACCGGTGCGGACGCGAGCTGCCATCCCTCGGGGGTCTCGGCGGCGAGCAGATCCTGGATCTCGTCCAGCTCCTCGGCCTGCACGGTGTGGGTCTTGGACTCGACGGGGCGGATAAGTCCGATCAGCATGTCTCCAGCGTAGGGCCCGCCGCCGACGACGAAGCCCGCCCCGCGCAGCATCGTGCGGGACGGGCCGTTCGCGGCACCCGTTCGGGTCCGGGTGGGGATCCTCAGGCGGCGTCGCCGATGAGGATCGCCTCCGCATCCTCCGCAGCGTCGTGCGAGCCGCGGTCGATGTGCGCGAGCGCACGACGACCGAACAGCACCACGAGCGCGGCGATGAGCACCGAGACCCCCGCGAACAGGTAGGGCACGGTATCGCCCCAGAGGTGCGACAGGAGCGCGGCGACCGGCGGGGCCACGGCGCCGCCGATGAAGCGCACCGCCGAGTAGGCGGACGATGCGACCGAGCGGGGCAGATCCGTCGCCTCCATGACCGCCTCGGTGAGCACGGTGTTCATGATGCCGAGCAGCAGGCCGCCGACGATGATGCAGATCACCAGCGCCATCGGGATCGCCACCAGGATCCCGGCGACGATCAGATCGATCGCCAGCAGGGGCAGCACGAACAGGATGATCCGGGTGATCGGCATGCGACGCAGCAGGATCGGAGCCACCCAGACGCTCGTGACCGCCAGCGCGATGCCCCAGCCGAAGAACGTCAGGCCGATGCCGATCGCGCTGAACCCGAGCGGGAACGGGGAGAACGCCAGCAGCACGAAGAAGCCGATGTTGTAGAACAGTGCGGCGACGGCCAGCACGCCGAGCGCGGGCCGGCCGAGCGCCTTGAACGGCGCCGAGAAGGGCACCGGCTCGCGCTTCTCGAACGGACCGCGGAGCAGCGTCAGCACGGCGATGAAGCCGATCGCCATGAGCGCGACGACGCCGAAGAACGGGCCCTGCCAGGCGACCTCGCCGAGGAGGCCTCCGAGCAGCGGGCCGATCGCGATGCCGAGACCCAGGGCGGCCTCGTACAGGATGATGGCGGCGCTGGAGCCGCCGCTCGCCGCTCCGACGATGGTCGCGAGCGCGGTCGAGATGAACAGCGCGTTGCCGAGACCCCAGCCGGCGCGGAAGCCGATGATCATGTCGACGCTGCCGCTCAGGGCGCACAGCAGGGCGAAGACCACGATGAGCGCGAGGCCGATCAGGAGAGTGGCCTTGGCTCCGATGCGACTGGAGATCCAGCTCGTGAAGAGCATCGCCACACCGGTGACGAGCAGGTAGCTGGTGAACAGCAGCTCGGTCTGCACCGGCGTCGCCTTGAGCGACTCGGCGATCGCGGGGAGGATCGGGTCGACCAGCCCGATGCCCATGAACGCCACGACGCAGGCGAAGGCGACCGCCCAGACCTGTGCGGGCTGTCGCCAGATCGATACCGAGGAACCGGTGGAAGTCAACGTGCTGTCCTTTCCAGAAGCGAATGCGTGTGCAGGATCTCGGCGGCGCGGGAGAGGTGCTCCCAGTCCGTGTCGTCGAGGTCGCTGAATCGCGGAGCGAGGATCCGCTGGATCTCGTCGCGCCAGGCGTGCAGGGCGGCGCGCCCCTCGGCTGTGATCGTGACGACCGTCGCGCGGGAGTCCTCGGGGTCGGGGGAGCGGAGAACCAGACCCTCCTGCTCGAGCTGGCCGAGCATCCGGGTCATCCCGGGCTGCGTCGTGCGGCTGGCTCGCGCCAGCTCGCCGACCCGCTGCCCGTTGTCGCGGTCGAGCAGACTCAGGGCCCGCCACTGCGCCGCAGGAGCGTCGTTGCCGGCCTCCTGTGCGGCGATCCGGGTGAGCGCGTGCGTCGAGAAGACGATCGACTGCAGGATCTCTCCGTGATTCATACCGGAAGTATATAACCGATGGTATGTAAATGACAAGGCGGAGCGAGCTGAGGACCGGCGCAGCGCGCCAGGATCCACTCGGCGGAGCGCCGCGCTCAGCGTGAGGCGCGGCCGGCGATTCGGGCGGAGAGCTGATGAGCGTGTGCGAGCAGGGTGCGTCCGAGCAGGGGCAGGCGATCGGGGCCGAACCGGAATTCCACTCCGGTGAGGCTCAGCGCCCACTCCGGACGACCGTCGCGGTCGAACACCGCGACGCCCATGCCCCAACTGCCCTCGACGATCAGGCCGGGGTTCACGGCGTACCCCCGAGCCTTCGTCTCCGCCAGGCGTCGGCGCAGCGGAGTCTGGGCGTGCGTGCGCCCCCAGCGCTCGCCGAGTTCGGGATGACGGGCGAGGTACGCATCCACATCGTGGTCAGGCAGGAACGAGAGGATGGCGAGCCCGGCGCTCGCGACCCCGAGCGGGAACCGTACGCCCTCGCTGAGCACGAAGGAGCGGATGGGGAAGGCGCCCTCTTCGCGCAGCAGGCACACGGTCTCGTCCGCCCTGCGCACCGAGAGGAACGCGCTCTCCTCGGTCTTCACCGCGAGGGAGCGGACGATGTCGCGCGCGAGTTCCGTGATGTCGTAGCGCGCCGCGGCCACTGTTCCCATGAGGTAGAGCTCCGGACCGGGCATCCAGAGGGCGGTCTGCGGATCCTGGTCGACGAGGCCCTCCGCGCGCAGCGCCGACAGCAGCCGGTGCGCGGTCGAACGGCTGAGTCCTGAGATCGCGGCGAGTCGCTGCAGCGCCGCTCCGTCGGGCGAGGCCGTGACGAGGCGGAGCAGTTCGGCGGCGCGCGCGATGGCCTGGGCTCCAGGGACGGAGCGCTTCGCGGGAGACGCCTGTTCCATGATGTGGACGCTACCGACGTGGGCGACCACATCGCAAGCGCGGTCTTGAATGCCCCGCCGCCCCAGCGCAGAGTGGAGTCGTATCCCACACGAAGGAGTGGCGCGTGATCGACAAGCAATGGGCCTCCGCGGCGGACGCGGTGGCCGACATCCCGGACGGGGCCTCGCTCGCTGTCGGCGGATTCGGGCTCTCCGGGAATCCGAGCGCGCTGATCGGGGCGCTCCTCGCGCAGGGCACGTCAGGTCTCAGCGTGGTCAGCAACAACTGCGGCGTCGACGACTGGGGGCTCGGGCTGCTCCTCGGCGCGCAGCGGATCCGCAAGATGACCTCGTCGTACGTGGGGGAGAACAAGGAGTTCGAGCGCCAGTTCCTGTCCGGTGAACTGGAGCTCGAACTGACGCCGCAGGGCACGCTCGCCGAGAAGCTCCGCGCCGGCGGATCCGGCATCGCCGCCTTCTACACGCAGACCGGGGTCGGCACCCAGGTCGCGGAGGGCGGGCTGCCGCGGCGCTACGCCGCGGACGGGTCCGTCGCGATCGCCTCGCCCGCCAAGGACGTGCGCACCTTCGAGATGCACGGGCAGCCGCGGGAGTTCGTGCTCGAGGAAGCGATCACCACCGACTTCGCACTCGTGCACGCCGCGCTCGGCGACCGGCACGGCAACCTGATCTTCAACAAGGCCGCGCGCAACTTCAACCCGCTCGCCGCGATGGCGGGGCGCATCTGCATCGCCCAGGTCGAGCGGCTCGTCGAGCCGGGGGAGCTGGATCCGGATCAGGTCCATCTGCCCGGCGTGTATGTGCACCGTGTGGTCGAGGTCGGATCCGACATCGAGAAGCGCATCGAGCGGCGCACCGTGCGCCCTTCGAACGGCGCCGGGAACGGGGAGGCCTGACATGGCACTGACACGCGACGAGATGGCGGTGCGCGCGGCCCGCGAGCTTTCCGACGGATCCTACGTGAACCTCGGCATCGGGCTGCCCACGCTCGTGCCCAACTACGTGCCGGAGGGCGTGACGCTCGTGCTCCAGTCGGAGAACGGCATCCTCGGCGTCGGCCCCTATCCCACGGAGGACGCGGTCGACCCCGACCTCATCAACGCCGGCAAGGAGACCGTCACCACGTTGCCCGGCGCGGCGTTCTTCGACTCGGGGCTCAGCTTCGGCATGATCCGCGGCGGCAAGATCGATGCCGCGATCCTCGGCGCGATGCAGGTGAGCGCCACCGGGGATCTCGCGAACTGGATGATCCCCGGGAAGATGGTCAAAGGCCCGGGCGGCGCGATGGACCTCGTGCACGGCGCCGGCCGCGTGATCGTGCTCATGGAGCACGTCGCCCGCGACGGCTCCGCGAAGATCGTGGACGAGTGCTCGCTGCCGCTCACGGGCCGCGCGGTGGTGCATCGGATCATCACGGATCTGGCCGTGATCGACGTCACGCCGGACGGCCTGAAGCTCGTGGAGCTCGCACCAGGGGTGAGCGTGCAGGATGTGAAGGATGCGACCCAGCCGACGCTGCGGGTCGCGGAAGGACTGGAGTGATCATGAGTGCAGACGACATCGTCATCGTCGCGGCGGCGCGCACGCCGCAGGGGCGTCTGAAGGGTCAGCTGGCCTCCTTCACGGCGCCGCAGCTGGGTTCGCTCGCGATCCGCGGCGCGCTCGAGCAGGGCGGGGTCGACCCGGCCGAGATCGACGCCGTCATCGTCGGGCAGGTGCTGGCCGCAGGTTCCGGGCAGAACGCCGCCCGGCAGGCCGCGATCGGAGCGGGCATCGGATGGGACGTCCCCTCCCACTCCGTCAACAAGGTGTGCCTGTCGGGGCTCACCGCCATCATCGATGCCGCGCGGATGATCCGCACCGGCGACGCCCTCACGGTGGTCGCGGCCGGCATGGAGTCGATGACGCGGGCGCCCCACCTGATGATGGGTTCCCGCGACGGCTGGGCCTACGGATCCGTCGAGGTTCTCGACCACATGGCGTACGACGGTCTCACCGACGCCTATGACAAGGAGAGCATGGGTGCGTCGACCGAGCGGCACAACCCGCGCTTCGGGCTCACCCGCGAGGCGCAGGACGAGGTCGCGGCGCGGTCGCACCAGCGTGCGGCCGCGGCACGCGACGCGGGCGTGTTCGAGGGCGAGATCGTGCCCGTCAGCGTGCCTCAGCGGCGCGGAGAGCCTGTGGTCCTGGCGTCGGACGAGGGCATCAGGCCGGAGACGACCGTCGAGACGCTCGCGGGACTGCGGCCGGCGTTCGCCGAGGGCGGCTCCATCACGGCGGGCAACTCCTCGCAGATCTCCGACGGCGCCTCGGCGGTCGTCGTCACCACGCGCGCCAACGCCGAGGCCAAGGGCTGGCCCGTGCTCGTCCAGGTCGGAGCCAGCGGACAGACCGCAGGTCCCGACAACTCCCTCCAGGAGCAGCCGGCGAACGCCATCCGGCGGGCGCTGGAGAAGCAGGGCATCACGGCCGCGGACCTGGATCTGGTCGAGATCAACGAGGCGTTCGGGGCCGTGGTCGCGCGGTCCGAGGCCGTGCTCGGCCTGGATCCGGAGATCGTCAACGTGCACGGCGGCGGGATCGCGATCGGGCACCCGATCGGCGCGAGCGGCAACCGCCTGGCGGTGCACATGGCGCACGAGCTGGTACGCCGGGGCTCCGGCACCGCGGTGGTCGCGCTCTGCGGCGGCGGCGGTCAGGGCGAGGCCCTCATCCTCACGCGCTGAGGCGGATTGTGAGGGCGGCGCGCGTTCGAGCACTGCTCCCGTCGCAGTTGATGCCCCTGAGACTCGCTCAGAGCGGCATCGATTGCGACGGGAGCGGCTGTGGGCGCTCCCGTAGGATCGGCGCATGACGACGATCCAGGCTCTGACGGCGGCCGACCGCGACGACTGGCTGCCGCTCTGGCAGGCGTATCTGACGTTCTACGAGTCCGTCCTCGCCGAGGACGTCACCGCGTCGACCTTCGCGAGGATCGTGGATCCGGCGGGAGACATCCAGGGCGCGATCGCCCGTGGCGACGACGGCCGTGCCGTCGGGATCGTGCACTGGTTCGCGCATCCGGCCACGTGGTCCAAGACCGGCTACACCTACCTCGAGGATCTCTTCGTCGATCCGTCCGTCCGCGGAGGCGGCCTGGGCCGCGCGTTGATCGCGCATGTGACGGACGCCGCCCGCGCCGCAGGCAGCGACAAGGTCTACTGGCTCACCGCAGAGGGCAACACGACCGCACGCGCGCTCTACGACCGGGTCGCAGAGCGCAGCGGCTTCATCCACTACCAGATCGATCTCGGCTGACCGTTTCGCAGTCCCCGTGCCCGTCCGATCCGGTCCCTGAGCCCGTCCGATCCGGTCCCTGAGTCCGTCGAAGGGCTCGCCGGGTTCAGGCCTTGTCGGCCTTGCGCTGCGCCTTGAGTTCGGCCTTGAGCTCCTTCTTCGCGCGCTTGTACTGCACGGGGGCGACGGGGGAGTCGAAGGAGACGGACTCCCCGCGCTCGTCCCGGCGGTAGTCGACGATCGCGCCCACGGCGAGGGCGATCGTGATGCCCCAGCTCAGCCACGCCAGCACGGCGCGCCAGGTGATCGGTGCGTCGCGCGTGCCGCGCAGCAGTGCGATCCCGCTGGTGACCGCGCCGAACAGACCGCTCGCGAAGAGGTAGTTGCGCATGGCATCGAGTCTAACCAGCGCGCATCCTGACGCGCGGGACCCGCTGTCCGGAAGGTCGATCGGCTCGGTACACTGGGCCGATCACCGTTGTGCATTACCGGCCGCCGGCTCTTCCGGCGGAAAGCGGCGGCACCTGACTGCGTCCCCCCTCGTGCGGCGACGCCAGAGACCTGTTCCGCCATGACCACTTCGCACACCTCGCCCGTCCTCGCCGTCCCCAGCCTCTTCCGCAGGGTCGGCCTGCCCTATTTCGTCATCGCCTTCGTCGCCCGCCTGCCGTTCGCGATGATGGTCGTCGGCGTGCTCACCGTCGTCGTCGCCGCGCGCGAGTCGGTCGCTCTCGGCGGGCTCACCTCCGCCGCCGTCGGCATCGGAACCGCGTGTTTCGGCCCGCTGCTGGGCGCCGCGGCCGATCGCCGCGGCCAGCGGATCGTCCTCGCCGTCGTCGCGGTCGCCAACGCCGCGGCCCTCGTGGGGTTCACCCTGGTCGTGTACTCCTCGGCCGCCGAGCCGTTCGTGCTGCTGAGCGCGTTCGCGATCGGGGCCACCGCCCCGCAGGTCTCCCCGATGTCGCGGTCGCGGCTGGTCACGATCATCGCCGAGCGCGTGCCCGCCGAGCGCCGCTCGCGCACCACGTCGTCGACGATGTCGTACGAGTCCGCGGCCGACGAGACCGTGTTCGTGTTCGGCCCGTTCCTGGTGGGCGTGCTGGCCACCGCGATCGCCCCGTGGATGCCGCTGGTGATCGCCGCGGCCCTGATCCTGGTCTTCGTGGGCGCCTTCGCGCTGCACCCCACGGCCGCCCACGTCTCCACCCAGCGCGGCGCCGACGGCCGCGCCACCTCGCGGGTCTCCGAGCTGTTCCGTCCGAAGCTGCTCATCGTGGTGGTGGGCATGCTCGGCGTCGGCGTGTTCTTCGGCGCCATGCTCACCTCGCTCACGGCGTTCATGACCGAGCACGGCCGCCCGGAGGAGGCGGGTCTGCTCTACGGAGCGCTCGGGGTCGGATCCGCGATCCTCGCCCTCGGCGTCGCCTTCCTGCCCGCGCGTTTCCCCCTGCCGGCCCGCTGGCTGCTGTTCGCGGGCATCCTGTTCGGCGGCAGCCTCGGGCTGCTGTGGGTGCGCGATCCCCTCGGCATGCTCATCGCGCTCGCCGTGATGGGATGCGGGATCGGCCCCACGCTGGTCACCCAGTTCAGCCTGGGCGCCGCGTTCGGCCCGGTGGACCGGTCTGCCACGGTCATGACGATGCTCGGATCCGCGATGGTGGTCGGGCAGGCCATCGGCGCCGTGTCGACGGGGCAGGTCGCCGATGCCGCGGGAGCGCAGGCGTCTCTGTCGCTGCCGGTGTTCGCGGCGGGCCTGGTGCTGCTCGCCGGCATCGTGAATGCGGTGCTGGCGCGGGGCGGACGCACCGCGTCCTGACGCCGGACCACGTCGACCGACACCGGGTGACTAGCCTGGAGGAGGCATCCCCCGCTGCCGTGAGGAGCTTTCCCATGACTTCGTCCACCCCCACCGCCTCGTTCGTGATCATCGCGAACCGGCTGCCGGTCGACCGCGTGCCGGGCCCCGACGGCGAGGTGATCTGGCGTCGCTCACCGGGCGGGCTCGTGGCCGCTCTCGAACCCGTCATGCGGTCCGTCGACGGCGCCTGGGTGGGCTGGGCGGGGCAGCCGGACCTCGAGCTCACACCGTTCACCGAGGACGGCATCCGGCTGCTGCCCGTGACCCTCTCGGCGCAGGACGTCGAGGAGTACTACGAAGGATTCTCGAACGACACGATCTGGCCGCTCTACCACGACGTGATCTCCTCCCCGCAGTACCATCGCGAGTGGTGGGACGCCTATGTGCGGGTGAACCGCCGGTTCGCCGAGCGTGCCGCGAGTGCGGTCGTCGAAGGCGGCACGGTGTGGGTGCACGACTACCAGCTGCAGCTCGTGCCGGCCATGCTGCGAGAGCGCCGGCCCGACGTCACGATCGGCTACTTCCACCACATCCCGTTCCCCGCGCACGGCCTCTACGCCCAGCTTCCCTGGCGTGATCAGGTGCTGCAGGGCCTGCTCGGCGCCGATGTCGTCGGGTTCCAGCGCGCACAGGACGCGACGAACTTCCTCGCCGCGGTGCGCCGGCGGCTGCGGCTCGACGTCAAGGGCTCCACGGTCTCCGTGCCCTACGGCGGCCCGCGCACGGTGGTCGCCCGCGCCTTCCCGATCTCGATCGACACCACGCCGTACACCGAGCTCGCCGCCCGCCCCGACGTGCGCGCCCGCGCCGCGGAGATCCGTGAGGGGCTCGGCAACCCGAAGAAGATCCTGCTCGGCGTCGACCGCCTCGACTACACCAAGGGGATCCGGCACCGCATCAAGGCATTCGGCGAGCTGCTGGACGAAGGCAGGATCTCCGTCGAGGACGTGACGCTCGTGCAGGTCGCCAGCCCCAGCCGCGAGCGGGTGGACGCCTATGTGCAGCTGCGAGACGAGATCGAGCTGGCCGTGGCGCGCATCAACGGCGATCACGACACCATGGACCACACCGCGATCCGGTACCTGCACCAGGGATTCCCCCGCGAGGAGATGGTCGCCCTGTACCTGGCCGCCGACGCCATGCTCGTGACGGCCCTCCGGGACGGCATGAACCTCGTCGCGAAGGAGTACGTGGCCACCCGCGGCGATCAGCGGGGCGTCCTCGTGCTCAGCGAGTTCACCGGCGCCGCCGACGAGCTGCGTCAGGCGGTGCTCGTGAACCCCCATGACATCGAAGGCCTCAAGGACGCGATCATGCAGGCCGTGGAGATGCCGCCGCGGGAGCAGTCGCGGCGGATGAGGGCCCTGCGCAAGCGGGTGCTGGAGAACGATGTGAACGCCTGGTCGCGGGACTTCCTCGCGGCCCTCGAGAACGTACGGAGCACACGATGACCCGCGACTGGACCGTCGCCGCAGAGAACGACCCCGCCCTCGCCGCGATCGCGGCCACCCCGCGCCTGCTGGTGGCGCTGGACTTCGACGGCACGGTCTCGCCGCACGTGGCCGACCCGATGTCCGCGAGGGCCCTGCCCGCGGCCGCGGCCGCGGTGGACCGCCTCGCCGCGCTGCCGGACACGTTCGTGGCGTACGCGTCCGGGCGGAGCCTGCACGACCTGCGCGAGATCACCGAGCACGAGGACGGATCCCGGATCCTGCTCGCCGGATCCCACGGCGCGCAGTTCTGGTTCCCCGACACGGGGGAGGAGACCGACCTCTCCACGGAGCCGGCCGACCGCGCCGAGGTCATCGACGAGCTGCGCGCGCTGATCGCGGATCTCGACGGCGTCGTGTACGAGCCGAAGACGTTCGGGTTCGGCGTGCACACCCGCAGCGCCGCGCCGGGGCAGGAGGAGCTGGCCTTCGTGCGCGTCGAGAAGTGGGCGCCCGAGCGGATCCCCTCGTGGCGACGGCGCACCGGTCATCACCTGCGCGAGTACTCCTGGCGGGACGAGGGTAAGGACGCGGCGCTCTCGCGGCTGCGTGCGCACGTCGGCGCCACCGCGGTGCTGTTCGCCGGCGACGATGTCACCGACGAGGACGGCATGCGCACGCTCGGCGGCGCGGATCTGGGCGTGCGGATCGGCGCGGGCGAGACCGCGGCGACTCTGCGCGTCGCGGATCCGGCGGAGTTCGCGGTGCTGCTCGACGCCCTGGCGGACGCCAGAGCAGCCGCACAATAGACTGCTTCCATGCGCGCGCAGCACGGATCCGGTCGTCGGCCCGTCATGCGCGCGGGCGGGCGTGACGTCGATCATGGGTTAGGCTTGATGCACGTTCGAACCGGGGCAGGCACAACCGGATCCCGGATCGGACGCAGAGCTCCGGTGGTCTCGCAGACCGCCGGGCGCGATGGTGATCTGAATCGGGTCGATATCGCGGCTCGTGCTCTCGATGCACTCGTCGAGACGCCTGAGCCGGGCTCATGCCGCGACGGCGTCCGTCGCGAACCAGAGCCGACTTCTCCGCGCTGCACCCGAGGCGTTCCAGCCCAGCATCCCCGACCCGTGCGCTCCGCCCCTCGCGGACCGGGTCGGAGAGTCGTCCGCGACGGGGCATCGTCCCGCCGCTTCCGTCGATCGTTCACCATCGCAAGGAACCTTCATGACCGCTGACACCGCTCCAGCCGTCCCGCGTCCGCCCGTCCGTCCGGCGACGGCGCCCCTCCTCACCGGCGCCCAGGCCGTCGTGCGCTCCCTCGAGCTCCTCGGCGTCACCGACGTCTTCGGCATTCCGGGCGGCGCGATCATGGAGGTCTACGACCCCCTGATGGCGTCGACCGAGCTTCGCCACATCCTCGTGCGCCACGAGCAGGGCGGCGGGCACGCGGCCGAGGGGTACGCGACCGCGTCCGGCAGGGTCGGCGTGACCATCGCCACCTCCGGCCCCGGCGCGACGAACCTCGTCACCGCGATCGCCGATGCCTACATGGACTCGATTCCGATCGTCGCGATCACCGGCCAGGTGTTCTCCCGCCTGATGGGCACGGACGCGTTCCAGGAGGCCGACATCGTCGGCATCACGATGCCGATCACCAAGCACTCGATCCTGGTGAAGACGCCCGAGGACATCCCCGGCGCGATCGCCGCCGCGTTCGAGATCGCCTCCACCGGCCGTCCCGGCCCGGTGCTCGTGGACATCACCAAGGACGCGCAGCAGGCCACGGCTCCGTTCGTGTGGCCGCCGAAGTACGACCTGCCCGGCTACCGTCCGGTGACCAAGGCGCACGGCAAGCAGATCCAGGCCGCGGCCACGCTGCTCGCGGAAGCCAAGAAGCCCGTGCTGTACGTCGGTGGCGGCATCATCCGCGGTCGTGCGGCCGCCGAGCTGCTGACGCTGGCGGAGCTCACCGGTGCACCCGTGGTGACCACGCTGATGGCGCGCGGTGCATTCCCCGACTCGCACCCGCAGCACGTCGGCATGCCCGGCATGCACGGCACGGTCCCGGCCGTGCTGGCTCTGCAGGAGGCCGACCTCCTGGTCGCGCTCGGAACCCGGTTCGACGACCGCGTGACGGGCAAGGCCGAGCTGTTCGCCCCGAACGCGAAGGTCGTGCACGTCGACATCGACCCCGCAGAGATCTCCAAGATCCGCACGGCGGACGTGCCGATCGTGGGTGGCGTGCGCGAGGTCATCACCGATCTGGAGGCGGCGTTCCGCGGCCTCCTGGGCGGGGCCAAGGGCGACATCGAGGAGTGGTGGGCCTACCTCGACGGGCTGCGCGCCGAGTTCCCGCTCGGCTACACGGCGCCCGAGGACGGCCTCATGTCCCCGCAGCACGTGATCCAGCGGATCGGCGAGCTCACGGGGCCCGAGGCGGTCTACGCGGCGGGCGTCGGCCAGCACCAGATGTGGGCGGCGCAGTTCATCAAGTACGAGCGCCCCAACTCCTGGCTGAACTCCGGCGGCGCCGGCACCATGGGATACGCCGTCCCGGCCGCCATGGGCGCCAAGGTCGCGGAGCCCGAGCGCGTGGTCTGGGCGATCGACGGCGACGGCTGCTTCCAGATGACGAACCAGGAGCTCGCGACCTGCGTCATCAACGACATCCCGATCAAGGTCGCGATCATCAACAACTCCTCGCTCGGCATGGTCCGCCAGTGGCAGACCCTGTTCTACGAGGGACGGCACTCGAACACCGACCTGAACACCGGGCACGGCACGATCCGGATCCCCGACTTCGTCAAGCTCGCCGAGGCCTACGGCTGCCTCGCGATCCGGGTGGAGAAGGAGGAGGACATCGACGCCGCCATCACGCTCGCGCTCGCGACGAACGATCGCCCCGTCGTGATCGACTTCGTCGTCAGCGCCGATGCCATGGTGTGGCCGATGGTGCCGCAGGGCGTGAGCAACAGCTACATCCAGTACGCGCGCGACCACGCGCCCGCCTTCGACGAGGAGGACTGATCCATGTCCACGCATGTGCTGAGCCTCCTGGTGGAGGACACCCCTGGCCTCCTGACCCGCGTCGCCGGCCTGTTCGCGCGCCGCGGCTTCAACATCGAGTCGCTCGCCGTGGGCGTGACCGAGGTCCCGGGGATCTCCCGGATCACGGTCGTCGTCGACGTCGAGGAGTTCCCGCTCGAGCAGGTGACCAAGCAGCTGAACAAGCTGATCAACGTCATCAAGATCGTCGAGCTCGAGCAGAACGCGTCCGTGCAGCGTGAGCACATGCTGATCAAGGTGCGCACCGACAACAACTCCCGCTCGAACGTGCTGGAGGTCGTGAACCTCTTCCGCGCCTCCGTCGTGGACTACGCCCCCGAGGCCCTGGTGGTCGAGGTCACCGGCGACAAGGGCAAGGTCGACGCCCTGCTGCGGGCCCTCGAACCCTTCGGCATCAAGGAGATCGCGCAGTCCGGCCTTCTCGCGATCGGCCGCGGCGGCAAGAGCATCACCGAGCGCGTGCTGCGCGGCTGACACAGAACCACCCCTGCTTCTTCGCCCGGTTGCTGAGCGAGCGAAGCGAGACGAACGACAACAAGGAGAAACACACAGTGAGCACCGAGATCTTCTACGACGCAGACGCCGACCTGTCGATCATCCAGAACAAGAAGGTCGCGATCGTCGGCTACGGCTCGCAGGGCCACGCCCACGCGATGAACCTGCGCGACAGCGGCGTCGAGGTCACGATCGCCCTCAAGGAGGGCTCGTCCTCGATCGCCAAGGCGTCCGAGGCGGGCTTCGCGGTCAAGACCGTCGCCGAGGCCACCCAGTGGGCCGACCTGATCATGATCCTCGCGCCGGACCAGCACCAGCGCGGCATCTACAGCGAATCGATCGCCCCGAACCTGACCGCGGGCAAGACCCTCGCCTTCGCGCACGGCTTCAACATCCGCTTCGGCTACATCGATGCGCCCGAGGGCGTCGACGTGATCCTGATCGCGCCGAAGGCCCCCGGCCACACCGTGCGCCGCGAGTTCGTCGCCGGCCGTGGCATCCCCGACATCATCGCCGTCGAGCGCGACGCCACCGGCACCGCGTGGGCGACCGCGCTGTCGTACGCGAAGGCCATCGGCGGCACCCGCGCCGGCGTCATCAAGACGACCTTCACCGAGGAGACCGAGACCGACCTGTTCGGCGAGCAGGCCGTGCTCTGCGGTGGCATGAGCCACCTCGTGCAGGCCGGCTTCGAGACCCTCACCGAGGCGGGCTACCAGCCGCAGATCGCCTACTTCGAGGTGCTGCACGAGCTCAAGCTCATCGTCGACCTGATGTGGGAGGGCGGCATCGCCAAGCAGCGCTGGTCGATCTCCGACACCGCCGAGTTCGGCGACTACGTCTCGGGCCCGCGCATCATCGACGCCGGTGTCAAGGACCGCATGAAGGAGGTCCTCGCGGACATCCAGTCCGGCGCCTTCGCCACCCGGTTCATCGAGGACCAGGACAACGGCGCGACCGAGTTCCTCGCCCTCCGTGAGAAGGAGCAGGGGCACCCGATCGAGGCCACCGGCAAGGAGCTGCGTGCGCTCTTCGCCTGGAAGTCGCAGGACGAGGACTATGTCGAGGGCAGCGCCGCGCGCTGACCCACGGTCCACGTGAGAACGGGCGTCCCTTTCGAGGGGCGCCCGTTCTTCGTTCCGGGCCCGGGGCGGACCCGGGGCGATCCCGAGGCGGCCCCGCGGTGTCGCTCCGGGCGCAGCGCGCTACGCCCGGAAGACGACGCCCTCGCCGACCACGCGCAGGGCGATGCGCTGCCCGGGGCGAGTGAGCGCCGCGTTCGCATGCCGGATCGTGATCACGGGCGGCTCCGGATCGAGCCGCGGATCGGCATCGGTGCGCGGCTCGAGCCGGATCCGCGCCGACGTCTCGGATCCGAAGTACACGCCCTTCTCAACCGTCGCGCGGATCGGCGAGTCGGCGACGAGCTGCACCTGCTCCGGCCGCAGCATGAGCTGCACCCGGCCTCGCGCCGGCGGGTTGCGCACCGGCACGTAGCCGAGCGCGCAGGACGCGAGGGATCCGTCCAGCCATGCGTCCAGGACGATCGCCTCGCCCAGGAACTCCGCTACACCGCGATCCGCCGGGCGCGTGTAGACGACGAACGGATGCCCCGTCTGCACCAGGCGGCCGTCGCGCATCACGGCGACCTGATCCGCGAAGCTCAGCGCCTCGGACTGGTCGTGCGTGACCAGGATGGTCGTGGTCCCGGCATCCATGAGGATGCGCGCCACCGCCTCACGGGTCGCGGCGCGCAAGCCCGTGTCCAGCGCGGAGAACGGCTCGTCCAGCAGCATCAGCTCGGGTTCCCGGGCGAGCGCCCGCGCGATGGCGACGCGCTGCTGCTGTCCGCCGGAGAGCTGATCGGGACGGCGCTCCGCGACGTCGTGCGGGAGTGAGACGAGATCGAGCAGCTCGGTCACCCGCCGCGCACGCTCCGTGCGGCCGAGGTCGTCCAGGCCGAAGGAGATGTTGCGTGCGACGGTCAGGTGCGGGAACAGCCCGCCGTCCTGAGTGACGTAGCCGATGTCGCGACGGTGTACGGGAACCCAGGCTCCGGGCCCGGCGACGGTCGCGGAGCCGAGCACGACCTCGCCCTCATCGGGGCGCTCGAAGCCGGCGATGATCCGCAGCAGCGTGGTCTTGCCCGATCCCGAGGCGCCGACGACCGCGGTGATGCCGCCGCTCTGCACGGCGAGGTCCACCCCGTGCAGCACCCTGTGGCCGCCGTACGAGGCGGTGACGCCGGCGACCTGCAGGTGCGCGGTCGGCAGCGGGCCGGTGCCGGGGGAGGGCACGGCGCCGAGGGATCCGAGGTTGTGTGCGGTCATGCGGTCTCCGCGGTCGTGGGGGCGGACATCGCCGCGGCGGGGCCGGCTGTGGCATCCCCGCGGGACAGCACGGCGGACTGCCGGAACAGCAGGTAGGTCATCGGCGCGGAGAGCAGGATCAGCAGCGTCGCATAGGGCGCCGCGCCCGCGAAGTCGATCTCGCTGGACAGGCTCCAGAACCGCGTGGCGAGGGTCTGCACGCCGATCGGCGAGAGCAGCAGCGTCGCCGTGAGCTCTCCGGCCACGGCGAGGAACACCATCGCCAGGGCGGCGGCCGTGGCGGGGGCCACCAGGCGCAGGGTGACGCCGAAGAAGGCCCGCAACGGGCGGCGCCCGAGAGCCTGCGCGGCCTCCTCGAGGCTCTGCGGCGCCTGGGCGATGCCTGCCTGCAGCGGGACCAGGGCACGGGGGAGGAACAGCAGCGCGTAGGCGAGGAGCAGCAGCGCGGTGGTCTGGTACAGCGCCGGAACGAAGAAGAGCGAGACGGTCACGAGGGCGAGCGCGAGCACGATGCCCGGCATCGAGCTCGTGATGTAGTTCGTGCGCTCCAGCAGGCGGCTGAACGGTCCGGGATGCCGGACCGCGAGCCAGGAGAGCGGGAACGCCGCGATCACGGTGACGAGGCCGCCGCCGAGCGCGAGGCCGAGGGTCTGCAGCAGCGCCGGCACCAGGTCGGGCGCCATCCAGGCCGCCGTGCCGCCGTACGCCAGCCATCCGCCGATCACGACCGCGGGCACGCCCAGAGCGGCGATCCCGAGCGCGAGCAGGGCGACCTGGGCGGGGAGCTGCCATCCGCGCAACCGGATCGGCCGGGGCGGCGCCGCCGTGCCGGATCCGATCCGCGCGTAGCGCGCGCGTCCGCGGGCGCGGCTCTCCAGCAGGAGCAGCGCGAAGCACAGCAGCATCAGCACGCCGGAGAGCATGCTGCCCGCGGAGCCGTTGAAGGTGGACCGGTACTGGTCCATGATCGCGGTCGTGAAGGTGTCGAACCGGATCAGCGCGAACGCGCCGTATTCGCTCAGCAGGTGGAGCCCCACGAGCAGCGCGCCGCCGAGCAGCGCGAGGCGCAGCTGCGGGAGTACGGTGCCGAAGAACACGCGTACGGGGCCGCGGCCGAGGCTCGCGGCGGCCTGCTCGAGAGCGGGGTCCAGCCGGGCCAGAGCCGCACGCACCGGCAGGTATACGAGGGGGAAGTACGACAGGGTCGCCAGCAGCACACCGGATCCGAGTCCCGCGAGCGAGGGGATCGCCGAGACCCACGCATAGGAGTTCACGAACGCGGGGATCGCCAGCGGCATCGCGAGCACCGCGCCCCACGCGCCGGCGCCCGCGAGCGAGGTGCGCTCGACGAGCCAGGCGCCGCCGACCCCGATCACGGCGCACAGCGGCACGGTGATCGCGACGAGCAGCACGGTGTTGGTGAGGAGCTCGCCGACGCGGGGCCGGAAGATCAGCGCCGCCGATTCGTCCCAGCCGATCTGCGTGGCCGTCGTGACCACGAACAGCAAGGGCAGCAGCGAGAGCGCCGCGACCACGACACCGGCGGCGATGACGACCCGCGACCCGGCTCCCCGGGAGACGCCGCGGGGCGGCCGGAGCTGTCGCGCTCCGGCCGCCCGTCGGGTGGTGGTCGTCGTGGTGATGTCTGCGCCTTAGAGCAGGCCCGCCTGGGTCATCAGATCGGTGACCTGCTGGGAGTTCAGCGTAGCCGGGTCGATGGACGGCGCCTGCAGGTCCTTGAGGGGGACGAGCTTCGGGTTGGCGGCCACACCGGATCCGACCGGGTACTCGAACGACGTGCCGGTCTGCAGGATCTTCTGGCCCTCGGAGCCGGTCACGAATGCGAGGAACTTCTGCGCCGCGGCCTGGTGCTTGCTCGACTTCAGCACGCCGCCGCCGGACACCGACACGAACGCGCCCGGATCCTGGTTCTTGAAGTAGTGCAGCTGTACGTTCTTCGAGTTCTCGCCGGTCTCGGCCTGGTCGCCGAACCAGTAGTAGTGGTAGATCACGGCGCCGTCGATCTCGCCGGCGTTCACTGCCTTCATCGCGGTGGAGTTGCCCTTGTAGGCGACCGAGTTCGTCTTCATGGCCTTGAGCCACTCCTCGGCGGCGTCGGCGCCCTTGAGCTGCACCAGCGCCGAGACGATGGCCTGGAAGTCGGCGCCGGACGGGGACGCGGCCCAGCGGCCCTTCCACGACGGGTCGGCGAGATCCATGAGGGACTTCGGCAGCTGCGCCTCGGTGAGCTTCGACGTGTTGTACGCGAACACGGTCGAGCGGGCGGCGATGCCGACCCACTTGCCCGAGGACGGGCGGTACTCGGTCGGGACGTTCTTGAGCGCCTCATCGCCGGGCGAGGTGAACAGGCCGGCCTTCTCGACCGCCGACATCGAGGGCGAGTTCTCGGTGAGGAACACGTCGGCGGGGGAGCGGTCGCCCTCCTGGATGAGCTGCTGCGACATCTCGGTGTCGTCGCCGTTGCGCACCTGGACCTTGATGCCAGTCGCCTTCGTGAACGCGTCCGTCCAGGACTTGGTGAGTTCCTCGTGCTGCGCGTTGTAGATCGTGATCGTCTGGCCGGCGAGGTCGTCGCTGCCGGCCGTGCTCGACGTCGGCGTCGAGGAGCCGCTGCAGGCGGTGAGCGCGAGGGCGACGGCGGAGGCCGCCGCGGCGGCGGAGAGCAGTCGGAGGGAACGGTTCACGGAGAGTCCTTCGTGGAGGGAGAGTCGCGGAAGTCGCGAATCACATAATAGGTAAGGCAAGCCTCACTCGCCAACTTGATGACCCGCTGTGAAAGGGACCTGGCTCGTCGCGGAAGGGTGCTACGGCGCGGCTCACGCCACGCCGTAGAACCGGGCGGCGTTGTCCCAGAGGATCGCATCGACGTCGAGGCCGCGCGCGTCGGCCCAGTCCGCCACCGCCTGCGCCCATCGGTCACGGCTCGCGGGGTGGTACTCCTTCGGGTCGCCTCCGAGGGCGGAGACCGGCCAGTCGCTGCCCCAGAGCAGTCGGTCTGGCCCGAACGCCTCGGCGGCTGCGTCGAGGAAGGGGGCCACCTGCGCCGGGCTCCAGGATCCGCCGGCCTCCGCCGGCAGTCCCGACAGCTTGACGGACACCTGCGGATGCGCCGCCAGCTCTTGCAGATCGCTCAGCCACGCCGCGGCAGGGCGGAGCGGATCCGCGGCCGTGCCGATCGAGGGCTTACCGAGGTGATCCAGCACGATCGGGAGTGCGGGCACTGCGGCGGCGAGGTCGGACACGTCGGGCAGTTGATGGGCGCGCACGCACGCGTCGAAGCGGAGGCCGTGCGCGACCAGTGCGGCAGCGCCGGTGAGGAAGGCGTCGCTGCGCGCCGTGGCATCGGGCTCGTCCTGCAGGTTGTGCCGCACGCCGACGACCCCGACGGCGCCTTCGAGACCCGCGAGCGCGGCGAGGTGCGCGGTCGTCCGCTCTCCGCGATCGAGACGCGCGCCGGCGACGATGCCGACGACGCCCGTGTGCGCGGCGGTCTCGGAGACCCAGCGCACCTCGTCGAGGAACTGCGACTCGATGCACTCCGCCTGCACGAAGATCGCTGCCGCGCGCTCGGCGCCGTCGACACCCGCGTGCGCGAGCTCCTCGGCGGCGAACCGCGGGGCCAGTGGACCCGCGAGCCACTCGTAGTAGAGACGGGACGGATCCCACAGGTGCAGGTGAGAGTCGAGGAGGCGCATGGAGACATCCTTACGCAAATGGGAGCGCGTGGGGTGCAGACATCCGATGTTCACGGAAGCCCCTAGGATGACGCCATGGCAGTCACCGACGAGGCGATCGAGAAGATCAAGGCGATGATCGTGTCGGGCGAACTCGGCCCGGGCGACCGGTTGCCCCCGGAGAAGGAACTCGCGGAGCGGCTCGGCCTGAGCCGCAACTCGATGCGGGAGGCGGTCAAGGCCCTCGAGGTGATCCGCGTCCTCGACGTGCGCCGCGGCGACGGCACCTACGTGACGAGCCTCGAGCCGCACCTGCTGCTCGAGGCGATCAGCTTCGTCGTCGACATGCACGACGACGACTCGCTGCTCGAGCTGTTCGCGGTGCGTCGCATGCTCGAATCCCAGGCCACGGGCCTTGCCGCTACGCACGGCGACGATGACGCGATCGCCGCGCTGCGGGCCGAGATCGACGGGATCGACGCAGGCGTCTCGATCGACGACCTCGTCGCGCACGACATCCGCTTCCACCGGGAGATCGTGCGGATGACCGGCAACGGCTACCTGGCGAGCCTCATCGACAGCCTCTCGAGCCAGACCATCCGCGCGCGGGTGTGGCGCGGCCTCACGGAGCAGGGCGCCGTGGAGCGCACGCTCTCGGAGCACCGCGCCATCGCCGAAGCGATCGCGCAGCACGATCCGTCGCTCGCGACCTCGCTCGCGACCGCGCACATCGCGGGAGTGGAGCGCTGGCTGCGCCAGGCCGTCCAGGGCTGATCCCGGGGTCGCACCTGCAAGACAATGTCCCACTTCTGGCTGTAGATCGGGGTGATCCGCGACCAGAAGCGGGACACGGTCCAGCCAGAAGTGGGACACGGTCCGGAGCGGGACGGACGGGACTACTCAGCCCGGAGGCGCAGCTGGGCCATGCCGCCGTCGACCTCGATGAAGGTGCCGGTGGTGGATCCCGATGCGGGGCTGACGAGGTACAGCACCGCACCGGCGACCTCGTCCGGCGACACCAGGCGACCGTGCGGCTGGCGTGCGTTGAGCGCGGCGCGCTCCGCGGCGGGGTCTGCGGCGGAGTCGAGCAGCCGGCCGACCCACGGGGTGTCCGCCGTTCCGGGGTTGACGGCGTTCACGCGGATGCCCTCGCGGAGGTGATCCGCGGCCATCGCCCTGGTGAGCGCCGAGACCGCGCCCTTCGACGCGGAATAGAGCGCGCGCTGCGGCAGGCCCGTGGTCGAAGCGATCGAGGCGGTGTTGCAGATCGCCGCGGCGGGCGACTTCCGCAGCCATGGCAGGGCCGCGGCGGAGACGCGGGCGATGCCGGTCACGTTGATCGAGAGCACACGGGCCCACTCGTCGTCGCCGTTCGCCGCGATGTCGCCCTGCGCGCCGATCCCGGCGTTGTTCACGACGATGTCGATGCGGCCGAAGCGCTCGCCGATCGCGGCGACCGCGGCGTCCACGCTCGCGCGGTCGGACACATCGGCGGTGAACGCGGCGAAGCGCGGATCCGCACCGGCCACGTCGCGGTCGAGCACGGCGACCTGCGCGCCCTGCTCGTGCAGCTGCGCCGCGATCGCCGCGCCGATGCCTGATGCGCCGCCCGTGACGATCGCGACGAGTCCGTCGACCTGACCGGTCATGCCTGTGCCTTCCATGCCGTGAACTCCTGACGCTGGCCGCCCAGCCCCTCGATGTCGATCTCCACGACGTCACCGGCGCGCAGGTACGGGAACTTCCCGCCGAACGCGACGCCCTGCGGGGTGCCCGTGAGGACCAGGTCTCCGGGCTCGAGGGTGATGTACTGCGAGATGTGGTGCACGATCTCGGCGACTGAGAAGATCATGTCGTTCGTGTTCGAGTCCTGGCGCGGCTCGCCGTTCACGAAGCTGCGCAGGCGCAGGTTCTGCACGTCGACCTCGTCGGGTGTGACCAGCCACGGGCCGGTCGGGTTGAACCCGAAGGCCGCCTTGCCCTTCGACCATTGCCCGCCGGAGAGCTCCATCTGGAAGGCGCGCTCCGACACGTCGTTGCAGACGACGTAGCCCGCGATGTGCGCGGCGGAGTCGGCGGGGGAGTCGAGGTAGGCGGCGCGGGATCCGATCACGATGCCGAGTTCCACCTCCCAGTCGGTCTTCTCGCTGCCGCGCGGGATGGTCACCGCATCGTCGGGCCCGACGACCGTGTTCGGGGTCTTCAGGAACAGGATCGGCACCGTGGGCGGCTCCGCGCCCGACTCGCGGGCGTGCGCGGCGTAGTTCTGACCAACGCAGATCACCGCACTGGGGCGCGCGATCGGCGATCCGATGCGCCGCGCCTCTGCGTCGGCGAGCTCCGGCAGGGTGCCGGCATCGAGGGCGGCTCGCGTGCGCCCCACGGGGTCTGCGGCGAGGAAATCGCCGTTCACATCGGAGGTCACGGACCGAAGATCGTAGGTACGGTCCTCGGCGATGACGACCGGGATCTCGGATCCAGGGTTTCCCAGACGCGCGAACTTCATGATTCTCCTGCCTTCTCACGGGGATGAGCGGATCCGCTGCCGGAACGACGTGCGCGGATGCATCCCGCGTTGACAGTATAGACATCCGATGTTTACACTCCAACTGTCGAGGAGCGTCACCGCCGTCTGCGCTGCGCCTCCCGATGGCCCGCCCAGAACAGGAGAACCGTGAGCCGCATCGTCGCGCTGGAGACCAGCGACATCCGATTCCCCACCTCGCTGAGCCTCGACGGCTCCGACGCGATGAACCCCGACCCCGACTACTCCGCGGCATACGTCATCGTGCGCACCGACGCGGCGGACGGCATCGACGGACACGCGTTCGTGTTCACGATCGGCCGCGGCAACGACGTGCAGGTCGCGGGCATCGACGCGCTCGCCGGGCATCTCGTCGGCCGTGAGCTGGAGCCGCTGCTCGACGACATGGGCGGCACGTTCCGGGAGATCATCGGCGACTCGCAGCTGCGCTGGCTCGGCCCGGAGAAGGGCGTCATGCACATGGCGATCGGCGCCGTGATCAACGCCCTGTGGGACATCAAGGCCAAGCGCGCCGGGCTTCCGCTCTGGCAGCTGCTCGCCAGGATGACGCCGGAGGAGATCGTCGACCTCGTCGACTTCCGCTACCTCACCAACGCCCTCACCCGCGAGGACGCCCTGGCGATCCTGCGCGACGCCGAGGCCGACCGCGCCGAGCGGGAGCAGCAGCTGCTCGCCACGGGATATCCGGGGTACACCACGAGCCCCGGGTGGCTGGGCTACTCGGACGAGAAGCTCGAGCGTCTCGCCCGGGAGGCGATGGCCGACGGCTTCACGCAGATCAAGCTCAAGGTCGGCGCCGATCTCGACGACGACATCCGGCGGTTCCGCAAGGCCCGCGAGGTGTGCGGTCCCGACTTCCCGATCGCGATCGACGCGAACCAGCGCTGGGAGGTGTCCGAGGCGATCGCCTGGGTGAACGCGCTCGCCGAGTTCCACCCCGCCTGGATCGAGGAGCCGACGAGCCCCGACGACGTGCTCGGGCATGCCGAGATCGCCCGTGGCGTCGCGCCGATCCGCGTCGCGACCGGCGAGCACGCGCAGAACCGGATGATCTTCAAGCAGCTGCTCCAGGCCGAGGCGATCCAGGTCATGCAGATCGACGCGGTGCGCGTGGCCGGCGTGAACGAGAACATCGCGAACCTGCTGCTCGCCGCGAAGTTCGGCGTACCGGTGTGCCCGCACGCCGGCGGCGTGGGCCTCTGCGAGGCCGTGCAGCACCTGTCCATGTTTGACTTCGTCGCCGTCTCCGGCAGCCGCGAGGGGCGCATGATCGAGTACGTGGATCACCTGCACGAGCACTTCGTGGTGCCGACCGACATCCGCGGCGGTTCCTACACCGCGCCGACCGCACCCGGCAACGGCATGGAGATGAAGGCGGCCAGCCGTGCCGAGTTCCTCTGGACCGGCGCGCACCGTGAGGCGGGCGCGCATGTCTGAGTCCGTCGACATCGCCGCCCGGCCCGCGATCCCGCCCCTGGGCTATGGCGCCGCGAACGTCGGCAACCTGTTCCGCGCGCTCAGCGATGACGAGGCCTGGGCGGTGCTGGACGCCGCGTGGGAGAGCGGGATCCGCCTCTACGACACGGCTCCGCACTACGGGCTCGGACTCTCGGAGCGCCGGCTCGGGGCGTTCCTTCAGACCAAGCCGCGGGATGAGTACGTGCTCTCGACCAAAGCGGGGAGGCTCCTGCGCCCGAACCCGGGCCACGTCGCAGGCGGACTCGACACCGCGAACGACTTCTTCGTCCCGGACGATCTGCAGCGCGTGTGGGACTTCTCGGAGGCGGGGATCCGTGCCAGCCTCGATGGGTCGCGCGAACGCCTGGGTATCGAGCGCATCGACATCCTCTACCTGCACGACCCGGAGCGGCACGACCTGGATCTCGCACTCGCCGAGGCGTTCCCTGCGCTCGAGTCGCTCCGCGCGGAAGGACAGGTGGGCCGGATCGGCATCGGATCCATGACCGCCGACGCCCTGACCGCCGCGGTGCGCTCGGCCGACCTCGACACGATCATGGTTGCGGGACGCTACACCCTGCTCGAGCAGCCCGCGGCCGCGGACGTGATCCCGGCGTGCGCCGACCGTGGCACGGACATCGTCGCCGCCTCGGTCTTCAACTCGGGCCTGCTCGCCCAGAGCGAGCCGCGCCGCGACGGACGCTATGAGTACGGCGCGCTGCCGGAGGAGCTCTGGCAGCGGCTGGCCCGGATCGCCGATGTCTGCCGCGCGCACGACGTGCCGCTGTCGGCGGCCGCGATACAGTACCCGCTGCAGTGCCCGGTCGTGACCTCGGTCGTGGTCGGCGGGAGCCGTCCGGAGCAGCTTCGCCAGAACGCGCAGCTCGCCGCGCTCGACATCCCCGCGGATCTCTGGCGCGAGCTGGCGGCCGAGATGCTCATCCCGGCCTGAACAGCGACCGGCGCAACGGCCCACCACGAAGGGAACGACATGCTCGAAGGAATCGACCCGCTGCTCACGGGTGAGCTGCTGCTGCACCTCGATCGGATGGGTCACTCGGACGCGGTCGTCGTGGCCGACGCGCACTTCCCGGCGTGGGCGCTCGGCGCACGCGTCGTCGATCTGCCCGGCACGACGACGCCTGCCGTGGTCGCGGCGATCCGCTCGGTGCTGCCGCTCGACGACGCCCCCGGCATCGACCTCATGGAGTCGGCCGACGCGACCGTGCTCGACGTGCAGCGCGAGCTCATGGCCGCCGCCGGCGCCGACGAGGAGACGACCCGGTTCGTGGAGCGCTTCGCGTACTACGACGTCGCGAAAGGCGCCTATCTGATGGTGCGCACGGGAGAGACCCGAAAGTACGGCAACGCGCTGCTGCGCAAGGGCGTGGTCGGGCACCCCTCCGCCTGAGCGGGCCCTCCGAGGAACGAGAGAGGCAGAGATGCGACAGCAATGGTTCGACGAGGCCCGATTCGGGATGTTCGTGCACTTCGGCCTGTACAGCGGGGCCGCGCGGCATGAGTGGGTGCAGAACTACGAGCGCCTGACGGCCGAGGAGTACAGGGCGTACTTCGACCACTTCGACCCGGACCTCTTCGACGCGGCCGCGCTCGCGCGTCGTGCGAAGGCGACAGGGATGGGCTACGTCGTGCTCACCACGAAGCACCATGACGGGTTCTGCCTATGGGACTCGGCGCTCACCGACTACACCTCCGTCACCGCGTGCGGACGGGATCTCGTCCGCGAGTACGTCGACGCCCTGCGCGCAGAGGGGCTGCGCGTGGGTCTCTACCACTCACTGATCGACTGGCATCACCCGGACTTCACGGTGGATTGGAACCACCCGCGCCGTGACGACGCGATCGAGCACGAGCGCAACCGCGAGCGGGACATGGACCGCTACCGCGCGTATCTGCACGGACAGGTGCGCGAACTGCTCACGCGGTACGGCGACATCGACTACCTGTTCTTCGACTTCACCTACCCCGAGGCGAAGGACGGTTGGGCCGGCAAGGGTCCCGAAGACTGGGATGCGGAAGCGCTCCTCGCTCTCTGCCGCGAGCTGCAGCCGCAGATGCTGGTGAACGACCGCCTCGGGATCCCCGCCGACTTCGTGACGCCGGAGCAGTACCAGCCGACCGCGCCGATCGTCGTGGACGGCGTGCCGCAGGTGTGGGAGGCCTGCCAGACGATCAACGGATCCTGGGGCTACCACCGCGACAATCACGACCAGAAGTCGGCCGTGCTGCTCGTGCAGATGTTCGCCGACTCGGTGTCGATGGACGGCAACATGCTGCTCAACATCGGGCCGGACGGGCGGGGGAGCATCGCGCCCCGCGACGAGGCCGTGCTCGCGGATCTGGGCGAGTGGATGCGGCTGCACCGCGACGCGATCGTCGGCGCCGGCCACGCCCCCTACGAAGCCCCCCGCGAGGGCGTCTACACCCGGCGCGGCGACCGCCTCTACCTGCACCTGTTCTCCTGGCCGCTCGGCTCCGTGCACCTGGAGGGGCTCGCGGACCGGGTCACCTACGCGCGGCTGCTGAACGACGGATCCTGGCTGAGGACCTCGATGACGGATCCGGAGCAGGAGGCGACCCTGATGACGCCGGCGGGGGAGTCGGAGGGCACGCTCACGGTGCACCTGCCCGTGCAGCGCCCCGACGTGCTGATCCCGGTCATCGAGCTGACGCTCGCGCCCGGGGCCTGACCCGCCGCTTCGGCACCTCGCGCGCCGCTTCCGGCGCCGCGCGTCAGGCGACGGGGTCGACCAGCTCCATCGCCAGGCGTGCGGCGCCGTACAGCGCCGCATCAGGGCCGGTCTGTGCGGACTCGATCCGCAGTGTCTGCGTGGCGAGCGGATGGCACGCCTCGTACACGCGGCTTCGCACGGCGGCGAGGAAGGGTTCACTCGCGCTCATGCTTCCGGTGAGGAAGACGGCGTGCGGGTTGAAGAAGTTGACGACGCCGGACAGCACCTGACCGAGGTGCGTGCCGGCCGTGCGCACGAGGGTGGTCGCGATCGGATCGCCGTTGCGTGCGAGCTCCAGCACTTCGGCGGCGCCCGCGACGGGGACGCCGCGCTCGCGCATCTGACGGACGAGTCCCGCACCGCTCGCGATCGTCTCCAGGCAGCCGTGATTGCCGCAGGAGCAGGGGAAGTCCGCGGCCTCCGCGACGCGCGTGTGCGTGATGTCCCCGGCCGCCGCGGTGGCTCCGCGATGCACGGATCCTGCGACGATGATGCCGCTGCCGATCGCGGTGCCCGCCTTGACCGTGATGCTGTGCTGATCACGCGAGAGACTGCGGTGGTGCTCGCCGAGGGCCATGAGGTTCGCATCGTTGTCGACGACGGCGGGGACACCGAAGCGGTCGGTCAGCGCCTCGCCGACGCGGAATCCGGGCCAGCCGGGCATGCGGGAGGGCTGATCCACGCTCCCGGTCTCGAAATTGACGGGGCCGGGGAGCGCGATGCCTACCGCTCGGATGTCTGCGCCCTCGGCGAGCTCGCGCAGCCCCGCTTCGACGAGTGCGAGCGTCGCCTCGGGGCCGTCTGCGATCGTGATCGGGATCGTCGCCGTGCGGTCGAGGTGGCCCCCCAGGTCCAGCAGTCCGAGCCGGGCGTGCTCTCCGCCGAGTTCCGCGGCGAGAACGCGGTGCGGCGTGCCGCCGAGCGAGAGGCGCCGGGCGCGCCGTCCGCCGGAGGACTGCGCCTGACCGTTCTCCCGCAGGATTCCGGCGTCGACGAGCTCCTGCACGCGTAAGGAGACGGTGGAGGGCGCGATGCCGAGCAGGCGGGCGAGATCCGAGCGGGACAGCGCCTCGCCGCGCGTCACCAGCTCGACGATCTGCCGGGTGTGGTCGCTGGATGCCGAGGGTTCGCGGTGGTCGGGGGATCGGTCTGCCGAACGCGCCATGACACTTCCTTCGAGGTCGAATGAAGATCACTCTAATGGCGAAGTCGTGCAGTGGTCGGATTCATCACGGAATTCTCACGATCTGCGTCAAACATCCGATGTTCGGCTGGAGTTTCATGCCTGCCTCTGACAGGATGAGGGCATAACCCCGAATTACTTCGTTCGAACTCAAACGAAGCAAGGATCTGTTCGTGCCTGAGGAGGCATTTCAATGAAGAAGACTCACCTCGTCCCTGTGGCGGCGTTCACGGTGGGCGCCGCGCTCGTGCTGACCGGCTGCGGAGGCTCGAGCAGCAGTGCCGGCGCCGACGACAAGACCGTCGTGGTGGACATGTGGTCGGGCAGCCAGTCCGATACCGATGCGCTCAAGGCGCAGATCGCGTTCGCACAGAAGCAGAACCCCGACCTCAAGATCAAGCTGCAGACCGCACCGTGGAGCGACTTCTTCACGAAGCTGACGACCAACATGGCCAGCGGGAACATGGCCTGCATCACCGGCATGAGCGGCGCGCAGCTGGGCGGCTACACGCAGGGCTTCCGCGAGCTCACCGCCGACGACCTCAAGAAGTCGGGTCTCGACTGGAAGGACTTCAATCCTGGCGCGGACGGGATCCTGAGCTTCGAGGGCAAGACCTACGGCGTCCCGTTCGATGTGGCGACCATGCTGGTCTACTACAACCAGGACCTGCTCACGGCGAGCGGCGCCTCCACTCCTCAGGTGGGCTGGACCTTCGATGACTTCGACGCGATCGCGGCGGCGGCCACGAAGAACGGCAAGTACGGCTTCGGCGTGGGCATGGGCGGCTACCAGTGGATGTCGATGCCGATCGCCTACTCGGCGAAGCAGCCCGCGTCCAAGGACGGCACCCTGCACATCGACGACAAGGACTTCGTCGATGCGGCCAGCTGGTACGCGGGTCTCGTCACCGAGAAGAAGGTGGCCGCGCCCGTCGCCTCCGCCTCCGACACGGGCTGGGGCGAGAATCAGTACACCGGCGGCAATGCCGCAATGGCCGTCGACGGCACCTGGAACGCCGTGAGCTATCTGAAGAACGAGTCGGGCTTCGCTGCCGGCATGGTCCCGCTCCCGGCGGGCATCGACGGCAACCCTGGCCCGATCCTCGGCTCGGGATACGGCATCTCCAAGACGTGCAAGAACCCCGACGCCGCCCTGAAGGTCCTCGGCGCCCTCCTCGGCACTGACGCACAGGACTACATCGCCTCCTCCGGCCGCTCGTACCCTGCGCGCCTGAGCTCGCAGCCGCTGTACTTCCAGTCAATCGACGAGAAGTACCGGGCCCAGGTCAAGACCGTCTTCGAGGCTGCGTTCGGCGACACCGTGCCGCTGTACATGACCAAGAACTGGCAGAAGCTCGACAGCTACATCCAGCCCAACCTGGTGAGCGTCTACAACGGCCAGATGAGCATGAAGGATCTGCTGACGAACGCGCAGTCGCAGTTCGGCAAGTAAGCACCCTTCACTACAACACTGAGGAATTCGACGAGATGACGATCGCGACGAGACGTCGGGGATCGCTCACCAAGGTCGAAGCCCGCCAGGCGCTGGGATTCGCAAGCCCGGCCCTGGTGGGTCTCGCCCTGTTCACGATCGTGCCCGTGGGGCTCTCGATCGTGATGAGCGTCTTCGACTGGCCGACCTTCGGCGAGCGGACCTTCAACGGCGTGGACAACTACGTCAAGCTGTTCACGAGCAGCCCCGATTTCTGGCCGGCCCTGCGTAACTCGGCGGTGTACACAGTGCTGTACGTGCCGCTGAGCGTCGCTCTGTCGCTCGTGCTCGCCTTGGGGCTGGGGCCGCGGATCCGCGGGCGCGGCGCCCTGCGCGTGCTCTTCTTCATCCCGGTCGTGACGCCGATGGTGGGCAACGTGCTGGTGTGGAAGATGATGCTGCAGCCCCAGGGCCTGTTCAACGGCGTCTCGCAAAGCTGGTTCGGCCTGCCGCTGCCGAACTTCCTCGCCGATCCGTTCTGGGCCATGATCATGGTTGTCGTGATGAGCGTCTGGCAGGGGCTGGGCTACAACATGCTCATCTTCTCGGCGGCTCTCGAGCAGCTGCCCGAGAGCGTGCTGGAAGCGGCGAGCATCGATGGCGCGCGAGGGTTTCGGCGCGTGTGGAGCATCATCCTCCCGATGATCTCGCCCTCGATCTTCTTCGCGACGATCATGACCATGATCACCTCGCTGCAGGTGTTCGTGCAGCCGCAGATGCTGACGGGCGGCGGGCCGGGCAACGCTACCAAGCCACTGGTCATGTACATCTGGGAGCAGGGATTCACTTTCGGCGACCTGGGGCTGGCAGCGGCCGCGGCCTGGGTGCTGTTCGCGATCATCATCGCGATCACGGGAATCCAGTTCGCCGCACAGAAGAAGTGGGTGCACTATGAGCACTGAGACCCTGACCGTGCCCGCAGCGTCGCCGCGCCGCCTCTCGGCGGAGCAGCGCCCCCGCGGCGAAGCCAGCACGCCCGCGGCTCGGGTGCGGCTGATCGTCGCACACGTCTGCATCTACCTCGCTGCGCTGATCTTCGTGGCCCCGCTGGTGTATGCCTTCTTCTCGGCGCTCAAGCCGAACAACGAGATGTTCTCGATGCCTCCGACCCTCATCGGGTCCGAGGTGCGCTGGTCCAACTTCGCCGACGTGTTCGCCTATGGTCCGTTCCTGACCTACATCGGCAACTCGTTCCTGGTCGCGATCGCCGGGACCCTCGTCGTTCTCATCGTCTCGACGACGGCCGGATACGCCTTCGGCCGGCTGCGCTGGAAGGGCCGCGATGCGGTGTTCGTGCTGTTCCTGGCGACCCTCATGGTGCCGGCCGAGGTACTGGTCATCCCGATGTTCCAGGTGATGCAGTGGTTCAGCTGGGTCGACACGTACCAGGCGCTGATCCTCCCGTTCGCGTTCGGTGCATTCGGCACATTCCTCATGCGGCAGTTCTTCCGCGGCATTCCCTACGAGCTGGAGGAGGCGGCGCGCGTTGACGGCGCTGGTCCGATCCGCGCCTTCCTGCAGATCATCCTGCCGCTGTCCAAGTCCGCGGTTGCGGTGCTGGCAGTGTTCACGTTCCTGTCCTTCTGGAACAGCTATCTCTGGCCGCTGATCGTCACGGTCGACTACACCGCGCACGGGACGCTTCCCGTCGGTCTCGCGAGCTTTGCCGGGCTCACCGGCACGCGCTGGGATCTCCAGATGGCGGCGGCGATCATCTCGATGGTGCCGACCACGGTCCTCGTGATCGTGCTGCAGAAGCACCTGGTCAAGGGCATCGCGATGGCGGGGCTCGGCGGACGATGACACACGACGCAGGATCCGGTGCCGTGCAGCACCGGCAGACGAGTGCGCCCGTGATCGCGGGCATCGACATCGGCGGGACGAAGATCTCCGCCGTGCTGACCGACGAGACCGGCGCGGTTCTGGCGAAGGGCGTCGTGCCGGCGCCCGCCGCGGAGGGCGGCCCCGCGATGGCGGACGCCGCCGCCGACCTCGTCCTCCGGCTGTGCGGCGCGCTGGACTCGTCCCTGGCCGGTGTGGGCGTCGGCGCCGCCGGCGTGATAGATCAGGAGCGCGGCGTCGTCGTCGCGGCCTCCGCCACGTTCACCGACTGGAGCGGATTCCCGCTCGCGGATGAGCTCGAGGCCCGCCTCGGCGCGCCCGTCTGGGTCGAGAACGACGTGAACGCCTTCCTGCTCGGCGAGCTGCGCTGGGGCGCGGCCCGCGGGGAGAGCGACGTGCTCGGCATCATGCTCGGCACCGGGGTCGGCGGCGCGATCGCCCTCGACGGCGCGGTGCACCACGGCGTGCACGGCGCGGCGGGGGAGATCGGGCACACGCCCGGCTTCAGCGATCTGGTGTGCACCTGCGGGCAGACCGGACACCTGGAGACGCTCGCCTCCGGCACCTCGATCACGCGCCGCTACCGCGCCGCCACCGGGTCCGACGCCTCCGCCCCGGAGATCGCGGATCGCGCCAGGGCGGGGGAGACCGCGGCGCTGGCCGTCTTCACGGACGCCGCGCGGGCGACGGCTCTCGCCGCCTCTGTCGCATCGTCCCTGCTCGATCTCGGCATGGTCGTGATCGGCGGAGGGGTGCGCGAGGCGTGGGACCTGCTCGAGCCAGGCATCCTCGATACGCTGCGCACCGACGCCCCGGTCTCGGGGTTCGCGCTGCGCATCGTGCCGGCCGAGATCTCGGCCGACGCCGTCGCCCGAGGAGCAGCGGCGCTCGCGTCCGCGCGGCTCGCCGATCCCGTCCCCGCCACCGTCTGAACCGCCCGCACTGCCTGAGAAGGAACGAAAACCGTCATGACAGCGCCCACCCCGAACATCCGCCCCGAGGCCGACACGGTCTGGATGGGGCCGCTCCCGGCCGTCGAGGATCGGGGTCTCGCCCGCCCTCGGATCGGCATCGCCGGGATCTCGATCGAGTCCAGCACGTTCTCGCCGCACATCTCCGGCGACGAGGCCTTCACGATCCGGGAGGGCGCCGACCTCCTCGGCTACTACCCGTTCCTCGACGAGGGGCGTGAGCTGCGTGAGGCGGCCGAGTGGGTCCCGATCCACCACGGGCGCTCACTGCCGGGCGGAGCCGTGGCGCCCGGCACCTACCTGCGGATGAAGGAGGCGATCGTGCGCGGCATCCGCGCCGAGATCGCCGCCGGAGGTCCGTTCGACGGATTCTTCTTCGACATCCACGGCGCCATGAGCGTGGTCGGCATGCAGGACGCGGAGGGCGACCTCGCGGCGTCCGTGCGCGCCGAACTCGGCGAGGACGTGCTGGTGTCGACTTCGATGGACCTGCACGGCAACGTGTCCGAAGTGCTGCGCGACGCGCTGGACCTGCTCACCTGCTACCGGATGGCGCCGCACGAGGATTGGATGAACACGAAGGAGCGTGCGGTGTGGAACCTGCTCGCGCGCCTGCGCGGTCCGCACGGATCCGATCCGCTGCGCCGTCGCCCCTACAAGGCATGGGTTCCCGTGCCCGTGCTGCTGCCGGGGGAGAAGACGAGCACCCGGCTGGAGCCGGCGCGGGGCATCTACGCACAGGTGCCGGACGTCGAGGAGCTCGACGGCGTCGTGGACGCGGCGATCTGGGTCGGCTACGCCTGGGCCGACGAGCCGCGCAACATGGCGATCGTGATGGTGACCGGCGACGACCGCGCGGTCATCGCGCGGGAGGCCGAGCGCCTGGCCCGGCGGTACTGGGACGCGCGCGCCGACTTCGTGTTCGTGGGTCCGACCTCGACCCTCGGCGAGGCGCTCGACCGGGCGCTCGCTCCGGATGCCGCGCGTCCGTACGTCATCTCCGACTCCGGCGACAACCCCACCGCGGGCGGGGCGGGCGACGTCTCCTGGACGCTCGGCGAACTGCTCGCGCGTCCTGAGCTCACGGAGCCGGGACGGGTCGTCGTGCACGCCTCCGTGTTCGACGCGGCTGCGGTGGCGCAGGCGGTGGCCGCCGGCGTCGGCGCGACCGTGACGCTCGAGGTCGGCGGACGGGTGGATCCCGGCCCGCGCGGCCCGGTCGCGCTCTCGGGCGAGGTCTTCTCGATCACCGAGGGCGACCCCGACGCCGGCACCCAGGTCGTTATCCGCGCCGGCAGCGTCCACGCGATCGTCACCGAGCGCCGCAAGCCCTTCCACCACCTGGACGACTTCCGGATGCTGGGGCTCGATCCCGAGAGCGCCGACATCGTGATCGTCAAGATCGGCTACCTCGAGCCCGAGCTCTACGACCTCGCCGCGGACTGGACGCTCGCCCTCACCCCGGGTGGCGTGGATCAGGATCTGCTGCGTCTGGGCCACCACCGGCTCGCGCCCGGAGTCTTCCCGTTCGACACCGACGGCGTCCCCGCGCTCGCCGCGCATGTGAGCCGTCGCGGAGAGGAGCTGCCCGCATGATGAACTTCGAGAAGCGCACCGGACCCGACTTCGGATCCGGCGCGCCCGCATACCCCGCCGCCGGTGTGCCGGACTGGTACCGCGACGCCAAGCTCGGATTCTTCGTGCACTGGGGCCTGTACTCGGTGCCCGCCTGGGCCGTGCAGCACGGCGAGGGCGTGAACATCCCGACCGAGGACGCCTACGCGTGGCACCAGTACGCGGAGTGGTACGGCAACACCGTGCGGATCGCCGGCAGCCCGACGTGGCGGCGGCACCAGGAGCTCTACGGACCCGGCACCTCGTACGAGGACCTCGCCGATCTCTGGGACGCGTCCTCCTTCGACGCCGACGCCTTCGTCGGCGAGCTCGTGGATGCCGGGGCCCGCTACGTCATCCCGACGACCAAGCACCACGAGGGCTTCTGCCTGTGGGACACCGGCACGACCGGCTTCAACGCGGTCGTCCGTGGGCCCCGGCGCGACCTCATCGCGGAGCTCCACGACGCCACCCGGCGGGCCGGCGCGCGCTTCGGGGTGTACTTCTCCGGTGCGCTGGACTGGCACGCGAGCGACTTCCCGGCGATCGAGTCGGACACCGACCTGTTCCGCTACCGCCGCAACGACGAGCATTTCTCGCGCTATGCGGCGGCGCAGCTCGATGAGCTCGTCGAGCGGTTCTCGCCCGACGTGCTCTGGAACGACATCGAGTGGCCGGACGGCGGCAAGGGGAATGACGACTTCGCGGTCGCCGCGCTGCTGCGCCGCTACTTCGAGAAGGTGCCGGACGGCGTCGTGAACGACCGCTGGGGTGTGCCGTACCACGGCTTCCTCACGAGGGAGTACACCCACATCCCCGGGATCCTGGACGCACCATGGGAGTCCACGCGCGGCCTCGGCTACTCGTTCGGCTACAGCCAGGCGGAGGACGAGCGCCAGACGCTGTCCGGGCCGGATCTGATCCGGATGCTCGTCGACGTGGTCTCCAAGAACGGGAACCTGCTCATCAATGTGGGTCCGGACGCGGCCGGACGGATCCCCGAGCTGCAGCGCCGGACGATGCGCGATCTCGGCGCCTGGATGCGTGTGAACGGCGACGCGATCCACGGGACGCGTCCGTGGGTGCGCTTCGGCGAGGAGACCGGCGCGCCGCGCCGCTACACGCAGTCGGCCGCCGGGGTGCACGTGCACGCCCTCGATCCGGGCACGGGGGAGATCCGCCTTCCGGCCGAACTGGCCGGCGGCGCGGCGCGCTGGGCGGACGGCTCCGCGGCGGAGTCGGAGGCATCCGGCGACGGCACGCGGATGGTGCGCATCCCCGCCGGCTTGCGCGCCGAGCCCGTCGTCACCCTCACGGTCGCGCCGTGACGCGCATCGCGCTCGAGATCGCCGTCGACGGGCCGGCCGGTGCGAGGGCCGCGTTCGAGGGCGGGGCGGATCGCATCGAGCTCTGCCAGGCGCTGGCAGCCACCGGGGGCCTCACGCCCTCGGGGGCGACGGTCGACGCCGTGCTCGCCGTGGCCGGTGACCCGGAGCGCGTCGCCGTGCTCGTCCGGCCGCGCGTCGGCGGGTTCGTCTACAGCGCCGAGGAGATCGCCCTCGTCGCCGCCGACGTCTCCGACGTCGTCCGGCGCGGCGCGGGAGCGGTCGTGGTCGGCGCGCTGACCGCGGACGGCGCGGTGGATCTCCGTGCTCTCGAGCGCTGGAGGGAGGCCGCGGGCGACGCGGACCTCGTCTTCCACCGGGCGATCGACACGGTGCCCGAGCCCGCGGCGCTCGTCGATGCCCTTGTCGAGAGCGGCGTGCGTCGCGTGCTGACGAGCGGAGGCGCCGCCCGCAGCATCGACGGCATCGACGCCCTGCGCGCTCTCGTCGCGGCAGCGGCGGGGCGGCTGCAGATCATGGCCGGCGGCGGGGTGCGGGTCGAAGACATCCCCGCGCTGACCGCCTGCGGCGTTGAGGCGATCCACCTCTCCGCGCGACGGCCCTCGGGGGATGCCGCCCCCAGCGGGCCGGGCGGCGGGAGCACCGGTTTCGACGTGACTGACGCCGACATCGTGCGCCGCGCGGACGCGGCGGTGCACGGGCGGAGCTGACCCGGGGCGGAGGCCCGGACTCCGTGCCGAGGCACCGTGAGATGGAAAGCGCTGCCGCCAGCGGCCGGCAAGCGGCGAAAGCCATCTCGACGTCGGCCGCATACGACCCTCGAGAGGGGAAACGCATCGGAGAGCGGCGCGCGGGGAGTGATTTCCATCTTCGGAGAACGAGTGAGTCTCTCCAGAGAACGGACGAGCGGGGCCCCCCCGGGGGGGGGGCGGGGCCGCCCGCCACCCCGGGGGGGGGGCGGGGGGGGGGGCGGGGGGGGGGGGGGGGGGGCAGCCGGACCTCGAGCTCACACCGTTCACCGAGGACGGCATCCGGCTGCTGCCCGTGACCCTCTCGGCGCAGGACGTCGAGGAGTACTACG